>DASZFP010000035.1:0-41233 GCA_035939615.1 Burkholderiaceae bacterium | reverse complement strand
CTGTTCACGGCGCCCTTCGGACAGGTGCACCTGAGCCTGAACCCGCTGACCTGGGTGGGGGCGCTGTTCCTGGCAGCCGCCAACTTCGGACTGAACATCATCGAGTACGTCTCCAAGACGTTCTCGATGGGGATGCGGCTGTTCGGCAACATGTACGCCGGCGAGCTGCTGTTTTTCCTGCTCGCGCTGCTGGGCGGCGGCATCGCGCTGAACTCGCTGCACGGCGCGCTGGTCAGCTTCTTCCTGGCCATCGGCCACGCGCTCCTGGGTGCGGCGTGGGCCATATTCCACATCCTGATCATCGTGCTGCAGGCCTTCATTTTCATGATGCTGACCCTGGTCTACATCGGCCAGGCCCAGGAATCGCACGCCGCGCACTGACGCACCCGACCCGATTTCAATTCACGCTCATATATGGATAGGAGAAACAATGACTAACGTCGGCCTGGTCGCCATCGCCTGCGGCCTGATCATCGGACTGGGCGCCAGCGGCGCCTGCATCGGCATCGGCATCATGTCCGGCAAGTTCATCGAATCGTCGGCGCGCCAGCCCGAACTGATGAACGCGCTGCAGACCAAGGTCTTCCTGCTGCTGGGGCTGATCGACGCGTCGTTCATCATCGGAACCGGCATCGCGCTGTGGTTCGCGACCGCCAGCCCGTTCAAGGGCTGAGCGCGCCCGGCTCGATTCTGGTCCATCAACCATCGCGGGGGGGATCCGCAAGGTCCCCTTCGCACGTCCGGGTGCCGCATGAACCTGAATGCCACGCTATTCGTCCAGGCCGTCGCCCTTTTCATCGCCGGCTGGATCACGATGAAGTTCTTCTGGCCGCTGCTGATCCGCGCGTTGGACGAGCGGCGCCAGAAGATCGCCGACGGCCTGGCCGCCGCCGAGCAGGGAACCCGCAGCCTGGGTGAAGCCCAGCGCCGGGTCGCGCTGCTCGACTCCGAGGCCCGCTCCCGCGCCCAGACGCTGATCGCCGACAGCGAGAAGCGCGCCCAGGCAATCATCGAGCAGGCCAAGGCGCAGGCCAAGGTCGACGGCGACCGCCTGATCGAGGCCGCCCGTGCCGAGGCCGAGCAGCAGGTGGTGCGCGCCAAGACGGTGCTGCGCGACCAGGTCGCCGCGCTGGCCGTGGCCGGCGCCGAGCAGATCCTGAAGCGCGAGGTCAACGTCAAGGTTCACGCCGAGCTGCTCAACCAGCTCAAGGCGCAGTTGTAGCCATGGCCGAGCTCTCGACCGTCGCCCGACCCTACGCCGGGGCCCTGTTCTCGACGGCCGCCGCCAAAGGCGCCACCGACGCCTGGCTGCCGCTGCTGCAGGCACTGGCGCAGGCGGTGGCCCAACCGCAAGTGGCCAGCATCGCGTCCGACCCGCGCCTGTCCGACGCGCAGACCTTCGACCTGATCCGCGCCGTCGTGCCCGCCCCACTGCCCCAGGAGCTCGCCACTTTCCTGAAGCTGGTGATCGAGAACGACCGCCTGGCGACCCTGCCCGAGGTCGCCGCGCAGTTTCGCGCCCTGAAGAACGACGCCGACGGCACGGCCGACTGCCTGATCGAGACGGCCTTCGAGCTCAGCGATGCCCAGCTCGGCGACCTGCTCCAGGGCCTCGGCCGCAAGTTCCCGGGCCGGCTCAAACCGGAGCTGCGGCTGCAACCGCAACTGATCGGCGGCGTGCGCGTCACGGTGGGCGACCGCGTGCTGGACGGCTCGGTGCGGGCCCGTCTGGACGCGATGCGCGCGCAACTGACTACATAACAACGATGGCCCGGAGTCCGACATGCAACTGAACCCTTCCGAAATCAGCGAGCTGCTCAGGAGCCGCATCCAGCAGCTGGGCGTCGACACCGATGTCCGTACCCAGGGCGTCGTGGTGACGGTGACCGACGGGATCTGCCGGATCCACGGCCTGTCCGACGCGATGCAAGGCGAGATCCTGGAGTTCAAGGACAACACCTTCGGCCTGGCGCTGAACCTGGAGCGCGATTCGGTCGGCAGCGTGATCCTGGGCGACTACGTACACATCTCCGAGGGCGACATCGTCAAGACCACCGGGCGCATCCTGGATGTGCCGGTCGGCCCGGAGCTGCTCGGCCGCGTGGTCAACGCGCTGGGACAGCCGATCGACGGCAAGGGCGCGGTCAACGCCCAGGCGCGCGACGTGATCGAAAAGGTCGCGCCCGGCGTGATCTTCCGCAAATCGGTTTCGCAACCGGTGCAAACCGGCCTGAAGGCGATCGACTCCATGGTGCCGATCGGCCGCGGTCAGCGCGAGCTCATCATCGGCGACCGCCAGACCGGCAAGACGGCGGTCGCGATCGACACCATCATCAACTCCAAGGGCAAAGACCTGGTCTGCGTGTACGTGGCCATCGGCCAGAAGGCCTCCACCATCGCCAACGTGGTGCGCAAGCTGGAGGAGACCGGCGCGATGGCCTACACGATCGTCGTGGCCGCGGCCGCGTCCGAGTCGGCCGCCATGCAGTACATCGCTCCGTACTCCGGCTGCACCATGGGCGAGTACTTCCGCGACCGCGGCCAGGACGCGCTGATCATCTACGACGACCTGACCAAGCAGGCCTGGGCCTACCGCCAGATCTCGCTGCTGCTGCGCCGGCCGCCCGGGCGGGAAGCCTATCCCGGCGACGTGTTCTACCTGCACTCGCGCCTGCTGGAGCGCGCGGCGCGCGTGAACGAGGAGTACGTCGAGAAGTTCACCGGCGGCAAGGTCAAGGGCAAAACCGGGTCGCTCACCGCGCTTCCGATCATCGAAACGCAGGCCGGCGACGTCACCGCCTTCGTGCCGACCAACGTGATCTCGATCACCGACGGTCAGATCTTCCTGGAAACGGATCTGTTCAACGCCGGCATCCGGCCCGCCATCAATGCGGGCATTTCGGTGTCGCGGGTCGGTGGCGCCGCCCAGACCAAGGTCATCAAGAAGCTGGGCGGCGGGGTGCGCCTGGCCCTGGCCCAGTACCGGGAGCTCGCCGCGTTCGCGCAGTTCGCCTCGGACCTGGACGAGGCCACCCGCAAGCAGCTCGAGCGCGGCCGCATGGTCACCGAGCTGATGAAGCAGGCGCAGTATCAGCCGCTGGCGGTCTGGGAGCAGGCCGTGGTGCTGTTCGCGGTCAACAACGGCCAGTTCGACGATGTCGAGGTCGGCAAGGCGCTGGCGATGGAGAAGGCGCTGCGGGATGACCTCAAAGCCCGGCACCGGGCGCTGATCGATCGCATCGAGTCGACCAAGGACCTGACCAAGGACGACGAGGCGGCGCTGCTGGAGGCGATCAAGGCGTTCAAGGCGAGCGGCGCCGTCTAGGCGCGGTCCGGGCGCGGGGTCATTAAATGCCGAGCACCAAAGAGATCCGCCTGAAGATCAAGAGCGTGCAGAACACGCGCAAGATCACCAAGGCCATGCAGATGGTCGCCGCCTCCAAGATGCGCAAGGCGCAGGACCGGATGCGCGCGGCCCGGCCTTACGGCGACAAGATCCGCAATATCGTGGCGCGGCTGGCCCAGGCCAACCCGGAGTACCGACACCCGTTTGTCGTGCGGCGGCCCCAGATCCGGGCCGTCGGGCTGATTCTGGTGTCGACCGACAAGGGGCTGTGCGGCGGCTTGAACACCAACACGCAGCGCGCCGTGCTGGCCCGAGTGAAGCAGTGGGAAGCGGCGCAGCAGAAGCTGCAGGCCACCGCGATCGGCAACAAGGGGCTGGGCTTCCTGCAGCGCCTGCGCGCCAACATCACCTCGCAGCTGATCCAGCTGGGGGACACCCCGAACCTGGAAAAGCTGATCGGGCCGGTCAAGGTGCAGCTGGACGCCTATGCGCGCGGCGAAGTCGATGCCGTCCATCTCGCCTATTCGCGCTTCATCAACACGATGAAGCAGGAGACCGTGATCGAGCAGCTGCTGCCGCTGTCCAGCGAGCGCTTTGCCCAGAGCGATGAGGAGCGTCGCGCCTACGCCTGGGACTACCTGTACGAACCCGATCCGCAGCGGGTGATCGACGAGCTGATGACGCGTTACGTGGAGGCCCTGGTGTACCAGGCGGTCGCCGAGAACATGGCCTCGGAGCAAAGCGCCCGGATGGTCGCGATGAAAGCGGCTTCCGACAACGCCAAGAAGCTGATCGACGAGCTGCAGCTCATCTACAACAAGACACGCCAGGCCGGCATCACCAAGGAGATTTCGGAAATCGTCGGTGGTGCCGCAGCCGTGGCTTGATCAGATTTCGAACATCGAGGCCCATATGTCCAAAGGAAGCATCGTTCAATCCATCGGAGCCGTCGTCGATATCGAGTTCCCGCGTGACCAGATGCCGCACGTGTACGACGCGCTGGTGCTGGAAGCCGATCCGACCAACCGTCTGGTCGAGCAAGGACTCACTTTCGAGGTGCAGCAGCAGCTGGGCGACGGCGTGGTGCGCACCATCGCGATGGGCTCCAGCGACGGCCTGAAGCGCGGCATGCAGGTTCGCGGCACCGGCGAAGGCATCAAGGTGCCGGTGGGCGCCGCAACGCTGGGCCGCATCATGGACGTGCTGGGGCGCCCGATCGACGAGGGCGGCCCCATCAAGACCGAGGAGCGGCGCGAGATTCATCAGCCCTCGCCCAGCTTCGAGGAGCTGTCGCCCTCGGTCGAGCTGCTGGAAACCGGCATCAAGGTGATCGACCTGATCTGCCCGTTCGCCAAGGGTGGAAAGATCGGCCTGTTCGGCGGCGCCGGCGTCGGCAAGACCGTCAACATGCTGGAGCTGATCAACAACATCGCGACCCAGCATTCGGGCCTGTCGGTGTTTGCCGGGGTGGGCGAGCGCACGCGCGAAGGCAACGACTTCTACCACGAGATGATCGAGGCGGGCGTGGTCAAGCTCGACAACCTGCCCGAGTCGAAGGTCGCGATGGTGTTCGGCCAGATGAACGAGCCGCCCGGCAACCGGCTGCGCGTCGGACTGACGGGACTTACGATCGCCGAGCGTTTTCGCGACGACGGGCGCGACATCCTGTTTTTCGTCGACAACATCTACCGCTACACGCTCGCCGGCACCGAGGTGTCGGCGCTGCTGGGCCGGATGCCGTCGGCGGTGGGCTACCAGCCGACCCTGGCCGAGGAGATGGGGAAGCTGCAGGAACGCATCGTCTCGACCAAGACCGGCTCGATCACGTCGGTGCAGGCCGTGTACGTGCCGGCCGACGACCTGACCGACCCCAGCCCCGCGACCACCTTCGGCCACCTGGACGCGACCGTGGTGCTGAGCCGCGACATCGCCTCGCTCGGCATCTATCCAGCGGTGGACCCGCTGGATTCGACCTCGCGCCAGGTCGACCCGAACACGATCGGCGAGGAGCACTACACGACCACGCGGCGCGTGCAGGCGACGCTGCAGCGCTACAAGGAGCTGCGCGACATCATCGCGATCCTCGGCATGGACGAGCTCTCGCCCGAGGACAAGCTGGCGGTGACGCGCGCCCGCAAGATCCAGCGCTTCCTGTCGCAGCCGTTCCACGTGGCCGAGGTGTTCACCGGCTCGCCGGGCAAGTACGTGCCGCTGAAGGAGACGATCCGTGGCTTCAAGATGCTGGTCGACGGCGAATGCGATGCGATGCCCGAGCAGGCCTTCTACATGGTCGGATCGATCGACGAGGCCCTCGAGAAGGCCAAAACCCTGAAGTGACCGCGAAAGGCTGATGCGTGACTGCCACCATGCACGTCGATGTGGTCAGCGCCGAGGAAGCGATCTTCGGCGGCGACGCCGAGTTCGTCGTTCTGCCCGGCGAGGCCGGTGAACTGGGCATCTACCCGCGCCACGCGCCGTTGATCACCCGCATCAAACCGGGCGTGGTGCGGATCCGGGTGCCCGGCCGCAGCGACGAGGAGCAGATATTCGTCGCCGGCGGCATCCTGGAGGTTCAGCCGCACGTGGTGACGGTGCTGGCGGATACCGCGATCCGGGGGCGCGACCTGGACGAGGCCAAGGCCAATGAGGCGCTCAAGCGCGCCGAGGAAGCGCGCCGCAGCGCGACCGACAAGCTGGACATCGCGCACGTGGAGGCCGAGATTTCGATCCTGGCGGCCCAGCTGGCCGCGATCCGCAAGCTGCGCGGCAAGTAGCGCATCGCATCGGATTTCCCGACTCGCCGCGTGGATTGATCGGCGTCAGAAGAACGCGACATGGGATCGCACGCTGCGTCCATCGTCGCGCCCTGCGTGAAATAATCGCGCTCGCTCGGGGGAGTGCAAGGGCCGCACAACAGGCCCGGCGGGACACTTCATGCCTGCACTCCGGTACCGGTTCACCCCGGTTGCACTCGCCCTCGCATTGTCCGGCCCGACCCAGGCCCAATCGCCGGCCGGCGATGCCGCTGCCGACAACGCGCCGATCCCGGTCGTGGTCGTGACGGCCACCCGCACCGAGCGCGACCCGCTCGACGTGCCGGCCTCGGTGGACGTGATCCAGCGCGCGGACCTGCACGACGCCCAGCTGCGCGTGAACGTGTCCGAAACGCTCGACCGCATCCCCGGTGTGGTCGCGCTGAACCGCCAGAACTACGCGCAGGATCTGCAGATCTCGATCCGCGGTTTCGGCGCCCGCTCCTCGTTCGGCGTGCGCGGGGTGCGGCTGTACGTCGATGGGGTGCCGGCGACGCTGCCGGACGGCCAGGGCCAGGTCTCGAACTTTCCGCTGAACGCGGCCGAGCGCATCGAGGTGCTGCGTGGGCCGTTTTCGGCGCTGTACGGCAACTCCTCCGGCGGCGTGATCGTGTTGACCACGGCGCTGCATCCGATGCCTTTCGGCGGCGAGGTGAGCGTCGCAGCCGGCTCCAACGACACGCAGCGCAGCGCGGCCGACCTGGCCGGCGGCAGCGAATCGTTCGACTACGCGCTGGACGGGGAGATCTTCCACACCGGTGGCTTTCGGCCGCACAGCGCAGCCGAGCGCGGCATCCTGAACCTGCGGGCCGGCTTCCTGGGCACGCCGTTCGGAAAACTGCGGCTGTCGGTCAACTCGCTCGAGTCGGGCAACGCGCAGGACCCGATGGGCCTGACCCGCGCGTTGCTGCAGGCCAACCCGGACCAGACGGCGATTCAGGCGCTGCAGTTCAACACCCGCAAAAGCACGCGGCAGGCCACGCTCGGCGCCAACGTTCGCTCGGACCTGGGCGTGGCGCAGCTCGAGACCTCGCTGTGGTGGGGCGATCGCGGGATTCGCCAGTTTCAATCCATTCCGCTCACGACCGAAAGCTCTCCCTTGAGCCCCGGCGGAGTGATCGACCTGGGCCGGCATTTCGGCGGAATCGATACGCGCGCCACTTTCGAGACGGGCATCCTCACAACCACCGGCGGGCTGGACTTCGAGCGGCTGGACGAGGACCGCATGGGCTTCAACAATTACATCAGCCGCACCATGAACCCGTCATCGTGCACGGCGCCAGGGGTGCACTGCGGCGTTCTGGGGGCGTTGCGCCGCGACGAGACCAACACGGTCGACTCGCTCGATCCCTACCTGCAGACCGAGGCGCGCCTGGGCGAGGCCTGGCGGGTGCTGGCGGGCGCGCGTTACTCGCACCTGCGGTTCGATTCGAGCGACCACCTGGCCCAGATCGGCGGATCGGGCGGCGTCACCTACCGTGCGCTGAACCCGACCGCCGGCCTGGTGTTCCGGGTCACGCCGCAGGTGAGCACTTACCTGTCCTACGGACGCGGCTTCGAAACCCCGACCCTGGACGAAATGGCGTACCGGCCGGACGGCAACCCGGGTCTGAACACCGCGCTGCAAGCGGCACGCAGCGACAACTACGAGGTGGGCGCCAAGGCTCGGCTGCAGACGGGCCTGAGCGCCACGGCCGCGCTGTTCTCGACCCGCACCACCAACGACATCGTGGTGCAGAGCAATTTCAACGGGCGCTCCACTTATTACAACGCCGCTCAGACGCGGCGCGACGGCGTCGAGACCTCGCTCGAAGCGCACCCCGGGGCCGGCTGGACGCTCGCCGCCAGCGCCTCGCTGATCGACGCCCATTTCGCCAACAGCTTCCTGACCTGCCCGTCGCCGCCCTGCTCCAGCAACGCGCAGCGCAAGCTGGTGCGCGCCGGCAACAAGCTGCCCTCCGTTCCCGCCCGCACCGCCTGGGCCCAGGCCCGGTACAACACCGGCCCGCTCGAGCTGTCCGTGCAGGCGCACATCCAATCGGCTCTGTACGTCAACGACCTCAACAGCGACTACGCGGGGGGCGCCGGCGTGTTCGACGCCGCCGTCGGATACACCGGCAGCTGGGGGCCGCTGCGCCCGCACTTCTTTGCGCGCGCGGACAACCTGGCCAACCGCCGCTACGTCGGATCGGTGATCGTCAACGAGTCCAACGGCCGTTTCTTCGAGCCGGCGCCGACGCGGACGTGGCTGTTCGGGTTCGATCTGCCGTTTTGAGCGCCCTGGGTGGGGGTGGGGGTCAAGGCAAGCCCGGCTACCCCACCGGCCTGGCGCGCGCGACCACGCGCGTGATGCGCCACTGCTGCAGGATCGACAGCGCGTTGTTCACGACCCAGTAGAGAACAAGCCCGGCCGGGAAGAAGAAGAACATGGCGCCGAAGATGAACGGCATGATCGCCATCATCTTGGCCTGGACCGGATCCGGCGGGGTCGGGTTCAGCTTGTACTGGATCCACATGCTGGCCATCATCACGATCGGCAGCACGAACCACGCATCGGGTGTGGCCAGGTCCCGGATCCACAGGATCCAGGGCGCGTTGCGCATCTCCACCGACGCCAGCAGCACCCAGTACAGCGAGATGAACACGGGAATCTGGACCAGCACGGGCAGGCACCCCATCAGCGGGTTGATCTTTTCCTGCTTGTACAGCTCCATCATCGCCAGCTGCAGTTTCTGCCGGTCCTCGCCGAACTGCTCGCGCAGCCGGACCATTTTCGGCTGCAGCTCCTTCATCTTGGCCATCGACTTGTAGCTGGCAGCCGACAGCGGATAAAACACGGCCTTGATCAGCACCGTGAGCAGCACGATGGCCCAGCCCCAGTTGCCGACCAGCCAGTGGAGCGACCCCAGCAGCCAGAACAGCGGCTTCGCGATCGGGGTGAGCCGCCCGTAATCGGCCACCCGGTCCAGCTCGGGAGCGATCGCCTCCAGCGTCTTCTGATCCTGCGGCCCGACGTACAGGGTCGCCGCCAGCGAGGTGTGCGCCCCGGCGGCGAGCGGGCCCAGCTTGAGCAGCGCGCCCGCCGAGTACAAGCGGTCGCGGTCCATTGCATAGTATTCGCGGTGGGCCCCTTGCGGCGGCACCCAGGCGGCGACGAAGTAGTGCTGCACCATGGCAACCCAGCCGTCATCGGCCGGCTTCAGATCGTCGGCCTTCTTCTTATCGACGTCCTCGAACGAGATCTTGCGGTACTTGTCGATGTCCGAGTAGAACGCCGGCCCCGTATAAGAGCGCGCAAAGTAGGAGTCGTCTCCCGCCGAGCTGCCGTCGCGCACCAGTTGCAGGTACAGCGACGGTGAGGCCGCCTCGCCTCCGACGTTGGTGATCTCGTGCTCGACCTGGATGTCGTAGTGTCCGCGACGGAACGTGAAGGTCTTGACCAGGCGGACGCCGCCGGAGGTGGCCTCGAAGCGCACCGCCAGCGCGTCCTGCCCGTCGCCCAGCACGCGCGGCCCGGGGGCAGCCTCGAACAGCGTGGCGCCGTGATTCGGGAACGGGTTGCCCGCCGGGCCCCCGATCAACCCCGTCTGCGCCTGATAGACGTGACCGGTGCTGGTGTCGAGCAGCACCATGTGGACGTTGCCGCTCAGCGCGCCGCTGGCGTGGCCGACTCCCTGCGAATGCAGAAAGTTGGTCAGCCCCAGCAAGCGGGCCAGCCCCTGCTCGGTCCAATCCAGGGCCACCCTTTGCGTCGGCAGCTCGACCCGGACCAGCGTCGCACCCATCGGGTCGAACTGGGCCCGGATCACGTCCGTCTGAATCTGCACGCGCTGCAGGCCCGCGGCGGCGACCGCTTGCGGTGGTGTGGTCGGTGCCGATGGCGCCGAGGCCTGGCCGTTCGGCGTGGGGATCTCGCCCGGAGTCCGGGCGACCGCGGCCGGTGCATTTGGCGCCGGCGCCGTCACCGCCGGGGGCGGCGCGGTGCGTGCCTGGTACATCTGCCAGCGTTCCCACAGCAGGATCAACGACAGGCCGAAGACGGTCCAGAGAATCGTGCGCTGAATGTCCATGTTGTTCAAAAAAGGGGCGCCGAAGGCAAGCGATCAGCGCCAGTGGAACTCATCCGGCACCGGATCGATGCCTCCCTCGTGCCAGGGGTTGCAGCGAAGCACCCGCCGCGCGGCCAGCCAGCTGCCCCGGGCGGCGCCGTGCCGACCGATGGCCTGCCGGGCGTATTCCGAGCAGGTCGGCCAATGACGGCACTGGTTGCCGACCCAAGGGCTCAGCACGACCTGGTAGCCGCGGATCAGCCCGATCAGCAGCGCTTTCATCGGCGCTTTCATCTGATCCGATCCTGGCAATCCCGCGCGCGGGCGGCGGCCTCAGGGCGGCGCGCGCCCGCGCCGCCGGGGCCGGCTCCGTCATGACGGGAGCCCAGATGCCGGGCGAGCTGGCCGATCAGCGCGTCGGCCTCGGTGCGCAGCGAGCTCTTCACTTGCGACAGACTCATTTCGGTGGGTGTCGGTAACGGGCTGCGCAGGCGCAACACGATATCGACCTGGCGGTCCTGCGCCAGCGCACGCAGGGCACCGGCGCCATGGCGGGCAGCCTCGCGCAGCACCCGTTTGACCATTGTGCGCTGCACCGCCCGGCGCGCCTGCCGCCGCCCCACCGTGAAACCAAAGCGTAGGCCGGCGCCACCGGCCTCGAGCCGGCCTGCCGGGATCGACGGCTCCACAGCGTCCTTCGATCCGGGCGGCGACGACTCCGGCTCCGATCCGGCCACCCGAGGATTGACCCTGGCCGATATGGCGACCCATTGGCGGGCCGCCCGCCAGGTCGCACGCTCGCCGGCCAGGGCCCCGAACTGCTCCGGTGTGCGCAGCCGTTCGGAGCGCGCGAGCGCGCGGCCTGGCGGCATGGGCGCGCAGCGCGGCTCAGACCGCGAGGCGCTTTCGCCCCTTGGCGCGCCGCGCATTCAACACGGCCCGGCCGCCGCGCGTGCTCATGCGCTCCCGGAAGCCATGGGTGCGCTTGCGCTTAACCACGGAAGGCTGAAAGGTTCGTTTGGTGGCCACGTTCGCAATCCCGGTTCGTTGATCTCGCCACAGAATGGCAAAGCCCGCTATTAGACGCGACCATCCGACCGTACGTCAAACGCGCTGCGAGCGGGGCTCGCCGCGGTGCGGCGAAGCACCCGAGCGCGCACCGCGGCCCTGCCTGTGAGCGTATACTTACTGTCTGGAATGAACAGTCCCCAAGCTGATTCTATATGACCATGACCCGATGAGAATATCGCCTCGGCTTGTGGATAACTCGGACCGGCGCAAGTACAATTCAGCCTCGGTCACGCCGGTCGCGGGCTCGAATTCCGATGCAGATCGGAGCGGCCACCGTCTCCGAATTTGCGTTGGGGTCTGCTACGGGCAGCGCGGCCGCCGACGCAGGACCTTGGAACTTACAACGACAGGCGCCGGCGCGCATGCGACCGGCGGGCGGCGGGACCAGCAAACGATGCTCACGTTTTGGCAAGATTGCTCGCGGCTTTTGGAAAGCGAGCTCACGCCTCAGCAATTTGCGGCGTGGATCAAGCCCCTGAAGGCGATCAACTTCGACGACGAAACCGGCGACCTGCACATCGGCGCGCCCAATCGACTCAAGCTCGACGCCGTCAGGTCCCAATTTTCGGCGCGCATTCAGGCCGCGGTCGCCAGCGTGCTGCACCGGCCCGTGAACGTCGTGTTCGAGGTCGAGGCCGACGCCGGCGAGGAAACGGTCGCGCGCGACGCACCCGCCGCCGACTCGCCGGAAGTGTGCGCGCCCGCGGTCGCCAGCCTTCAGAACCAGGAGCGGGCGCGACTGAATTCGATGTTGACCTTCGATAATTTCGTCACCGGCAAGGCGAACCAGCTGGCCCGCGCCGCTGCGATGCAGGTGACCGAAAACGTGGGCAGCTCGTACAACCCGCTGTTCCTGTACGGCGGGGTCGGACTCGGCAAGACGCACCTGGTGCACGCGGTCGGCAACGGCGTGCTGGCGCGGCGGCCCAACGCCAAGGTGCGCTACATCCATGCCGAGCAGTATGTGAGCGACGTCGTGCGGGCCTACCAGCGCAAGGCCTTCGACGATTTCAAACGTTATTACCATTCGCTCGATCTGCTGCTGATCGACGACATCCAGTTTTTCGCCGGAAAGAGCCGCACGCAGGAAGAGTTCTTCTACGCGTTCGAGGCCCTGGTGGCCGGCCGCAAGCAGATCATCATTACCAGCGACACCTACCCGAAGGAATTGAAAGACATCGAAGACCGGCTGGTGTCGCGCTTCGCCTCCGGGCTGACCGTCGCCGTCGAGCCGCCCGAGCTGGAGATGCGGGTGGCGATCCTGTTGAAGAAGGCCGAGCTCGAAGGCAGCGAGTTGCAAGAGGACGTGGCGTTTTTCATCGCCAAGAACCTGCGCAGCAATGTGCGCGAGCTGGAAGGCGCGCTGCGCAAGGTGCTCGCTTTTGCCTCGTTCCATGCGCGCCCGATCACCGTCGAGCTGGCGCGCGAGGCGCTAAAGGACCTGTTGCAGGCCAGTACCGGACAGATCACGGTCGAGCTGATCCAGAGAACCGTGGCCGACTACTACAAGATCAAGGTCTCCGACATGTACAGCAAGCGGCGCCCGACCAGCATCGCGGCCCCGCGCCAGGTTGCGATGTACCTGACCAAGGAGCTGACCCAGAAGAGCCTGCCGGAAATCGGAGAGTTGTTTGGTGGTCGTGACCATACGACGGTGCTGCACGCGGTTCGCAAGATCTCCGATGCCCGCGCCAAGGACACCGAGTTGAACCATGCTTTGCACGTGCTCGAACAGACGCTGAAGGGGTGAGGGTGACGGTCGCGCAAAGCCTGTGGACAAGCTCCAGGAACCCCGATGGTTTTGTGGATAAAGAGCGCGCCGGCGGCACGGGTCCGCAGTTCCGCCGTTCGGTCCACCGGTTTCAAGGCGCCCGCGGTGACACTTATCCACACGATTGCGACGTCGCAAGTACCTGCGCGGAAAGGGATTTCAGGACTTATCCCCGGTGGTGCCCGCCATTATTAGTTAATTACTACCAAAAGAGGACATAAGCAATGCAACTTGTCAAAGCGCCGCGAGATGCTTTGCTCAAACCGTTGCAGGTTGTTGGAGGCATCGTTGAACGGCGCCAGACCCTTCCGATCCTGGCGAACGTGTTGCTGCGCCGCGATGGCGAGCGGCTGTCGTTCACCGCGACCGATCTGGAAATCCAGATTGAAACCGGCGCCGACCTGTGCAGCGGAAAGGATTCGGCGGCCACCACCGTGTCGGCCCGAAAACTGCTGGACATCCTGCGCGCCTTGCCCGACGACGAAGTGAACCTGTCGCTGCTGAACCGCCGGCTGACCGTGCAGTGCGGGCGCAGCCGCTTCAATCTGCAGACGCTGGCGGCCGAAGAATTTCCGACCGTCACTCAGGCCGAATTCAATGTCGATTTCACGCTGCCCGCCTCCGCGTTCAAACACCTGCTGTGGATGGTGCACTTTGCGATGGCGGCGCAGGACATCCGCTACTACCTGAACGGCATGCTGCTGGTGTGCGAAGGCAACCGGGTGCGGGCGGTGGCGACCGACGGCCACCGGCTGGCGATGTGCGAGACGACGCGCGAAGGCGAATCGGCCGCGGTCGAGGTCATCATCCCGCGCAAGACGGTGCTCGAATTGACCCGCTTGCTGCCGGATGGCGACGAGGCGGTGCGGATCCAGATTGCCAGCGGGCAAGTGCGCATCTCCTTCGGTACGGTGGAGTTCGTCTCCAAGCTGGTGGAAGGAAAGTTCCCCGATTACGTCAAGGTGATCCCGGCCGCCAAT
The DNA here is from genome assembly GCA_035939615.1 of Burkholderiaceae bacterium. Lineage (GTDB taxonomy): Bacteria > Pseudomonadota > Gammaproteobacteria > Burkholderiales > Burkholderiaceae_F > VBCK01. Next base: position 27,203 of record DASZFP010000035.1, on the reverse strand, counting down.
CCCAAGCAGTTCCTGATCGGGCGCGAATCGCTGATGCAAGCCCTGTCGCGCGTGGCCATTTTGACCACCGACAAGTTCAAGGGCGTGCGTTGCGTGCTGGCGCCGGGGTCGCTGAAGATCAGCTCGACCAACACCGACCAGGAAGAGGCACAGGAGGAAATCGAGATCGACTACGCGGGCGAACCGCTCGACATCGGGTTCAACGTGACCTATCTGCTCGACGTGCTGGCCAACCTGAAAAACGAGCAGTTGAAGTTCGCGTTCGGCGATGCGCTCGGCAGCGCGCTGGTGACGCTGCCCGATTCGGACCGGTTCAAGTACGTGGTGATGCCGATGCGGATTTGACGCACCCAGCCCGCTGGCGCGATCACCCATCCAAGCTGCTTAACCTGTTGAGACTGTCGAGCATGTCCGCTGTACCCACTCCGAGCACTCCTTCGCACAACGGCTCCAACGGCAACGGCCGCCACGACGCGCCGCCCGCCAACGACTACGGCGCCGAGAGCATCCAGATCCTGGAGGGCCTGGAGGCGGTCCGCAAGCGTCCCGGCATGTACATCGGCGACACGCAGGACGGCACCGGCCTGCACCACATGGTGTTCGAGGTCGTCGACAACTCGATCGACGAGGCCCTGGCCGGTTTCTGCGACGACATCGTGGTGACGATCCACACGGACAACTCGATCTCGGTGATCGACAACGGCCGCGGCATTCCGACCGACATCAAGCTGGACGACAAGCACGATCCGAAGCGCTCGGCGGCCGAGATCGCCTTGACCGAGCTGCACGCGGGCGGCAAGTTCAACCAGAACAGCTACAAGGTGTCCGGCGGTCTGCACGGCGTGGGCGTGTCGTGCGTCAACGCGCTGTCCAAGTGGCTGCGGCTGACGGTGCGCCGCGACGGCCGCGTGCATTTCCTGGAGTTCAAACGCGGCGACGTGCAGGGGCGCGTGGCCGGCACGGTCGAGCTCGAAGGCGCCCCGGTTGCCGTGACCCCGATGCGCGTGCTGGGCGAGACCGAAAAGCGCGGCACCGAGGTCCATTTCCTGCCGGACGACGAGATCTTCAACCACATCGAGTTCCACTACGACATCCTGAGCAAGCGGCTGCGGGAGCTGTCCTTCCTGAACAACGGCGTGCGCATCCGCATGGTCGATCAGCGCAGCGGCAAGGAAGAGGACTTCGCATTCGCCGGAGGCGTGCGCGGCTTCGTCGAGTACATCAACAAGAACAAGACGCTGCTGCACCCGACCGTGTTCTACGCGAACGACGAGTCGACCGTCGGTGCCCGCATCCAGGTCGAAGTCGCGATGCAGTGGAACGACGGCTACGTCGAGAACCTGCTCGCGTTCACCAACAACATTCCGCAGAAAGACGGCGGCACCCACATCACGGGGCTGCGTGCGGCGATGACGCGCGTGCTGAACAAGTACATCGAGGAAAAGGAGTTCGCCAAGCGCGCCAAGGTCGAGACCACGGGCGACGACATGCGCGAGGGCCTGACCTGCGTGCTGAGCGTGAAGGTGCCCGAGCCGAAGTTCAGTTCGCAGACCAAGGACAAGCTGGTGTCTTCCGAGGTGCGCCCCGCCGTCGAGGAGGTCGTCGGAAGGGCCCTGGAGACCTTCCTGCTGGAGCGGCCGACCGACGCCCGCATCATCTGCAGCAAGATCGTCGATGCGGCGCGGGCTCGCGAAGCGGCGCGCCGCGCCCGCGAGATGACGCGCCGCAAGGGCGTGCTGGACGGGGCCGGCCTGCCGGGCAAGCTCGCCGACTGCCAGGAGCGCGACCCGGCCAAGAGCGAGCTGTACATCGTCGAAGGCGATTCGGCCGGGGGCTCGGCCAAGCAGGGGCGCGATCGCAAATTCCAGGCCATTTTGCCGCTGCGCGGCAAGGTGCTGAACGTCGAGAAGGCGCGCTTCGACAAGCTGATCGCGTCGGAACAGATCGCCACGCTGATCACGGCCCTGGGCACCAGCATCGGTCCCGACTTCAATCCGGACAAGCTGCGCTATCACCGCATCATCGTGATGACCGATGCCGATGTCGATGGCGCCCACATCCGCACGCTGCTGCTGACGCTGCTGTACCGGCAGATGCCGCAGCTGGTCGAGCGCGGCCACGTGTACATCGCGCAGCCGCCGCTGTACAAGCTCAAGCACGGCAAATCCGAGCGCTACCTGAAGGACGACCACGAACTGGCTCATTACATGCTGGAGCTGGCGCTGCACGAGGCGCAGCTCTTCGCGGACCAGGCCGCCTGGGACGCACAGCGCCCGATCGACGGCGAGGAGCTGGCCGAGCTGGCACGCCGCTACCTGCTGGCCGACGCGATTGTGCAGCGCCTGGCGCGCGTGATCGACCGCGGTGCGCTGGAGGCGATCCTGGCAGGCGTCGCGGTCGACCTGAGCGATGACACCAGCGCTTCGCTGAGCGCCCGGGCGTTGGGCGCTGCGCTGCCCGTCAATGGGGCGGGGCCCGCGAACGTGCGCGCGCAGCGCGACCCGCACACGGACCGCTGCGCGCTGCGGATCGAGCGCCGCCAGCACGGCAACGTGAAGCTCAGCACGATCGACGCCGATTTCGTACTGGGAGCCGACTACGCGGCGCTGACGGCGGCCGCGGCGCAGTTCCGCGGCCTGCTCGGCACCGGCGCGCGCGTGGCGCGCGGCGCGGGCGACAAGCGCAAGGACGCGCCGGTGACCGAGTTTCGCGACGCCATGAGCTGGCTGCTGGCGCAGGCCGAGGCGGGCGTGGCCAAGCAGCGCTACAAAGGCCTGGGCGAGATGAACCCCGCGCAGCTGTGGGAGACCACGATGGACCCGGCGGTGCGGCGCCTGCTGCGGGTGCAGATCGAGGATGCGATCGGCGCCGATGCCATTTTCACGACGCTGATGGGCGACGAGGTCGAGCCGCGGCGGCAGTTCATCGAGGCGAATGCGCTGGCGGCGGGGAATATCGATATTTGAGAATTGCCAAGGCCCTGCATGCCTCTAGTAGAGAGGTTTGCCGCTGGCCGGGTCGACGTAGACTCCGTTGTCCATGCAGCCGGCATTGAACACGCCGTCCGGTAGCCCTTTGGCGCAGAAAACGGGTCCGCCTGGACCGGTCTTACCTACGCCGTTCACGTAACCATCGATGAAGCCTTTCTCCGACATCGCCCCCTGGTGACCGAGCTTGACCGCGCGGTCGAACAGATCCGATGCTTTGGTCAGATTCCGCGCGACACCGTGCCCGTTCTCGTAGCACAGGCCAAGGAAGTAAATGCCGTCGGCCACATTGGCTTTCTCCGCATGCTCCGCCCAGCCGAACGCCGCGCGGTAGTCGATGGCCACACCCTGCCCTTGATAGTAGGCGCGTGCCAGCAGTGCCTGAGCCAGGCCATTGCCCTGATTTGCAAGGCTTGTCGCCAGCTTCACGGCGTCGGCATAGTGCGCCGCCTGCCATGCGGCCCTGACCGCGTTGAAGCCCGCGCCGGCTGTTGCGCGTCGAGCGTATTCCGAGTCCGGACCCGCCTTGATTCTCTCGCGCAGCTCCTTCGCGCGGGCCGGATCGGCCGGACCTCCGATGCCGGCGTCCAGCATCGTGGCGAGATTGCCCATCGCGTAGACATCGTTCTTGGCCACAGCCCGCTCAAACCAATCGCGGGACTTCCGGAAGCGTTCTTCGACGATTCGCCTCGCGTCCGGCGACAGAGGCGCCGTATTGACGCCCGGATTGATTCCGCCGGCCATGTTGCGGGCGCTCTCGAAGTAGTACTGGCCGAGGAAGCCCATGCCTTTGGCATTGCCCTGAGTCGCGGAGGCCAGCAGCCAACGCTCGGACTCGGCATACGTGCCCGTCCCGGGAGGATTCAGGTGCCTGAGCAGCATGGCCCCGACACCGGCCTGCGCCTCGGAGTCCCCTTTCCTGGCCGCGACCATGAACTGGCGCCAGGCGGTGGCATAGTCCTTCCTGCCGAAGGCCTCGATCGCGGCATTGGTCTCGGGCGGCAGCGACGGGTCGTACTTGACGGCGTCGTTCTTGCCCTGCTCTGGGGCGGCCTTGTCCCGCCGCCAGGTGGCGGCCTGGCCCGCCGCGTTCGTGCACACGACCGTGTCGTCGTCGGTGAATTGATAGGTCCCCGAGTCGTTCGGCGAGGGCGCCGTGGTCCGATACTTGCCATCGGCCGCCGTGAAACCTCCACTTCCCGCCGGCGTGCTGCCGCTGGGCGAGCGCCAGGAATTCGTGTAGCCCTTCGCGTTATGCACGGAAACCATCGTAACCAACTGCCCGTTGACTGGAACACTCGTGACCCAGGTTCCGTAGAACCGCGCGGTATCGTCCGCGGCCCGAGCCCAGTGGGCCGATCCGATCAGTAGCCACACGGCCAAGGTGCCGATCCTCACGGCAGTGCGTGTCATAGTGGCCTGTGCTCCATGGGGGAGATTCAGTGCGTCTCGGAGTCTTCGCTGGTCGCAGCATGCGAGGCCCCTCGCGAGTGCCGCATCGCCAGGATAGCTTCCAGAGCACCGAGTCGACGACTGGGGCGGGTTCGCGCGCCAGGGTGGTGTCAACCCTACTTCTGTGCGATGGGGCTCCCTTCCTCCGAAAAGCGGCTAGGGTCCGCCCACGTTCGCCAGTGCGTTCGCCCGTCGCCGGTATAGCCAGATGAGCATTGCGATGAGGCTGCCGCCTGGCAGCAGCAGTTCGATCGCGGCATACGGGCCCAGGCCGCGCAGCCATGCGGGTAGGCGGGCAATCCAGAGGTTGAGCCGTGCTTTCACCGTGTTCATCGTCCGTTTCCTTCCGCCTTGCCAACGCGCGGGTCGATGCGACTTGGCGCTTGCTGGCAAATTTAGCGTCGGGTGCTCGAACGGTGAGAGTGACAAGTGCGGCGCGATTCCGATGGACTCGCTGATGACGGTCGCGGCGTGCAATCGCCGCGGCCGATCTGGATGCCAACGCCAGACTAGAGGTTGGAGGGCCGCACCAGATTACCTGCAACCGGGAGCGACTCCTCGGCCTCGGCCAGCGACCTGTCGACCGGGTCGATCGCATCCTCCCACTTGGCGACGACTGCCGTTGCCAGCGCGTTGCCGATCACGTTCGTTACCGTACGGCCCATGTCGAGGAAGTGGTCGATGCCGAGGATCAGGAGCAATCCGGCCTCCGGCAGCTTGAACATGGGCAGCACGGCAGCGACGACCACGAGCGAGGCGCGCGGAACGCCGGCGATGCCCTTGCTGGATACCATCAGCACCAGAAGCAGCGTGATCTGGGTCGAAATGCTCAGATCGATGTTGTAGGCCTGCGCGATGAACAGCGCCACAAATGTCGTGTACATCATCGAACCGTCGAGGTTGAACGAATATCCGAGCGGCAGCACGAAGCCAGTGACCTGATTGCGGATCCCGAACTTCTCCAACTGCTCCATCAACTTCGGGTAGGCCGATTCACTGCTTGCCGTGGAGAACCCGATCAGCATCGGCCCGCGAACCAGCCGCAGCAGCTTGAAGACGTCGCGTCCCAGCACCAGGTAGCCCACGCCAATCAGAAGCGCCCACAGCGCAAGCAGCCCGACATAGAAGCTCACGATGAACTTGCCGAACACGGTCAAAATGTGCAGCCCTTGGACTGTAATGACCGCCGCGACGGCGCCGAAAACGCCGAACGGGGCGAAGCGCATCACGTAGTCGGTCACCTTCAGCATCACGTGCATGACCTCATCCATGATCTGGACCAGACTGCGCGCCGTCTGATTGTGGATGTGCCCCAGGGCCAGGCCGAAGAAGACCGCGAAGACGAGGATCTGCAGAATTTCATTGCTCGCCATTGCCTCGACAACGCTCCTGGGGACTACGTGGGTCACGAAATCCTTCAAGTTGAGCCCGCCCGTCGTAACGTTGGCCGCCGCTCCCACCTCCGGTAGCGGGACGCTCAGGCCCGAACCCGGGTGCAGCAGATTGGCGAAAATCAGCCCCAGGAACAGCGAGCAAAGGGACGCGCCGATGAACCACGCGAGCGCCTTGCCTCCGATCCGGCCGACTACACGGGCATCGCCCATGCCGGCAAGACCCGAGACCAGGGTCGCGAATACCAATGGCGCCAGAATCATCTTGATCAGGCGAAGGAAGATGTCGGTGAGGATGCTGAAGTAGCCGGATATCTCTTTCGCAGCGGCCGCACTTCCCGCCACGGTATGGCACACATAGCCCACGACGACTCCGACCAACAGCGCGATGCCGATCCAGGTCGTGAGACGATTCTTCTTCATGGCGCCCCCCATTTCGAGGGATGGAGGTTACGCGGTCGGACCGAGAACGTTGCCGGACAGGTCAGGGCAACGGCAGTCGTGGTCCGGGACCAGGACCAGAGGGACAATTGCGCAGATCGCTTATCTAGGATCTACGCCAGTTCGAGGAGGTCAGTACGCGAAGGCAGTGCGCGACTCTAGCGCCTCTTCCTGCCGGCGGTCCGGCAGGAGAGGCTCTGGTGGCTTGTCGGTCAGGAATGGTTGGCACCGGCGGCAGCAACGACCGGTGCAGCGGCTGCCGGGGCGGCCGGGTGGTCCGTGGCTGCCGACACCGCCATCCAGCCGATCGCGGCTGCGAGCAGTGTCGTGAAAAGGACATTCTCGGAAATGCGGTTGTAGGGCTGGTTCATCGTGGGCCTCCTGATTCGTGCGGGCGGTGCGTTCTCGATGGAGGCAATGTAGGCGGGCGCCGGCGCCGCCGCCAGCCGAATGCGACGAAGTGCCGATTGCCGGGGTCAGTCCGCGTCGGAGGCGGATGAGCGGTTGAAAGGGGTGCCAACGCCAGAGGGGATTGCAACAACCTCACAGTTGCAAGTGCGGGAGACCTGGGATCGGGTCGTAGCCGTGACTGTGGTAAATGTGCCAACGTGAAGACGACCATAGAAATCCATGCGATTCGTGCCCGCCGACGAGATCAGAAGCCTGCTGAACTTTCCGATGCTGATTTCCGCCCTGGAGGCCGCACATCGTCGCCCGAAAATCGAAGTTCAGGACGCCCTCTTCGGGAGCGAGACGGCGCAGTATCTCGTGCGCAATGCGGTCGATCGCGGCCGGTACATGGCCAGCAAGCTGATCACGAGCTTTCCGGCAAATGTCGACCGCGGCGGCCTGCCGGCGGTGCAGGCAGTCTGTGTGCTGTTCGACGGGACGAACGGGCGACCGCTGGCCGTGATCGACGGCACGGAGATCACCTACTGGCGAACGGCCGCGGACTCCGCGCTGGGCGCGAAGATCCTCGCGCCGCCCGATCCCGCAACGCTGCTGATGGTCGGCGCGGGAGCCATGTCGACCCGGCTGGTTCACGCACACCGCGCGGTCAGACCATCGCTTCGACGCGTGCTCGTCTGGAACCGAACCCGGGAGCGAGCGCAGCAGGTGGCGGCTCGTTTGACGGACGAAGGAATCGAGTCTGAACCGTGCGACGACCTGGCCGCAGCGACTCGGATCGCGGACATCGTCAGTACCTGCACCCGCTCGCACGAAGCCCTCGTTCTGGGCGCCAACCTGAAGCCTGGGGCGCACCTTGACCTGGTCGGCGGATATACGCCGAGCACGCGCGAGGCCGACGATGAGGCGGCGCGCCGCGCGCTGATCTTCGTCGATCGCCGCGAGTCCGCGTTCGGCGGCGTTGGGGACATATCGCAGCCGATTGCCAGCGGTGCGATTCGACCGGCCGACGTGCTGGGCGACCTGTACGACCTGGTGAGCGGGGCCGTGGCCGGCCGCAGGTCACCTTCCGACATCACGTTCTTCAAGAACGCAGGCGGGGCCCACCTCGACCTGATGACGGCGGAGTTGATCGTTCAGCGACTTTCCGGCGAGGGCGGTTTAACTGAATGACCGCTACGACACCGATGGCGTATCGCCGCCGAGAACCTGCAGGAACCGGGCGCGCTCGATGTTTCCGCCGCTCAGGACCACCGCAACGTTCTTGTTCGCCATGCGCTGGCGTTCTTGCAGCAATGCGGCCAGCGGGGCGGCGCCCGCGCCTTCCACGACTTGGTGCGTGTCATCAAAATAGATCCGCATCGCCTCGGCGATGGCGTCCTCGCTGACCTCCACCACGCGCGCGGCACCGCGACAGATCGTGGCGATCGCTCGCGCATCGGGTTCCCGGGTCGCCAGGCCGTCGGCAAAGGTCCGAGCGGACTGCGCTGCGACGGGCCGCCCGGCGGCGAAGGACAGTGCGGTGGCCGGCGCCCTGGCGGCGCCGACGCCGACGATCTCGGTCTTCAGACCGAGCAGGTCCCGTACTGCGATCAATCCGCTGATCCCCGACCCCATGCCGACACCCACGTACACGGCGTCCAGTTGGCTGACTGAACGAAACAGTTCGAGTGCATAACTCGCAACGCCCGCGACGAGGTCCTTGTGAAATGACGGCACAAAGTGCAGACCCTCGGCGGCTGCGACACGGAACGCCTCGTGCTTGGCCTCGTCGAAGTCCCGCCCGAATTCAACGACCCTGGCGCCGAAGGCCGTGATGGCGGAATTCTGGTCCAGGGAATTGCCACGCGGCACGTAGATGGTGGCGGCAACGCCAGCGCGTGCGGCGGCAAATGCAATCGATTGGCCATGATTGCCGCGCGTCGCGGAAATAACGCCAGGAATTTTCGGGTCCGCGTGACGCAACCGATTCAGGTATACGAGTCCCCCGCGCACCTTGAACGCGCCGGTCGGCGTGTGGTTTTCGTGCTTGACCCATACGGTGCACCCGGCTCGCCCGCGCAGCTTCGGCCACGCGTACTGCGGCGTGGGTGCTATGACCTGATGCACCAGTTCGGCAGCACTTTCCAGCTCACTTAGCTCAAAGGCAATTTCGGACGGAGGCACGCGGACTCCTTCAAGCGAAATGACGGACGCGGCCATGCAGGGCTCCGAGCAGATGGTTGCGGCCGATGCAAAGCTATTTTGCATCGTTTCAACCGGGGCGGTCTAGCCTGAGCGGGAGCGCGACGCCGGCATGCGTCGCCGTGAGCGATAGAACGCATATCCGCAGACGTTCACCACCAGGACGGTCCCGATGAACTTGGCGGCGAACACGCCCGGGCTGCGCACGTCGACGAAGGGATAGGCATTCAATACGAGGACGAAGACAATCGCCGCCACACCGCCGGCGCAGACCACTGCCACCCAGCGCGGCAGTCGGCTGCGCAGCGCCCGTTCTCCGCAGATCGGGATCAGAAACATCGCAAGATATGCGAGTGCATAGAACTCCGAGCTGGCGTCGTTGAGCAGGCCGAACGCCTCCGCCGCGCGCACGCCCGCGCTGCCCAGCAGCAACAGGGACGAGATCACGGCGGCGGTCAGGTAGATCGAATTGGTCGGCGTCAAAAACCGCGGGTGTAGCCGCGTGAACCACTCTGGAATCAGCTGATCCCACCCCGCCGTCATCGGCAGCCGGGACGCGCCGGTGAACAGGAAGCTCGCGGCTCCCAGAATGCGGATCTGCAGCAGCAATATCGCGAACTTTGCAATGATGGCCGCGGCGCCCGCCTCGCCGAACGCCAGCGTGAGTGTCTGTGGGATCGGGGCAACATAGTTGATCGGGGTCCGTGCATTCAATTCGTGAAAGCTCACCACCGAAGCGGTGCCCAGGACGAACATCGACAGGATAATGGGCGTCGCCGCCAGCACCGACCGGCCGATCGCGCTGTCCGCCGCCCGCGTCTCGCCGGCCATGATGGCGATGTACTCGAGTCCCGAGGCGGCAAACAGCACCTGTCCCAGCAGCGCCAGCGACCTGAGGTCGGTCGGCGGCAGATGCAGTGCAAACGGCGCGTAGTGCACCGGCGCGCCGTGCAGCCACGGCCACAGCGGCGAGGCGATCAGCAGCGCAAACGCCGTGATCATCGCCGCGCCGCCGACATTGTGGATCCATTTTCCCAGACTCAAGCCTCGCACGGCCGTCCAGGTCAGCAAGGCGAGGAGGGCGGCCAGGTATGCATAGACAAACAGATGGTTCTCCGGCAGCCCGGCGGCCGACGGTCCGATCATGTAAGCGAGCTCGCTCGGCAACTGGAACAGGATCGTCGCGATGGAACTCATCGCATAGGCCCAGATGTTCCACGCGGTCATGAATCCCACCGTGTCGCCGAACGAGCGCCGGGCCCACTCGTACAGCCCGCCCTCCAGCGGCATCTGGCGGTTCAGGTGATAGACCGCAACGGCCATCGGCGCATAGAACAGGACGAAGGCCAGAAGCCAGACCAGGAACTGCGCGCGTCCCACGCCGGCGGCGACGCCGACCCAGGAGCTTCCCACCACCGTGAGCACCTGGGCCAGCACCAGGTCCCGGAGCCGCAGCTGCCGTTGCAGGCGAGGGTGGGGATCGGAGGAATCGGTCGCCGACGGCAATGGATGCTGGCTGCGTGATGACGCGCTGTCAGATTAGCAGGCGGCCGGGGGCGCGGACCGACCTATGGACGGCTGCCCGGCGGCGGCGAGCGATAATCTTCATTGAGAATCCGATCAACCCCAAAAGCCCAGTTCCGGGCTTTTCCGATCGGTGTACGCGTGTAGATGCACATAGGAGATCACTTTGCTCAGAAGCTTCGTGTGTTGGATCGCACTGATCGGGTTTTGCGGCATCGCCGGCGCCGCCGACTCTGCCAAGTGGGTCGAGGGCACCCACTACTTTCGCCTGCAGCCGGCTCAATCGACGTCGACGCCGGGCAAGATCGAGGTGCTGGACGTGTTTTCCTATGCCTGCCCGGCGTGCAACCAGTTCCAGCCGACGCTGGACAAGCTCAAGGCCGCGCTGCCGGCCAAGGCCCAGGTGGCCTACCTGCCGGCCGCTTTCAACCCGGCGGAAGACTGGCCGGTGTTCCAGCGCGCCTTCCTGGCGGCGCAGGTCCTGGGCGTGGCTGAAAAAAGCCACGATGCCGTGTACGACGCCGTATGGAGCACAGGCAGCCTGGCCATCGTAGACAAGGCCACCCGCCGATTGCTGCCGCGCGAGAAGCAGCCCACCATCGAGGACGTTGCGAAGTTCTATGCCCCCTATGGCGTCAAGGCGGACGCGTTCCTGGCCGTGGCCAACTCGTTCACGATCGATTCCCAGATGAAGCACTGCGACACTCTGATACAGAACTACCAGATCGACGGCACGCCAACCTTGATCGTCAACGGCAAGTACCGCTTGACGCCGACTTCCGCGGGCGGCTATCCGCAGACGGTTGACCTGGTCCTGTACCTGGTGGGTCTGGAGGGCGCCAGCAAGTAATGCATCCCGACTTGCGCGTTCCGCCCGAAGAAGTGCAAATCACCGCGACCCGAGCTCAGGGTGCCGGCGGGCAAAACGTCAACAAGGTGGCCAATGCGGTCCATCTGCGCTTCGACGTGGCCGCCTCGTCCCTGCCGGAACCGGTGCGCGAACGGCTGCTGAAACTGGGCGACCAGCGCATCAGCAAGGACGGCGTGGTCATCATCAAGGCACAGGAATTTCGCAGCCTGGAGAAGAACCGTGCGCAGGCGCTGCGACGGCTGCACGAGCTGATCGCAAGCGCCGCCGCGGTGCCGAAGAAGCGCCGACCGACGCGGCCGACCCGGACTTCGGTTGCGAAGCGGCTGGACAGCAAGGCGCGGCGCGGCACGATCAAGTCCGGGCGGGGGAAGGTCGTCGCGTAAACGACCCGGATTCGGGCCGGCCCGGCATCCGTCGCTCAAGGTCCGAGAAATCCATTGACTTGCGCCGAGCATGCTAACGTTTCAGGTGATGGAGGAGGACTCGGGCACACGTCTTATGGATAACTAGGTCGGATCGCCAGACTGCCGTCGATCCGGTCAGCGCCTGCGCGGGAGGAGACCCATGCAATTGACCGGTCAGCAGAAGAAAATTGTCGTCGCGGCGTTCCTGGGCTGGGCGCTCGACGCGTTCGATTTTTTCATCCTGGTCTTCACTCTGACGGCGATCGCCAAGGAATTCGGCGTTGCCGTGCACGACGTGGCGTACGCGATCTTTCTGACCCTGGCGATGCGCTTCATCGGCGCGTTCATCTTCGGGCGACTGGCCGACCGCTACGGCCGCAAGCCGCTGCTGATGGTCGACATCGTCTGCTATTCCGTGCTGGGTGCTTGCGCCGCGCTGGCGCCGACGCTGGCAGCCTTCCTGGTCCTGCGCGCCCTGTTCGGCGTCGCGATGGGGGGTGAATGGGGATTGGGCTCGTCGCTGACGATGGAGTCGATTCCGCCGCAGACACGGGGCATGGTCTCAGGCATCCTGCAGTGCGGCTACCCGGCCGGCTACCTGCTTGCCTCGATCGTCTTCTACATTTTCTACAACGAGACTTTCTTTGGCGTCACGTTCGGATGGCGCGCGATGTTCCTGTTCAGTGTCCTGCCCGCGCTGCTGGTATTTTTCATTCGTGCGCACGTACCGGAGTCGCCGGCGTTTACCGAGGGCCGCAACGTACCCAAACCCGGATTCATTGCGACGCTGGCTGCCAACTGGCGCGTGTCGCTGTTCGCGATCGTGCTGATGATGTTCTTCAACCTGTTCAGCCACGGCACCCAGGACCTGTACCCGGCGTTCCTCGAAAAACAGCACCATTTCGAGCATCACACCGTGAGCTGGATCTCGATCGTTGCCAACCTGGGTGCCATCACCGGGGGCCTGTTCTTCGGGCGCCTTTCGGAGAAGTTCGGGCGGGTCAACACGATCACGCTCACAGCGTTGATGTCGTTACCGGCGATCCCGCTGTGGGCGTACGGCTCCAGCGCGGTGGCGCTCGCGGCTGGCGCCTTCTTCATGCAGGTCGCGGTGCAGGGCGCGTGGGGGGTGGTCCCGGCACATTTGAACGAGATCGTTCCGGGCGCGGTCCGCGCGACGCTGCCGGGCTTCGTCTACCAGATCGGCAACTTTCTGGCTTCATTCAACGGACCGTTTCAGGCCAAGCTCGCCGAGTCTCACGGCAACGACTACAGTTACGCGCTCGCCCTGGTCGTCGGAGTCGTCTCGATCTGCCTCGCGATCGTCATCCGCTTCAGTCCCGAACGCCGCGGCGGCATCATGACCGTGGTCGAACCGGCTACCCCTTAGGATCGCGGGTCTATCGCATCGCGCCGATGACGAGTTGCCCGCATTTCGACCAGATCCGCGCCGTCAGGCCAAGCGCGAACGGTTGCGAGGATTGTTTACGGGTCGGTGACACCTGGAACGAGTTGCGGGTGTGCCTGAGCTGCGGCCACGTCGGCTGCTGCGATGATTCGAAGAATCAGCATGCCACCTGGCACTTCCAGCAAACGGGGCACCCCTTGATCCGGTCGTTCGATCCGCGCGAACAGTGGGGTTGGTGTTACGCCGACAAGCTGTACTTCGAGCGGATGCCGGGCTTGAGGGGGCGCAGGCCGTGGTCGTTCCTGGCCCGCTGGCTTCGCGGTTGATCTTCGGCGCCCTCATCCGCCCGGTGTCCCAAGGGCGCGGCATCGACTCGTGCCATTGAACGGCCAGCCCGGCTCCGAGCAGGGACAAGCGAACCCTCGGCCCAGCATAAATTTGGTTACACAGTTTCAGCCGACGATCGTCAACAGCCGATAGTCTGTGGCGTTATGGACGACTGCCGCTGCAAGTGGCGACGGTTCGGACTTCGTCTCAGGGATGGGCTGACCAATGAGCGATCGAACACAACACCCTTTCCGGGCAAACGCCCTTGCCCTGTTGGTGCCGCTGCTGCTCGTTGCGTGCGGTGGAGGCGGCGGCAGCACAGCTCCTTCGACCCCGCCGGGCGGGGGCACGCCGCCGCCGGCCGCGATGACCAGCGACGATGCGGCGCGCCTGGCCGACCAGGCCGCGTTTGGACCGACGCCGGCGCTGGTGGCGCAGATCTCGCAGCAGGGTTCGGCCTGGATCGATACCCAGCTACAGACGGCCGCGACCGGCTACCCGGCGCTGCCGGTGGTGAGCCCGAACATTGCGGTCGGGTGCCCGTCCACCCTTCCAGCGGGCAACACCTGCGTCCGCGACAACTACAGCGCGTTTCCGATCCAGCGGGTCTTCTTTCAGAACGCGCTGAACGGCGCCGATCAGCTGCGTCAGCGCGTTGCGCTCGCCTATTCGCAGATCTTCGTGGTCTCCTCGGTCCAGATCGCGCCGTCCTACGCCCTGCGTGAATACGAGCAGATGCTGCTCGATGACGCCTTCGTCAATTTGCGGCAAATCCTTCAGGACGTGACCTTGAGTCCGGTCATGGGGGCCTACCTCAACATGGCCAACAACAACAAGGGCAACCCGGCCAAGGGCATCTCACCCAACGAGAACTATGCACGCGAGGTGATGCAGCTGTTTTCGATCGGGGTCAACCAGCTCAATGCGGACGGCTCGCTCGTGCTGCAGAACGGCGCGCCGGTGCCGACCTACGATCAGGGGGCGATAGAGGGCTTCGCCAGCCTGTTCACGGGGTGGACCTACCCGACGGCGCCCGGCGCCGTGGCCAAGCCCAACAATCCCCAGTATTACATCGGCCCGATGATCGCGGTCGATGCCAACCATGACACCAACCCCAAGGTCATTCTCGGCGGAAAAACGCTTCCCGCTAACCAGACCACGCAGGTCGATCTGCAGCAGGGCCTCGACACCATCTTCAATCACCCCAATGTCGGCCCGTTCATCGGCAAGCAGATGATCCAGTTCCTGGTCACCAGCAATCCGAGCCCGGCCTATGTGGCGCGCATCACGGCGGTGTTCAACAACGACGGTACGGGCGCGCGCGGCAACATGGCGGCCGTGATCAAGGCGATCCTGCTCGATCCCGAGGCGCGCGGCAGCAGCATCACCGATCCCAGCTACGGCAAGCTGCGCGAGCCGGTGGTGGACGTGGTCGCCGTGTTGCGGGCCGTGAACGGCAGCAGTGACGGTGTCTACCCGATCGCAGCCGCCAACAGCATGGGGCAGCCCCTGTTCGGTCCCAACACCGTGTTCAGCTTCTACCCGCCCAGCTATCCACTGCCCGGATCGAGCACAATGCTGGCGCCGCAGTTCGGCATCCTCAATACCGCCACCGCCCTGGCACGTCTCAATTTCCTCAACAACCTGTTGTACTCGGCCAACGGCATCGCACCCGCCTCGAATGTGCCGGGAGCCACCGGTACGCAGATCGACCTGTCGTCCTTCGAAGTCAATGCCGGCGACGCGAGCGCCCTGATCGCCCAGTTCGACGCCAACGTCCTGCACCATACGATGCCGGCCGCAGAATCGACCGCCATCGCGCCGGCCGTCAATGCGATCGCGGCCACCGACAACCTCGATCGCGCGCGTGCCGCCGCCTACCTGGTGCTGGCGTCGCCGCGTTACCAGATCACGCGCTGAACCCGCGGGAGCATCCACCATGGTCCACGACAAACTGCCCCCCTCCCTGGCGGGACGCCGCCGCGTGCTGCGCCAGTTGGCCGGCATGAGTGCCCTGGGTCTGGTGCCGGGCCTGGCGAGCGTGGTCAGCCAGGACGCGTACGCCGCCGGCTCCTACAAGGCGCTCGTATGCGTCTTCCTATTTGGTGGAAACGACGGCAACAACCTGGTCGTTCCGACCGACACGGCCGGCTACAACAGCTACTTCCTGGCGCGGGGCAACGTCGTCGGTACGCCGGCCAACGGAGCGCTGGCGTTGCCCGCCGCGGGCACGGCCGCAGGGGTGCTGCCGCTCAACGGTGTCAACTACGGATTGCATCCGTCGATGCCGGAACTGCAAGCGCTGTGGAATTCCGGCAACGTCGCGCTGCTGTTCAACGTCGGCGCGCTGGTGCAGCCGCTCACCGTGGCGCAATACCAGGCCAACAGCACGAACCCGGCCATGGTTCCGGCCAACCTGTTCTCGCATATCGACCAGCAGCACCAGATGCAGATCACTTCGCTGCCGATCAGCAGCAGCACCACGGGCTGGGCGGGACGGATGGCCGATCAGATCAGCACGGCCGGGACCAATATGCCGGTCGGCATCTCGGCTGCGGGCAACGCGCTGTTTCTGGCGGGAACATCGTCGGTGCCGATCGTCGTGCCCCAGAGCGGGTCGCTCACCTATAACGGCTTCAACGGCAGCGCCGCCGCCAACGCGCGCCGGGCGGCGCTGCAGGCGCTCTTTGCTTCCGGCACCGACGCCACGATGGTCTCGAGCCTGGGCGGGGTGCAGGCCGATGCGATCACCAAGGCCAACCTGCTCGGTCCGGTTCTTTCGGGAACGTCCACGCTGGCGAGCTATTTCCCGACGACCAACAACTCCCTGTCCGGACTGTCGCAACAACTGCTGCAGGTCGCGCGGCTGATCCAGGCGGCCAGCGCCGGATCGATCAGCGCGCCCGCTCAGCAGATCTTTTTCGTCGATCTGCAAGGCTTCGATACGCACGGCGATCAGCTCGACCGGCAGGCGCCCTTGCTGGCAGACCTGTCCTCATCGCTGGCGGGCTTCTATCACGCGATGGTGGCCATCGGTCAGCAGAACAACGTGGTCGCGTTCACGCTGTCGGATTTTTCGCGCACTCTGAAGCCGGCTTCGGGAGGCGGTTCGGATCACGCCTGGGGTTCACACCTGTTCGCGGTCGGAGGCAATGCAGCCGTGAAGTCGGGGACTTACGGTACCTTCCCGGATCTGACGCTCGCCGGCGCCTCGGACGTATCGACCGAAGGCCGGTGGCTTCCGGGCTTCTCGATCGACCAGTATGGTGCGACGCTGGGCAAATGGCTGGGGCTCGCTCCGGCGCAGCTGGCGATCGCTTTGCCCAATCTGGCCAATTTTGCGACCCAGGATCTTGGGTTCCTGGCCTGAGCCGGGTTTTTCACGCCAGCCCAGCGCGCGGCACGACGACCCTCGACCGGGTCAATCCCTCTCGCCATCGTCATCGCGGTGCGAGGGGCTCGTCCTTGACTAAAGCGACCGCAAAAAGTTGACCAGGTCCTGCTGCTCCCGCTTGGGCAGCTCCTCGAAGTGCCGGATGACCGCGCTCGCCTCGCTGCCGGGACTTCGATGAGCCACGATTGCCCGGACCACGTCCCTGGTGCGCCCGTCGTGCAGGAAGAAGACCCGTTGTCCGACACCCCACAGGGGTGCGGTGCGGAACTCGTCGGGCGCGGCGGCGCCCTGCGTGATCCCGTCGGCCAGGCCACTGCCCATGTGGTGGACCAGCAGGTCCGAGTACAGGTGCACCGGCTGGTTCGACAGGGCCGCGCTGGGCGAAGTCGATGATCCGCTGGCGATCATTTTGCCGGTCGTCAGCGTCGGGGTGTGGCACTCCGCGCAGCCGACCTGCTGGAAGACGGCGCGCCCGTTCACGATCGATGGCGTGTCGGGGGCCGGCACGGGTGGCGCCAGCATCCGCATGAAATTGGTGAAGGCGTCGGTATCCGAGATCACCGCCGCCCCTCCGGCCGCCGCGGGGCTGAAGTTGATCGTGTCCTCCGGCGTCGGATTGAACTGGCAGCTCGGCGTCTCGTCGCGCTTCTGTGGGAACAGCTGATTCGTAACGCCGATCTCGACGTTGTAGGCCTCCCCGGAGAACATTCGCAGCGACTTGTTTTGAGCCTTCCAGCCGAAGCGCGTGATCGTGCCGTCGTTGCCGCTGCGATTGACGTTGCCGCTCAGGATCGAGTTCGGGTGGCCGGAAATCCCCATGGCCGCTTTGGCGGTGGGGTTGCGGTCCATGTTGGCCAGGATCGCCGCATCGGGGATCGCCTCGATCAGCCCGGCACCAAAAACCGGCGTCGGGATGCGAAAGATGGTGTTCGGATTTCCGCCCTCGCCGGTGGCCGGGTCACCGGCCGGCAGGAAGCTTTCCTGCGCGATGTTGCAGCCGACCGCGTCGCTGCGGCCGGTGATCACGAACAGATCGTGGACGTTGCCGTCGGTGGTCCCGTCCGCGTGCTGCTTGAAGCGCGCTTCGCGGATCGGCCCCGCCGCGGTGATGAACCAGGGCATCGCGTTCTTGGCGCCGTTCAGAGTCGCGACGGCGATCAGCGGATTCGACGCCGGGCTGGTGCCACCGGGACCGGGCTGCAAGTGGCAGCCCAGACACTGGTTCGAGTTGAAGCGGGGACCGAGGCCGCCGTGATCACCGGTGACCGAATTGATTTCGGCGAAACGCGTCAGACCGTCGTTGAAGAACGACGTTTCGTCAGCGGTGAGCCCATTCAGCGGTCCGCCCGCGCCAGCGGCCCCGCCACGCACGCCGGGATCGACAGCGGTGGGCGGGGGCGGGTTCGGTTCGGCGCAACCCGCAACGAGCAGGCACGCCAGGGCGATGGGCGCGCCGGTGCCACACATGATCCACACTGCACGATCCACCTGTTTCATGGCCACGCCTCCAGAGAGCGGCACGCCACCCATCTTGCCAAATGCGGGCGCTGCTGCTTTTCATCTGAATGTCCGACCCTTCGGGCGCTATCCGTTGCCATCAGAACCGCTCCAGCGCGAAGGGTTGTAGAGGAACCGGTGAAGGCTGGCCGAGCGCAATGGCGCGGACCATGTCGGCGGTAATGGCCGCCAGCGTCAGGCCCAGGTGCTGATGTCCGAAGGCGGCGATGACCGATGGCGCCGGCCGCAGCGCCCCGATGACGGGGAGCGAGTCCGGCAGAGTCGGGCGATTGCCCATCCACCGGGGTGCATCGGCTGGAACCTCGAGCGGACCCACCAGCTCCTGCGCAAGCCGCGTCAACATCGTGGCCCTGGCCCAAGCGGGCGGCGAATCGGGGGACGCGAACTCGACCGTCCCGGCCAGTCTGAGCCCCTCCGACATCGGTGTGATCACGAACTCCGGTCGCGCGCCGATGATTGGAACGCTTGGAACGGGCTGTCCCGCCCGATACGGAACCATCAAGTGATAGCCGCGCTCGGCGGCCAGTGGAACCCGCAATCGAAGCCCCTTGAGCAGCTCGCGCGAACGTATGCCTGCCGCGACCACGCACCGCCGCGCCAGGTAACGGCGTTCGCTGGCCCCGAAGGCGACGATCTCGCCCGACCCGGGCACGATGCGCTCGATGTCGTCCTGGGCAATCGAGCAGCCGGCCGCTGCCGAGGCTTGCGCCAGCCGGCCCGTCAAAGCGCCCGGATCGACGCAATATTGCGCATCTCGATAGGCAAACGCCCCGGCGATGGTCGAACGCAGCGTCGGCTCGATGGCTCGGGCCGCGTCGGCATCGAGCTCGTCGACGGCAAAGCCCTGGCGGCGGATCGCGTTGACGAACGCTCGGCGTGACTCCAAGGCAGCGCGGCTGCGCCCCACGACCAGCACAGGGCCCGTCCGTATCAGATCTGAAACGCCCGAGGCTTCGGCCAGCCGGCGCCAGGCATCACGTGACGGGCCCAGCAGCGAGGCCAGAGCGGCGCCAGCCCGATGCACCTGCGCCGGACGGGTGTTGAACATGAAGCGGGCCAGCCACGGCATCGTCGTCCACAGGGCGCTCGGGGAGATCCGCAACGGGCTGGTTCCCGAAAGCAGCATCCGCGGCAACTGCGCCCAAAGGCGTGGCGTTGCCAGCGGAAAGACTTCCGCGTAGGCGAAGTGACCGGCGTTGCCCCAGGACGCCGCGGCCCGCCGATCGCCCCGATCGATCAGTACGACGCTCATCCCCGCGGCGCTCAGCGAAAATGCGCAGGCCGCTCCCACGATTCCCGCTCCGACCACCGCAACGTCGTAGCGGGCCTGCGCCATCTACGATTCGATGCCCCAGCCGAAAGGATCGCGCTCGTCGATCACGAGCGAGCCCTGCAGCGTCACGTAAGCCGAACCGCGGATGAAGGGACGCACCTGCCCATCCTGGACCCGCACCGATCCGTGAAACACGCTGCCCAGGATGCCTTGCTGGCGCCACTCCTGCCCTTCGCGCAGCCGGCCGTCCTCGAGCAGGCAGGCCAGCCTGGCGCTGGTGCCGGTGCCGCACGGTGACCGGTCATAGGCATTGCCGGGACACAGGACGAAGTTGCGCGAGTCCGCTTGCGCCGGATCGGCGGGCGCACACAGTTCGATGTGGTCGACTTCCGCGCCCTGCGCACCGGTCACCCCTTCGGAGGCGAGCGCGCGACGGACCCGGCTCGAAAATTCGATCAGGGCCGGCAGATTTGAGTGTCGAAGCTGAAGACCGTGTTCCTCGATCAGAAAGAACCAGTTGCCGCCCCAGGCCACGTCGCCGCGAACCTGGCCGACGCCGGGCACCGGCAGCGCGACATCCTTGCGATGGCGAAAACTCGCAACGTTGGCCACGACCACGTCGCCGGACTCGTGCAGCTCCGCGGTGACAACACCGACCGGCGTTTCGATGCGGATCCCGCCCGGCTTGACCCGGCCCAGATGCGCCAGCGAGGCCACCACGCCGATGGTTCCATGGCCGCACATCCCGAGGTAGCCCACGTTGTTGAAAAAGATTACGCCCAGCTGACAGGAGGGGTCGTGGGCAGGGCAGAGCAGTGCCCCGACCAGCGCATCGGAGCCGCGCGGCTCGTTGACGATCGCTGCGCGCCAACGATCGTGGCGGGCGCGAAAGACCGCAAGACGCTCCGCGATCGTGCCGTCCCCAAGGTCCGGGCCTCCCTCCAGCACCAGGCGGGTGGGCTCGCCGGCCGTGTGCGAGTCGACAATCGCCAGGCGTCGCATCGCGGGTGCGTTTGGGCTGAGCCGGCAGCGATCAGCGCGCTGCCCGCAGATCCGGCCGGGTGTCCAGCGCCCGCTTCACCAGGGCCACCACGTGCTCCCGCTCCGGGCCGGCGAGCGGCAGCCGCGGCGGGCGCACGAACTCGCTGCCCACGCCGACGATGCTTTCCGCGAGCTTGATGTTCTGGACGAGCTTGCGGGAAACGTCCAGGTGCAGCAGCGGGGCGAACCACCGGTAGATGCGCCGGGCCTCCTCGATGCGGCCGGCCTTGATGAGGCGTGCAATCGCAACCGTCTCGGCCGGAAAGGCATTGACCAGCCCGGCGACCCAGCCGCAGGCGCCCATCAGCATCGCCTCCATCGCCAGATCGTCGACGCCGCAGAAGATCGCATAGCGGTCTCCGGTCTGGTGGATGATGTCGGTGACGCGGCGCACGTCATCCGACGATTCCTTGATCGCAACGAGCGCCTTCTCTTCGGCCAGCTCCGCGAACATGTCGGGCGTCACATCGACGCCGTACGCGACCGGATTGTTGTACACCATGATCGGTCCGGGACTCGCGCGCGCGATCGCGCGATAGTGAGCGATCGTCTCGCGCCGGTCGGAAACATAACGCATCCCGGGCAGCACCATGAAGCCGTCCGCGCCCTCACGGGCGCTGCGCTCGCACAGCGCGATGCCTTCGGCCGTGCTGCCTTCGGCGATCGTCTGCAGCACCGGCACCCGCCCGGCGGCGACGCGCGCGGCGATGCGCAGGGTCTCGACCTTCTCCGCGGTGTTCAGAACGGAGTTTTCCCCGAGCGAACCGCACGCGATCAGCCCGTCGACGCCGCACTCGATCTGCCAGGCGCAGTGCCGCTCCATGGCCGCGGCATCGAGCTGCAAATCGGCCCGGAACCTGGTGGTGACGGCCGGGAAGACCCCTTGCCAGGCAGGAAGGTTCATGACGCTCCTCGAAGCAACGCTAGTCCGCAGGCAGGCTGAAGAAAAAGGTCGCGCCCCCGTCCACTCTTCCCTCGGCCCATACGCGACCGCCGTGGCGCGTGACGATACGCTGCACGATCGCCAGCCCCACCCCGCTGCCGCCGAACTCGCTGGTCGAATGCAGACGCTGGAACACCGAGAACAGTTTCTGGTAGTGGCGCATGTCGAAGCCTACGCCGTTGTCCCTGACCCAGTACACGGTCTCGCCGTCGCGTAGTTCGCCGCTCACATCGATGACGGGCCCCTGGCGTTTGCCGCTGTATTTGCGCGCGTTGGCGATCAGATTGATCCAGACCTGCATCAGCAGCGCCGCATCGCCCTGCGCCGCGGGCATCGGATGCACGGTGAACTGGGCCGCCCCGTCCCGTTCGGCCGCGCAGATCTCGGCCCAGGCCTGCTCGGCCAGGCGCCCCATGTCGACCTGCGTGGCCTGGATCTGCTGGCGCGCGCTGCGCGAAAACGCCAGCAGGTCTTCGATCAGCTTGGACATCCTCTGACCGCTGTCGCGCACCACGCCCAGCAGGTGCTGGCCCTTTTCGTCGAGCCTGTCCGCGTAGTCTTCGAAGATGATGCCGCAATAGCCGTCCACGGCGCGCAGCGGGGCGCGCAGGTCATGGGACACCGAGAACGTGAACGCCTCCAGGTCCTTGTTGGCCTCCTGCAGCTCGGCAGTGCGCTCGCGCACCCGGTCTTCCAGCTCCGTGTTCAGCCGGGCGATCTCCTGCTCGCGGTGGCGTCGCTCGGCGACCTCGCGCTCCAGGTCCAGGGCGCGCTGCTGGATCTCGCCGAGCATGTCATTGAAGGCTTCGGCCAGCACGCCGACCTCGTCGTCGGTCGTCTTCCTGGCCCGGACCGAATAGTCCCGGGTGGTGACGATGTGTCGCGCGACCGCCGCGATCGCCAGGATCGGGCGCGTAACGATCGTCTGCATCCGGGCCGAGGTGAGCACCGCGACCAGCAGCGCTGCCAGGGCGACCATTGCGGCGATGCCGGCGTAGTCCGCGACGCGGCCATATAGCTCGTTGTCGGCTCGCAGATAGACCGTTCCGACGATCTGTCCCTGGTCCTCGATCTGTTTGAACAGGTAAAGATCGCGCCCCTCGGTGCGGGCGCCGCTCGCCTCAGGCTGTGCCGGGAAGCGATCCTGCCGGGCGTTGGCGGCGTATTTCGCGAATATCCGGCCGCTCGCATCGTAAATCACCGCGGCCTGAATCTCGGAGCGGAAGCGCAGCAGCTGCAGATTCTCTTGCGCGACCTTCGGGTCGTCGAATTGCAGCGCCGCAGCGCTGGTCTGGCCGAGCAATTCGGCCTGGGTTCGCAGCTCGGAGACGGACTTGCTCTGGTACAGGCGAAGGTCGTACGCAACCATCGCGCACAGGGCGACCGCCAGCGCCACCACCGTCGTCAGCAGAATGACGGCGAGCAGCTTGGCCTGCAGCGATGACGGGAATCGCGGCCTCATGACGGCCCCCCCAGCACCTTGCGCGCCACCGCCAGCAGTCGCGCGCTCACTTTCAAATTGGCCAGTTCGGCCTCGCGCAGCGCCACGTCGAAGCGGACCTTGTCGTCCACGATCACGAAATTGATCACGCTGCCCAGCGCGAAGGTGTCCTCCGACTCGGTGACCGTCAACACCGGCCGGCCCTTGGCCGAAGCCAGCGCATCGGCCGGCTGGCCGTGGTCCAGGCGGCCTACGAACAGGATGTGCAGTCCGCTCGCCGCCTCGCCGCGGCGCAGCCCGCGAACTTCCACCGGGCGCCCGTCGATCGAACGGCCGGCCACCAGCCGGGCCAGCTCGTCGCGCAGCGCGTCCGCGCCGGTCACCCCGATCACGAACGGACTTTCGCGCCGCTCGAACACCTGCGGCGGCCACTCGACGTAGCTGGCGAACTTGTACAGGAACGCCGCCTTGACCTTGTACTCGGCGACCTGCAGATCGGATTGCGCGAGCGACCGGGCCCAATCACCGCTCGCCGCCATGATCGCCAGCAGGGCCGCGAACAGCGCACGGCGGCCAACGCGCCGCCGTGTTGCAGGCGTTCGCACCGGTTTGATCAAATGCGGCATGCGACCTTGAAGAATACGTCCTGGCCGAAATAGGTGCGGGTTGCCGGGTCCGTGAATTCGCCGTGTCCGCCCGAGAACAGGTTCCGCCCGGTGACCGACAGCTCCAGACCGGGGCGCAGCCTCCACCCGGCCCGCAGATCGACGGCCGTGTAGGCCGGCACCGTCGGAAACGACAGCCCGGAAACCCGCCGCACGATCGCGTCGAGTTCGGTGCGATATGGAAAGTCGAACGAGGAGCGCAGCCTCCAGGTGTGGGTCGGATCGCGCCCCGGCTGGGCGATCACGTCAGGCAGGTCGTTCCCGCCCGGCTTGAGCGCCAGCCTCTCCCTGAGGGCCGTCAGGCCTGCGCTCAGTCGCCAAGTGTCGGCGGCCTGGTAGGTTCCCCAGGTTTCGACGCCGGTAGAGTTGCCCCGGATCTTGCTCGAATAGGTGTAGAAGGTCTGGCTGGGCGCGAGTTCCTGCGAGCGAAGATGATCGTAGTCCGCGTGATACACGGTCACCGAATACGAGAACCTTGCAGCAGGCCGCCCGCGATACCCGAGCTCGTACACGTTGGCGATCTCCGACCGTACGTCCGGCCCGCCCGCCAGCAGGAACGGCGGGGCGCTCGGCACGTGGAGGTCCCGATCGAGCCTGGAGGGTCCGCGCACGGCTCGGGAAGCCGCCGTCCACAGCAGGTGTTCCGGGGCGACCTTCCATGCCAGCCGCAGACTCGGCAGGAAGTCCGTCCCCGTGTAATCGTTGCGCTCCAGCCTTGCGCCGGCCGTCAAATGCAGATCTTCGCGCAGCGCGATTTCGTCCTGCGCAAACAGGCTCGCCCACTTCTGGTTGACGTTCGGCGGCACGAATCCCAGGAATGGCCTGGGCGGCGTCAGCAGCAGGAACGTCGCGTTCGTCACGCGGTCCATGCCGTATCGGAATTCGCCGCCCCAGACTACGGCGTGCATGCCAATCGATCGCAGGGAATGCTGCACTTGAAGGTCGAGGATGTCGAGAGTGTCGGAAAACGAGGGTGGATTGTCGCGTTCGGTCCGATCGAAATACGCTTGTACGGTCAGGTCCGAACCGCCTGCGAGCGCGTGATTCCAGCGTGTCGTCAGATTCGCGCCCGAAATCGAAATGTTGCCCAGCGGCAGCGGGATGCCCGCCAGCGCGACCGTACCCGGCAGCGGCTGAGCTTCGGAGGCGACGTATCCGTTGCCATTGACGGTCAGGGCGTCCGCCCCGATGTTCCAATCCGCCCGGAAGCCGGCCTGGCTCTTGTGCCAGGCGTCGTTGACTTCGGCGCCGGCCTCGGTCCTGGTGTGGTCCTGATCGAAGTACATCCCGTAGGCACGAAAGGCGCCCTCGTCGCCGGCCGCGCCGCCGTAACGAAAGGCGGCGTCCGTGTCGCGGTTGCCGGCTCCTGCCGGCAGCAGCGCACCCTGCGTGTCCCGAGCCGAGCGCGTGATCACGTTGATCACTCCATTGACCGCGTTGACGCCCCAGAGCGTACCCCCGGGCCCGCTGATGACCTCGATGCGCTCGACGTCCTCGAGCATCACGTCCTGGGCATCCCAGAACACCCCGGAAAAAAGCGGCGTGTACACGGACCGACCGTCGATTAGGACCAGCAACTTGTTCGCAGCCGTGTTGTTGAATCCTCGCGCGCTGATCGCATATCCGCTGTCGCTGCTCTGCGCGACCTCCAGGTTCGGGGCCAGCCGCAGAACGTCGGCCAGTCTCCTCGCGCCGGAGCGTCTTATATCGTCTGCGGTGATGACGAACACGGAGGCGGCAGCGTCGGAAAGCCGCTCGGCCCTCTTTGACACGGACGTGATCTGGATGTTGCTGAGCTCTTCAAGGCTCAGATCCGCCAGGCCGCCGGATTCAAGTGCAGCGGCGGCACCGGACGGCACCCCCGTTGCGCCGACGAACCCCAACAGTGCAGCCAGCAAAACGCGAGAGGGCCCTTGAAATGGAGCCACGGCCCTTCCCCCTTCCTAGGGGGCGTTCGCGGTGTTCGCGCCCCTGTTATATGTCCCCTGCCGGCATACCCATGCGAGCGGCAGGTGCATTGCAATGTGCACCCGCGAAGTAGTTAACCTGACTTGAGAGCGACTGTCAAAAACCGGCTAGTCGCGGAGTCGGTGCGCGGTGGGGACAGCGTCAGCGCCCAATTCGCTGTGGAGGGCTCGCGCGAACTGCGCGGATTTGCAGTCCCGGATGAAGCGCACGAACGCCGCATCCGTGGTGGCTTCGTCGAGCGTGGTCAGGACCGCCAGCTGGATCACGTCCGGATCATGCCGTATCGGCTGGTCCGAGATTTTGACCTGCGTATCGGGCAGGTACCGGCGCAGCTGCGCCGGAAGGCGCATAAGCCGTTGCACCAGATGCCATGAGCTCGCACGGGCCGGACCCGCAGCCGTTGAATCCTGGTCTGCGTCCTGATATCCGAAGTGAACGAAGTACACAAAACGGTTCATCCCAGAGCCCTCCCGTGGCCGCATTGTTGACTCGATCACACGGGAGCTTCAATCCATGGAATTCCCTTACGGGTCGAGGGAAACCCCTGACTGCGTCAAAACTTGATTCACGTCCGCGGCAATGCGCGGATCGCTGCCGCTGGGCGACCGGGGTGGGGACACGGGTCGCATGCAGCGTCACGACCCGGTCATCGACTGTTTCAGCGCACCCGCTTGATATCCATGATCCAGTTCGTTTCCCACGTCTTGCCGCCATCGGGCGAGAACGCCTGCTCCCAGTGACAGGACGTTGCCGTGATGGCGGACCACTGGAAGCGCACCCGGATGGGCCGGCCCTTGAAGACGTCGTCGCCATAAAAGGCTCCGATGCCGCCGCTGAACCCTCCCACCACGGGCGGCTCGATTCGATGCGGATCGCGTCCGTCCAACCACCAAATGGCCCACTGCTTGGTTTTCGGGTCGAACGAGCGCAGCCCCACTGCGCGATAGTGCCCTGTGGGCAGCTCGATCACGGTGTCGTCCGCGTTCGCGTAGCCACCCATGAGCTTCTGCATCGCCAGGGTGCCGCCGAACTCCTCCCACTGCGTGCTGCCCGCGAGCCGTTCCTTCAGCCGGCGGTGGTGCACGGTCCACTGGCCCACCAGAAAATCGAAATCGGCGACGGTCGATTCGGCAGTCAAGTTCGGCACGGGTTTCTCCTCGGAAAGTGCGGTCTGGTCGGAAAAGCCCGCCGCGGCCGCCGTCAGCAGGGCGGCCAGGCTCAGGACGGAAGCGGGAAATTTCATATTCGGTCTCCGGATCGGATGGGCAGTGCACGGCGCGCAGTTTGCGCGACAATATCTGCCATCCAGTGGCAGTATTTGCCCCGACCTCGCATCGAACCGTGCGCGCCAGCCGACTGCTTTCGATCCAGATGCTGCTGCAGACGCGCGGCCGGATGAGCGCGCGCGCGCTGGCCGGCGCGCTGGAGGTGTCCGCCCGGACGCTGTATCGCGACGTGGACCAGCTCGCCGCGGCCGGCGTTCCGATCTACGCGGAGCGCGGCCGCTCGGGCGGTTTCCAGTTGCTGGAAGGCTGGAAGACCACGCTCACGGGCTTGACGCCC
>DASZFP010000034.1:0-2921 GCA_035939615.1 Burkholderiaceae bacterium | reverse complement strand
GAGGCGCACGGCCGGCTGGCCCACACCCCCCCCCCTCTCCCGCTGCGCGGGCGAGGGGCGACCGAGCACGGCTAGGTTGTGTGTCGACGCGGAAGGAGCGATGGCTGATCGCCCCTCGCCCGCGCAGCGGGAGAGGGGAGGGGGTGAGGGCCAGCCGGCCGTGCGCCTCGGGCTGATGCAGGTGAGCGGCTTGAGCGAGGCGGCCGGACAACGGATCGTCGAGGCGCGCGGCTGCGCGCCCTTCTCCGATGTGCACGACCTGGCGCACCGGGCGCAGCTGGACCGCGGCGACATGGCCCGCCTGGCCGCGGCCGATGCGCTGGCGCAGCTCGCCGGGCACCGGCGCCGCGCGCTGTGGGGCGTGCTCGGACTGGACAGCGGGGCCGCGCGACGGGCTCCGCTGACGAGTGCGCTGCCGGTGGCGGAACGCCAGGTCGAGCTGCTGGCCCCGACCGAGGGGCAGGACATCGTGGCCGACTACAACGCAACCGGCCTGACCCTGCGCCGCCACCCGCTGGCGCCGCTGCGCGAGCGGCTCGACGGCATGAAGCTGTGGACCGCGCGGCGCATCGCCGAGGCGCGCCACCAGCAAAGGGTGCGCACCACCGGCATCGTCACCTGCCGCCAGCGCCCAGGCACCGCCAGCGGCGTCACCTTCGTGACGCTGGAAGACGAAACCGGGTGGATCAACGTCGTGGTGTGGCGCGCGACGGCTGAACGGTTCCGCCGCGAGCTGCTCGGCTCCACGCTGCTGACCGTGTACGGCCACGTCGAGCGCGTCGATGCACCCGATACCGCGGTGATCCACCTGATCGCATCACGCCTGGTCGATCACTCTGCGCTGCTGGGCGGGCTGGTGGTGGACAGCCATGACTTTCGGTGAGATGACCGCAGCGGCCGGCGCAAACCGCGCGGCCGGCCATCAGATCAGTAGTCGTACGTCAGTGACAGCCAGGTCTTGGTGACGTCGTAGTAATCGGCCGCCGGGTCACCGGCGCGAAAGCGCGCGTGCTGCAGCTTCAGGCTCAAACTGGGCGTGAGCGCGTAGGAGGCGCGAAAGTCGCGCTCGTTGCCGTAATTCAGGCCTCCGAAGGCGGCGTCGAACCGATGCAGCTCGGCCACCAGTTGCAGGCGGCCCGGGCGGGCGCGCAGCGAGGCCCAGGTGTCGCGCAGCCCCTTGGCCGGCGTTCGAGTGAATTGCAGGGCCCAGCCGTTGAACGCATAGGTGTCCTCGAACGGCATCTGGAACCCGTAGCGCCCGCCATTGCTGGATTTGACCTCGCGGTCCAGCCGAGCTCCGACGTCGGCCAGCTTCGGCAATACCGCTCCGCCGCCCAGGCGCCAGTAGTGCGCCTCGATCACCGGATCGCCCCCGGCGTAGTGCCGCTGATGCGCGCCCTCGGCCGTGTACAGCCCGTTCACGGCGGCGCCGATCGGCACCACGCCTTCGGCGCGCAGTCCGAACACCTGGTGCGAGTTGTCGCTCACGCCGTCGTAGTCACTCAGGTACCACTGGCTGTCCGAATACAAATCGGTCTGCGGCTGGTTCAGGCCGTAGGCGTAAGCCGCCACCGACTGATCGCGCAGCGGGCTGTAGGCCGCGCGCAGCAGCCAGATGCGGGTTTTGGCCTGCGTGCCCACGACCGTACGAACACGATTGAGCAGGGCCGCATAGATTTCGCCATCGGGCAGGCTCTCGTTGACGACCGTCAGGCCCGTGAACAGCATCGGAATCTGCCGAAAATCGACGTCGCTGAAGAAGCGCTCGTTGTCCAGCTTGACGAGCTGCTTGCCCAGGCGCACGCGCGTGTCGGGCAAGCCGAGGTATTCGACATACAGGCGGTTGCTATCGGTGCGCGACGGGTCGGGCAGCAGCGGATACGGCGAGTTTTCATCCGTTGCCGGATCCGTGTTCAGACTGCTCGCGCCCACCACATCGGTATGAATGCCCTCAACGACCACGCGCCATTGATCGAACACCGCGGTCTGCCAGCCGATGATCGAGCGCATGGTCCACGCGCTGGTGCGTTCGGTCTTGTTGGTCTGCGTGATGTCGGTGTAGCGCGGGCGCAGCTCGAGCGACAGGCGTCCCTCGGTGATCGCGTCCAGCGGCGAGTCGACCTGCACCTGCTGCGCCGCCAGATCCGACCCCGCGAGCGCGCACGCGGCCAGGCCCGTCGAAACGAGCAGCCGCCGCACCCTTTGTAAGCGGCGCGATCGCAAAAGGCGGAGTGGGAGCATTGGAGCGGTCAGTTTCTCCGATCACCTCATTTGAAACTCCGTTAGCTTTGAGCAATGCCGTGAAATGCTTCGGCTCGACCCGGCAATCCGACCGCCCTGCGAAAACGACGTGCCCATGCGCCAGCCAGTCCTGCGTTGCTTGCTCGCGCTTGCCGCCGCTGCCTTCGTGTGCCCGCTTTCGGCTGCCTCGATCGTGCAGGCTCAGGTGCTCGGGCCCGGCGGCGAGCCGGTCGAGGACGCGGTCGTGTTCCTGCGCCCGCTGTCCGGTCAGAAATCGGCTCATGCTCCGCTTCCCGCCTCGGTCGAGCAGCACGATCGCGAGTTCGTTCCGTACCTGACCGTGGTGCAGGTCGGAGCGGCGGTGCGGTTCCCGAACCAGGACCCGATCCGCCACCACGTGTACTCGTTCTCGCAGCCAAAGAAATTCGAGATCAAGCTGTACGCGGGCGACGCCCCCGATCCGATCATCTTCGACAAGCCCGGCGTGGTGACGATGGGCTGCAACGTCCACGACTGGATGCTCGGCTATGTGTTTGTAGTGGACACCCCCTGGTTCGCCAAGACCGATCCCGGCGGCCTGGCCCAGATCGACGCGGTCGAGGATGGCGAGTACGAGGCGCGCATCTGGCATCCGCGCCAGCGCCGCGAGACGGCCATGCAGCATCTGAAGCTGGCCGGCG
>DASZFP010000033.1:0-44112 GCA_035939615.1 Burkholderiaceae bacterium | reverse complement strand
CATTTAGTCTTGCAAGACCTTCCCAACGGGCCGGGGTTGTTCTGTGCTGCTCGAATACGTGCTGGGTGGAGCTCTGGTGGGCGCGGTCGTAGGTGCGACCGGCGTCGGTGGCGGGTCGCTGATGACCCCGCTGCTCACGCTCGTGTTCGGCCTGCCGGCCCAGGTCGCCGTCGGCACTGACCTGCTGTTCGCCTCGATCACGAAGTTCAGCGGAACCATCGCCCACTGGCGGCGCGGCAACATCGATTGGGCGCTGACCGGATGCCTCGCCCTGGGTTCGGTGCCGGCCGCGCTGGCCACCATCGCGGCGCTGCGCGCCTGGCACCCCGATCCGGCTCAGTTCGCCGCCTTCGTGCGGCCCGCGCTGGCGGCTGCGCTGCTGCTGACGGCCCTGAGCCTGGTGTTGCGCTCGCGCATCCAGGACCTCGGGCGGCGCTTTGGGCTGCGTCCGGCCGGTGCCGCCCCGGCGGACGGGTCCAGCCAGGTTCGTCCGCTGCCCACGCTGGTTCTGGGCGCAGTGATCGGCGTGATGGTGACGCTGACTTCGGTGGGCGCCGGTGCGATCGGCGTGGTGGCGCTGCTGTTCCTTTACCCGACCTTGACCGCCAAGCGCCTGGTGGCGGTGGACATCGCGCATGCGATTCCGCTGACGCTGGTGGCGGGCCTTGGCCACGTAGCGCTGGGCACCGTGAACTGGATGGTGCTGGGCGCGCTGCTGGTCGGATCGGTGCCGGCGATTTCCCTCGGAGCCCTGCTGGCCGACCGGTTGCCCGAGAAGGCATTGCGCGTGGTGCTGGCCGCGATGCTGACGCTGATCGGAACCCGTCTGGTGCTGGTGTGACGATGTACCGCTACACCGAATTCGACCAACGGATGGTCGACGAGCGGGTCGAGCAGTACCGCGACCAGGTCGCGCGCTACCAGCGCGGCGAGCTGACCGACGACGAGTTCCGCCCGCTGCGGCTGCGCAACGGCCTTTACATCCAGCGCCACGCCCCGATGCTTCGACTGGCGATCCCGTACGGGTTGCTGTCGGCGCGCCAGTTGCGGATGCTGGCACACGTGGCGCGGACGTGGGACCGCGGATACGGCCACTTCACCACGCGCCAGAACATCCAGTTCAACTGGCCGCGGCTGCAGGACACGCCGGACATCCTGCAGGCGCTGGCAACGGTGCAGATGCACGCGATCCAGACGTCGGGCAACTGCGTGCGCAACATCACCACCGATCCGATGGCCGGGGTGGCGCCGGACGAGCAGGTCGATCCGCGGCCGTATTGCGAGCTGCTGCGCCAATGGAGCACGTTCCACCCCGAATTTTCCTACCTGCCGCGCAAGTTCAAGATCGCGCTGACCGGGGCAATCGGCGTTGACCGGGCCGCCACTGCGATGCACGACATCGGCCTGTACCTGAAGCGGAGCCAGACGGGCAGCGTGGTTGCGGACGTGCTGGTCGGCGGAGGCATGGGACGCACGCCGGTGGTCGGCACGGTCATCCGGCGCGATCTGCCCTGGCAGCACCTGCTGTCGTACTGCGAGGCGATCCTGCGTGTGTACAACCGCTACGGGCGCCGCGACAACCTGTTCAAGGCACGCATCAAGATCCTGCTGCGCTCGCTCGGCGCCGAGCAGTTCACGCGCGAGGTCGACACCGAATTCACGCATCTGCAGGACGGGCCGGCCACCGCCACCGAAGCCGAGCTGGCCCGGATCGCAGCCGATTTCGAGGCCCCGCCCTACCGGCAGCTGACGGCCGACCCGCAGGCGCTGCGCGAGCAGCAGGCCGCTCATCCGGGGTTTGCCCGCTGGCACGCCCGCAACGTCAGTGCGCACCGCGCACCGGGCTACGCCGCCGTCACGCTGTCGCTGAAACGTTCCGGAACGGCACCCGGCGACCTGGACGCCGACCGGATGGATGCGGTGGCCGATCTGGCCGAGCGCTTCAGTTTCGCCGAGCTGCGCGTGACCCACGAGCAGAACCTGGTGCTGGCGGATGTGGCCGCACAGGACCTGTTCGCGCTGTGGAGCGAGCTGCGCGCGCTGGGCCTGGCCACGCCCAATATCGGCCTGCTGACCGACATCGTGTGCTGCCCGGGGGGTGATTTCTGCTCGCTCGCCAACGCCAAGTCGTTGCCGATCGCGCAGGCAATCCAGGACCTGTTCGACGACGCCGACTACGTGCACGACCTGGGCGACCTGACGCTGAACATCTCCGGCTGCATCAACTCCTGCGGCCACCACCACGTCGGCAACATCGGAATCCTGGGGGTGGACAAGAAGGGGGCCGAGTTCTACCAGCTCACGCTCGGCGGCGAGGTCGGGCCCGATCCGGGCTCCACGCACGTGGGAGCCGTGATCGGCCCGTCCTTTTCGGCCGAGCAGGTGCCGGACGTGATCGCGGCCATACTGGACATGTATGTCGGGCTGCGTCAACCGGACGAGCGCTTCATTGAAACGCTGACCCGGGTGGGACTGGCGCCGTTCAAGACCGCGGCCTACGCGGTACCCGGCGCCGCCGCGACCGAATCCGAGAGCCTCGAGCATGCCTGAGCGCCGCATCATCCGGCTGCTCGACGGCCGGCCGCGCATCGTCGAGGATCGTTGGACGCTGCTGGAGGACGGCGCGACCTGGAACGGCGAGCCGTCCGCGCTGATTCCCCTGGCCACGGCCCTGGCGCAGCCGCAGCGGTTGCTGGCCGCCGCCCCGGCGGGAATCTGGCTCGCGCCGACCGACGAGCCGGAGCAGGCCGTGCCGCTGCTCGCCTCGATCGAACTCATCGCCGTGCGGTTCCCGGTGTTCGGGGATGGCCGCGGCTACTCGACCGCGGCGTTGTTGCGCAACCGCCATGGCTGGCGCGGCGAGCTGCGCGCCATCGGCGACGTGCTGCGCGACCAGCTCTTCTTCATGAAGCGCGTGGGGTTCGACAGCTTCGCGCTGCGGGCCGACCGCAACGTCGAAGAGGCGGTGGCGTCGCTGTACGACTTCACCGATTCGTACCAGGGGTCGGTCGACCCGTCACTGCCCGCATTCCGCCGGATCGAGCGGGCCTCGCAGCCGCCCCGATGAGCGATCACGTCGAATCGGCCCTTGGCCTGCTGGGCGAAGCGGCCGCGTTGGCGCCGGCGGCGTTCTCGTCCAGCTTCGGCGCCGAAGACATGGTGGTGCTGGACCTGATCCGGCGCGACGGCATCGCGATCGACGTGTTCACGCTCGACACCGGGCGTCTGCCGGAGGAGACCTACGCGCTGATGCAGCGGGTCGAGCAGGTCTACGGCCGCTGCTTCGAGACGATCTATCCCGACACGGCCGCGGTGCAGGCGCTGGTGCGCGAGCGCGGCATCAATGGCTTTTACGAGTCGATCGACAACCGCAAGGCCTGCTGCGCGGTGCGTAAGGTCGAGCCGCTCAAGCGCGCCTTGAACGGCCGGCGTGCCTGGGTCACCGGACTGCGCGCGCAGCAGTCGGCTTCGCGGGCCGACCTGACCGCGCGCGCCCGCGACGAGGCGTTCGGCATCGAGAAATTCAACCCGCTGCACGACTGGACCGAGCAGCAGGTCTGGGAATACATCCGCAGCCGCGACCTGCCCTACAATGCCCTGCACGATCGGCACTATCCGAGCATCGGCTGCGCGCCATGCACGCGGGCGATCGCCGTCGGCGAGGATATCCGCGCCGGGCGCTGGTGGTGGGAGAACGCCGAGAGCAGGGAATGCGGGCTGCACGCAGACCGACCGACCGCGATCCCGATCCGGGTGGCCGCGTGACGGTTGCCGTTGCCCCCAGGCGCGCGCTGTCGCACCTGGACTGGCTCGAGTCCGAGGCGATCCACATTCTGCGGGAGGTGGCCGGGCAGTCGGCGCAGCCGGTGCTGCTGTTCTCCGGCGGCAAGGATTCGATCGTGCTGCTGCACCTGGCAACCAAGGCGTTCCGGCCAGCGCCGTTTCCGTTCCCCCTGATGCACATCGACACCGGGCACAACTTCCCGGAGGTCATCGAGTTTCGCGACCGGCGCACCGCCGAACTGGGCGAACGGCTGATCGTCCGCACCGTGGACCAGTCGATCGCGGACGGACGGGTGGTGCTGCGTTCGCCGGACGAATCACGCAACAAGCACCAGTCGGTCACGCTGCTGGACGCGATCGCCGAGTTCGGCTTCGATGCCTGCATCGGCGGAGCGCGGCGCGACGAGGAAAAGGCCCGCGCCAAGGAGCGCGTGTTCAGCTTCCGCGACGCCTGGGGACAGTGGGACCCGAAGAACCAGCGTCCCGAGCTGTGGGACCTGTACAACGCGCACGTGGCCAAGGGCGAGCACATGCGCGTGTTTCCGATCAGCAACTGGACCGAGCTGGACGTGTGGCAGTACATCGCGCGCGAACGGCTGCAGGTGCCGCACATCTACTTCGCGCACCGGCGTGCGGTCGTGCGCCGCGGCGGCGCCCTGGTTCCGGTGACCGAGCTCACGCCGGCGCGCGACGGCGAGACGGTCGAGTCGCTCAGCGTCCGGTTCCGGACCGTGGGCGACATCTCGTGCACCTGCCCGGTCATCTCGACCGCCTCCACCTACGATGAGATCGTGGCGGAGACCGTGGCGGCGACGCTGACCGAGCGCGGCGCCACCCGCATGGACGACCAGACCTCGGAAGCCTCGATGGAGCTGCGCAAACGCGAGGGGTACTTCTGATGGCGCTTGTTGAATGCCCTCACCCCCTCCCCTCTCCCGCTGCGCGGGCGAGGGGCGACCGGGCGCCACAAGAGCGTCGGCACCCGCACAGGCACGCCATATCGCCCCTCGCCCGCGCAGCGGGAGAGGGGAGGGGGTGAGGGTGCGGCGCGACGAAATTCCAGACGACGACCGCGGCGTGCTGCGCTTTTTGACCTGCGGCAGCGTCGACGACGGCAAGAGCACCCTGATCGGGCGCCTGCTGTACGACACCAAGGCGCTGCTCAGCGACACGCTGGCCACGCTGGAGAAGCACGCCGAGCGCCGCGGCCTGTCGGCGCCCGATCTGTCGCTGCTGACCGACGGCCTGGTGGCCGAGCGGGAGCAGGGCATCACGATCGACGTGGCCTATCGCTACTTCGCCACGGCACGGCGCAAGTTCATCATCGCGGACAGCCCGGGGCACGTGCAGTACACGCGCAACATGGTCACGGCCGCCTCGACCGCGGATGCCGCCGTGCTGCTGGTGGATGCGCGCAAGGGAATCGCCGACCAGACCCGCCGCCATGCGACGATCGCCGGCCTGCTCGGCGTGCGGCACCTGATCGTGGCCGTCAACAAGATGGACCTGGTGGACTATTCGAGCCGGGTGTTCGAGTCGATCGCGGCCGACTTTCGCGGCTGGCTGGAGCAGCAGCCGTCGTTGCACGTGCGCACCGACACCATCCCGATCTCGGCGCTGGAAGGGGCCAACGTGGTCGAGCGTGACGAACGCCTCGCCTGGCATGCGGGCCCCACGCTGATCGAGCTGCTCGAGCAGGCCCCGGCGCACGAGGCCGACGCGCAGGCGCCGTTGCGGCTGCCGGTGCAATGGGTGTGCCGGCCGCCCCAGTCGGAGTTCCGCGGCTACGCCGGTCGCATCGAAAGCGGCTCGCTCGCGGTCGGCGATCCCGTGGTCGTGCTGCCGTCGGGCCAGGCGAGCCGCGTGGCGGCGATCCGGATAGGAGAGCGCGCGCTCGAATGGGCCGTGGCCGGCGAGTCGGTGCTGGTGCAGCTGACCGACGAGCTCGACATTTCGCGAGGCGACCTGATCGCCCTGGCCGGGGCCGCAGCGCCGCAGCCGCGCTCGACCTTCGAGGCGACCGTGTGCTGGCTGGGACCGCGCGCGCTGGAGCCTCGCCGCGAGTACCTGATGCGCCACGGCACGCGCGAAACCCGCGCGCGCATCCGCAGCGTCGCTGCACACCTGGACATCGAAACGCTCGCCTGGCGCGCCGAACCCGATCCGGTCGAGCCCAACGGGATCGCGCGCCTGGCGATTTCCACCCAGCACCCGATCGCCGCCGATGCCTACGAATCGCTGCGGGCCACCGGCAGCTTCATCCTGATCGATCCGACCAGCTTCGACACGGTCGCCGCCGGCCTGATCGCGTAGGCCGGCCGCGGTAGCATCCGGCCTGCGGGTCTCGGGGCCGCGCCCGAACGGCTCCCGGTGCCTTCGGGACAGGTGCCTTGCAATATTTGACCGGTCCGAACGTCTTCACCAGCATGGTGGCCGCGCTACCCCTGGACCGGGTCATGGATGACCAGGACAAGAAGATCGCCGAGGTGATCACTCGCGAGCGGCGGCGCCTGGGCAGCTTCATCCGGCAGCGTGTACCGGACCCGGGCGACGCCGAAGACATCCTGCAGGACGTGTTCAGCGAGCTGGTCGAATCGGTCCGGATGGTGCGCCCGATCGAGCAGGTCGGCGCCTGGCTGTTCCAGGTTGCGCGCAACCGCATCATCGACCG
This sequence comes from Burkholderiaceae bacterium, assembly GCA_035939615.1. Classification (GTDB taxonomy): domain Bacteria; phylum Pseudomonadota; class Gammaproteobacteria; order Burkholderiales; family Burkholderiaceae_F; genus VBCK01. The sequence goes on along the minus strand of DASZFP010000033.1, from coordinate 37,658 downwards.
CTTCCGCCGCAAGTCGGCCGAGCCGATCCGGGTTGTGGCGGAGACGGATGGCGAGGACGGACTGGCCGATCTGGCCGAGTCGCTGCCGTCGCAGCGCGCCGGGCCGGAAGCGCAATACGCACGCCAGCTGCTGCTCGAGGAGCTCGATGCGGCGCTCGACGAACTGCCGGCCGAACAGCGCGAGGTCTTCATCGCCCACGAGCTGGAGGGAAGGAGCTTTCGCGAGCTGGCGGCGCAGACCGGTTTGAACATCAACACGCTGTTGTCCCGGAAGCGTTACGCGGTCCGGCATCTTCGCAACCGGCTGCAGCAGATCTACCGGGAACTGGAACCGTTGGAAGGAAATCAAGGATGAGGATCAATCGCCTCGGATGGGGCCTTAAGATTTTTGCGTTGATCGTTGTGGCCGTCGGCCTGGCCGGCGTGGTGGTGATGTCGTTGTGGAACTGGCTCGGGCCGGAGCTGTTCGGGTGGCATCCGATCGGCTTCCTGCAGGCGATCGGATTGCTGATCCTGTGCCGGCTGCTGATCGGCGGCTTTCGCGGCCGTGGCGGCGGGCATCTGCACTGGCGCGCACGGCTTGCCGAGCGGCTGGAGAAGATGACGCCGGAGGAACGCGACAAGTTCCGGGCCGGGCTGCGTGGAGGCTGCGGATGGCACTCTGCATCCGAGAAGGAATCGGCAGGCCACGGCCCCGCAACATAGCCGGCGTAGGATTCCCGGTTCGGGACCTTCATCGGGAGACTGACATGGCAAACCCATTCGTTCATGTGGAGCTCAACACCACGGATGTGGGCAAGGCAAAGGCGTTCTACGGCAAATTGTTCAACTGGAAGCTGGAAGACGTTCCGATGGGCAGTGACACCTACACGATGATCCGCGTCGGCGACGGCACCGGCGGCGGCATCATGAAGCATCCGATGCCGGGCGCCTCGTCGGCATGGCTCGCCTACGTCCTCGTGGACGACGTCGCCGCCGCGACCCAGAAAGCCAAATCGCTCGGTGCCACGGTGGTGAAGGACGTCACCGAGGTGATGGGAGCCGGTCAATTCAGCATCATCATGGATCCGACCGGCGCCGCGCTCGGACTGTGGAAGGCCAGGCAGGCCTGACCGTTGCCCTGGCCGATCCGCCTCGGCCGGACGGGCACCCCGGCTGGCGGGCCGCCGCAGGACCCGGCGGCTCTGCTAGCGGCGGCGCGCCCGGCCGTAGCGAATCAGCAGATATCCTCCCAGCATCCCGCCCAGGTGCGCGAAATGGGCCACGTCGCCCATGGTCCCGGTCACGCCGGCGTATAGCTCGAAGATTCCGTACAGCGTGACAAACAGCCACGCGGGCATTGGAATGGGCGGGAAAATCAGCAGGATCGTGCGGTGCGGGTACATCATCCCGAACGCCAGCAGCACGCCGAACACGCCACCGGAGGCGCCCAACGTTGGCGTGGAAGAATGCATCAGGTAGGTCACCAGCGTCTGCGTCAGGCCGGCCGACAGCACGCAGACCAAGTAATACGTCAGAAAGCGGTTGCGCCCCCACACCCGCTCGATATCGCCCCCGAACATGACGAGCGCCAGCATGTTGGAAAACAGGTGCAGCCAGCCTTCGTGAAGAAAGCCGTACGTCAGCAGCTGCCACGGCTCGAAGGCGGCCGTTTCGACCGGCCAGAGCACGAAGTACGATGCCAAGGCGCCGCCATCGAGATACGGCAGCGCGAAGGCGGCAACGTTGATCAGCAGCAGCGACCGGGTGCCTGCGGGTAGATTGAACATCGGGGAAAGTCCGCCCGGGGCGGGCGCGCAAATCCGGCATCTTACTGAGCTTTAGCCCCGTCGCCCGCGCCCGCCGCGGCGCAACCGGCCTCGACCGGGGCGCCGGAGCGGCCGGTTCTTTACACTCGCGGCTTTGAACCTGTTCCCGACGCGTGCAGGCCCTGTGCCGGCGCCTGGTCGGTTCGAGCACATGCCGGAGCACATCGTCTTTCTGACGGGCAAGCTGGCCGAGCGCAATCTGCGGGGTGTGCTCGAGGATCTGACGGCCGACGAGTTCACCTGCGAGGTGGTGCGGCTTCCGATCAACGTGGCCGGCCTGATGACGGCTGATTTCATAAGCCGGCATTTCCCACCCGGTGCAAGCGCCGACCGCGTGATCGTTCCGGGCCGTTGCCGCGGCGATCTGGAGGCGCTCGGCGCCCGGCTCGGCGTTCGGATCGAACGGGGCCCTGACGAGCTGCGCGATCTGCCGGAGCACTTCGGCCGCCGGCGCAAGGGCGTGGATCTGTCCAGGCACGACGTGCTGATCTTCGCCGAGATCGTCGATGCGCCGAATATGAGCCTGGAAGCGATCCTCGCGCGGGCACAGGCATACCGGCGCGACGGTGCCGATATCATCGACCTGGGGTGCCTGCCCGATACGCCGTTCCCGCACCTGGTCGAGGCCGTGCAGACGCTGCACGCGGCCGGCTTCCGGGTCAGCGTCGATTCGCTGGAACCCGATGAACTGCTGAACGCTGGACGGGCCGGCGCCGACTACCTGTTGAGCCTGAAGGAGGAGACGATCGACATCGCGGACCAGGTCGAATCCACGCCGGTGCTGATACCGGCCGAGCCGGGCGACATGGCCTCGCTGCTGCGCGCGATCGATCTGGTGCGCCGGCGCGGCCGGCCGTTCCTGGCCGACCCGATCCTGGAGCCGATCCAGTTCGGCTTCACCCGATCGCTGCTGCGCTACCAGAGCCTGCGGGAAGCCGAGCCCGAGGTGCCGATCCTGATGGGTATCGGCAACGTCACCGAGCTCACCGATGCCGACTCGAGCGGAGCCGCCGCGGTGATGCTGGGGGTTGCCGTCGAGCTCAAGCTGAACGCGATCCTGACGACCCAGGTCAGCCCTCACTGCCGTCGCGCGGTGAGCGAGGCCGACTGGGCGCGGCGGATGATGTACGCGGCACGCGAGTCGCAGTCGCTGCCGCGCGACCTGACCGATGCGCTGCTCACCGTGCACGCGCGCCGGCCGTTTCCCTATTCGAGCGACGAAATCGCGCAGGTCGCGGCCGAAGTACGCGACCCGAATTTCCGGATCCAGGTCGGCGAACAGGGCATCCACGTCTTCAATCGCGACGGGCTGTCCGTGGCGGCCGACCCGTACCAGCTGTACGCGGGCCTGGGAGTCGAACAGGACGGCGCCCACGCGTTCTATCTCGGGGTGGAGCTGGCGCGTGCGCAGATCGCCTGGCAGCTGGGCAAGCGCTATGCGCAGGACGAGGAGCTCGATTGGGGCTGCGCCTACCAACGGCCGCCCGAGGACCAGCTCGCGCAGCGGGCGCCGGGACCGACGCTCACGGCGCGCCGCAAGCGCACTGCCGACAAGACCAAATGAACCGGATCTTCGAAACCATCGTCACGGTGCGCGGCCACGAAGGCCGCACGCAGGTCACGCCGCTGGGGGTGCGCCGCGAAGGCGATTGGGTGGTGCTGGCGCCGTTCAAACCGTCGCTGACGCTTGATCTGATGCTTCAATCGCGGGCGGCGGTGATCAACTGCACGGACGATGTGCGGGTGTTCGCCGGGTGCATCGTGGGACGGCGCGACTGGCCGCTGGTGCCGGCCACCCGGATCGACGGCGTTCGGCTGGCGGCCAGCCTGGCGCACGAGGAGATCGAGCTCGCCGAGTTCGTCGACGACGTCCAGCGCCCGCAGCTTCGCTGTCACTCGGTTCACCGCGAAACGCACGCGCCGTTTCGGGGCTTCAACCGGGCCCAGGCAGCCGTGATCGAGGCGGCCGTGCTCGTGAGCCGCCTGTCGATACTGCCGACCGGCAAGCTCGAGGCCGAGCTGGAGTACTTGAAGATCGCGATCGACAAGACAGCCGGAGCAGCGGAACTCGAGGCCTGGAGCTGGCTGATGGAAGCGATCGCAGCCCACCGCGGCGCGCACGGGGCGTCGCGGTGAACCGTTGGCCCCGGGTGCGGATGCTGGCGAGCGTGCGCTCGGCCGAGGAGGCGTTGTTTGCGGTGCAGGCCGGGGCCGATCTGATCGACGCCAAGGAGCCGTCGGGCGGCACGCTGGGCTCGGTTGGCCCCGAGGTGCTGCGCGCGATCGTCGCCGCGGTCGGCGGACGCAGGCCGGTCAGCGCCACCGTGGGCGACCTGCCCCTCGAACTGGAGGCGTTGCAGCAAGCAGTGCGCCGCAACGCCGACTGCGGGGCCGATTTCGTCAAGGTGGGCTTGTTCGATCCCGAGCTGCCGCTTCCGAAGATCCAGGCCTTGCCGCGCGCGCTGGCCGGCGTGCGGCTGATCGCCGTGCTGTTTGCCGACCTGTCGCCGCCGCTGCAGGCGGCCACCCATCTGGCCGAGGCCGGCTGGCACGGCGTGATGCTGGATACCGCCGGCAAGATCGACGGGGGTCTGAGGGACTGGACCGAACCGGAGTGGTTGGCCGGATTCGTTCGGCAGGCGCGCGCCGGCGGACTGCTGGTCGGACTGGCAGGCTCGCTGCGCGAAGACGACGTGCGCCCGCTCGCAGCGCTCGGTCCGGACTACCTGGGGTTCCGGGGAGCGTTGTGCGCGGGCGCCGACCGCGAAGAGTGCCTGGACCCGGACCGTGTGCGAACGATCCGCGCGCTGCTGGACCGGGCGGCCAACTGAAACACGCGCTGGGGCGGTTTCACTCCTTGCGGCGCACCTCGGGCACCGCAAGAAAACCATGCGCGACGCCGGCGGCATCCAGGTAGTACCCGACGATTTCATCCACGTCGTTGACGGTTTGCGCGGACACGAAGCTCGCTCCGATGCTCGCCGGCAGATCGAACAGCGCGTAGACGGACCCGGTGGCCAGGAAGTTCTGCTGCGCCACGCTGGCGTTCGCGTAGGCGCCGAGGATCTGGTCGCGATTGTTGATGGAGATGAAGTAGGTCTGCTGGGGATCGGACCCGGGCGCGGTCACGATCGAGGTGCTGCCGTCTCTTTGCCGCAGGTACCCGTAGCCGTTGGTGGTCGCGGTCGGCGCATACTCGCCGACGATCTGCTCGCGGTCGTTGATGCTCAGCGGGATGGTCTGGAGCCCGCCGGCCAGGTCGATCGTTTCGAACTCGCCTTCGCGCAGCACAAATGCGTGGGAGCTGCCGGCGGCGTCGTTGTAGACCCCGATCACGCTGCCCAGATCGTTGATTCCATAGGCCTGCGAGTCGAACCCGCCCGGATAGTCGATGGTGTCGACGGTTTCGTTCCGGTGATGCACGAATCCGTGAAAGTGGCCGGCAGCGTCGACGCAGGCGCCGGCGATGTCGCCCCGGTTGTTGGTCGAAAGCGCCCAGCTCTGGGCGCATTTGCCCACGGGGCCGTTCGGATCCAGCACACGCAGCTGGCCCTCCACGAGCACGATCGCGTGATGGGCGCCGCTCTTGTCCTTGGCGGCTCCGACCGCCTCCCCGACATCGTTGATCGCGTACAGCGCCGTGTTGGCGGCTCCCGGAAAATCGATTGTGTGGATCTGGTACTCGGTCGCCGCCGCGCCGCCGGCTGGACCGACCAGCGCCATCGCCAGAATCAGGGTTCTCATCGCCTGTCCTCCTGTTGCCGCGGCAGGTCCGCCGCGTTCGCCGCGACGATAGGAGCAATGAAGCCTGCCGGCGCCCGAGTGGGACGGATGCCTCCGTAATGGGACGAGTGCGGCTGGAAATATGACCGGAATTGGGCGACGATCGGTCCGGCAGCGGTTGATAAACGTGCGGATGAAGACCTGGATCCAGCAATTCGGGATCGTGTTGGCGGCCTGGACGGCGATCGCGCTGATCGACGGGCTGGCGAGCTATCTGTTCCACCTGTCGATCGGCGAAGCGCCCGTGTTCTGGAGCGTGTTCCGGCGCCCTCTGACCGAGCAGTGGATCTGGGCGGCGCTGACCCCGATCGTGTTTGTTCTGACGACCCGCTTCCCGCTGGCGCGGCCGCGCTTGATGCGCTCGATCGGCGTGCATGGCGCGGCCTTTCTGGCGCTGAGCGCGGTTCACTGCCTCGTTGCCAGCGCGATCGACGGCCCGCTGGCGTATCGGCCTGCCGGCTATCAGGGTGGATTGCTGACGCTGCGCTTCCTGGAGGAGATCTACTCCGATATCTGGATGTACTGGCCGCTGGTCTGCATCCGCGCGCTGATCGATTCGCACGCGCAGGCCCGGCAGCGGGAGACCCGGGCCGCCCGGCTCGAAGCGCTGCTGGCCACGTCGCAGCTGGCGCTGCTGCGCGCACAGATCCAGCCGCACTTCCTCTTCAATACCCTGCACTCGATCACCACGCTGGTGCGCACCGACCCGGCCGCCGCGGAGGACCTGATCGCCGACCTGGCAGAAATCCTGCGGGCTTCGTTTGCTGAGTCAGACGACCAGGAAACCACGCTGAGGCGGGAGCTCGAGCTGGTCGAGTGTTACCTGCGGATCCAGCAGCGGCGTTTCAGCGATCGCCTGCAGCTGGCGTATCGGATCGATCCGGAAGCGCTCGATGCAGCGCTGCCACCCCTGGTCCTGCAGTCGCTGGTGGAAAACGCGGTGATCCACGGCATTTCACCCTCGAATCGGCCGGGCACCATATCCATCTGTGCCAGTCGCGAGGCCGATCGGCTGCTGCTGGAAGTCAGCGACGATGGCGCAGGGCTTGCTGCGTCGTTTCAGCCGGGCGTCGGGATCTCGAACGCCCGGATGCGGATGCAGCGACTGTATGGGAGCGACCACTCGCTGCTGATGACCGGCGCGCCGGGCTGCGGCACCGCGGTCAGCATTTCGATTCCGTTTCGCTTGCCGGTTGCGAGCTCGCCGGTCGGAGGCCATAGCGATGAAGATTCGAACATTCGTCGTGGACGACGAGCCGCTTGCGCGGCTTAACCTGTCGCGCTTGCTGGCGGCCGAGCCCGACTTCGAGCTGGCAGGCGAATTCGCGGACGGCCGCTGCGCTGCCAGCGCAATCGCCCAGCAGGCCCCTGACCTGGTCTTTCTCGACGTGCAGATGCCGAACGCGAACGGGCTGGATGTCATTGGAGGCCTGCCGCGCGACCGGGCTCCGGCAGTGGTTTTCGTCACAGCCCACGAGCGCTACGCGGTCCAGGCGTTCGAGGCGCAAGCACTGGACTACCTGCTCAAGCCGTTTCGCCGCGAGCGCTTTCTCGCCACGCTGAACCGGGTGCGGCTTCGCCTGGCCGCGCCGGGCGCGCCGCGCGCGGCGGCCGCGCCGGATGACATCGAGGCGGGGCCCGACTGCATGATCGTCAAGTGCCGCGACCGCGTCGTCGTGGTCCCTTTCGATGAACTGGCTTACGTGCGCGCCGCGGCCAACTATGTGCAGCTGCACCTCGCCGATCGCACTTACGATGTACGGGAAAAGATCAGCACGATGGAATCCCGCCTGCCCGCCCACCGCTTCGTGCGCGTGCACCGGTCCTATCTGGTCAACCTGAGCGCGGTGCTGGAACTGTATCCGGTCGGCGGGGGCGATTACATGATCGGCCTGCGCAACGGCAAACAACTCCCGGTCGGCCCAACCTATCCATCCTCGATTCGACACGCGCTGGTGCAGGCCCGCTTTCCGCGCTTCGGGCGCGTGACGGCGGTTTGAGACGACAGCGCCGCACGCCTTGCCTGCCGGCGCCCGGGCGCGGCTACTCCCACGCGTTCTTCTTCCGGCAAAGTGCCCGCGCGGCTTCAAGTTCGCCGGGCGTGTATTTGGCCTGAACCTTCACGTACCGGATTTTGTCTTGGTTGGCGAGGCGCTGGAGTTCGTTCATAGAATCCTGGTCCTCAAGCCATACAGGCTTACTCAGCGTGTAGCCGTCCGTTTCAACGACTTCAAGTTCACCGTGGCTGCTCACGCCGGCTGCCACCACGAAAAAGCCGAGCGTGGACTTGGAGTACTCGCGGAAGATCACGCAACCCTTGGCGTCGTTCATGATGCCCCACGCGATTGGCGCTCGAGGTGCGCCGTCCTTCGTCTGCTTGCTGCTCGTCTCAAAGGAGACGCAACCGACCAGACCTATAGCAAGGATCGGGCTGGCAATGAGACAGATCGGCCTTCGATAATGACTGCCCGGCTGCAGATACACATACATAGGCTCCTCCTCATCATCTTGTTGCTGCTGGTTTGCTGGTTTCGCAAACGCTACCCACCTGACCGATCACCGGTCCTGCGCATCAAGGTCCGGCTTTCAGCATCGCATCGCGCCGCGCCTTGAACTCGGTGCCCTCCTTCCACTGCGGATACTGATCGCCCTGCGCCACGTCATAGCCGACCAGGAACAGCAGTTGCACGTCCTGCACCGCGCCGGACAGGTCCCAGTCGGGCTTCACGACATCGGTCACCTTGTGATAGTCGCTGCTGATGTATTCGGCGCGGCTGGCAGCGCCGAAGCCGGCCGGCTTGCTGATGTAATCGAGGCCTCGTGACGTCATCAGCGCGGGAACGCCGGCGCGCGCGAATTCGAAATGGTCCGCGCGGTAGAAGTACCCGAGTTCCGGACTCTGGTCCGGCCGGACGGTGCGGCCCTGGGTCTGCGCTGCGCGCACCAGGCGCTCGTCCAGATCGGAATTGCCCCAGCCGACCACCTCGATGTCACGCGTGCGGCCCCAGGTGTTCATGACGTCCATGTTGATGTCGGCCAGCGTTTTGCGCAACGGGTACAGCGGGTGGGTGGCGTAATACTGCGCGCCCAGCAGGCCGCGTTCCTCCGCGGTGGTCGCCATGAACAGGACGGTGCGCCGCGGCGGGGGCGACAGCGCCTTGAAGGCCTTGGCCAGCTCCAGCAGCGCGGCCACTCCCGAGGCATTGTCGGCCGCACCGTGGAAGACCTGGTCGTGCTTGGTTCCCGGCAGCTTCGGGTTCCAGCCGAAGTGGTCCCAGTGCGCACTGTAGATCACGAACTCGTCTTTCAATTTCGGATCGGAGCCTTCGATGCGCCCGATCACGTTGGCAGCGTCCAGGTCGCGCCACTGCTTGGCCACGGTGATATCGATCGTGGCGTTCAGCGGCACGGGCCGAAAATCGCGCCGCAGCGCTGCTTGCTTCAGCGTGTCCAGATCCGCGCCGGCCGCCTTCAACAGGGCGCTCACCCGGTCTCGATGGATCCACGCCGCCACCGGCGGAAAATGCGGGTTCGGCTGCGTCGTGTGGATCTCGAAGTTCTCGCCGCTGTTGGAGTTGATGACCACCTGGTAGGGGTAGGCGGCCGTGGCCGTCTCGTGGATGATCAGCACGGCGGCGGCCCCGCGTGCAGCGCCCTCCTCGTACTTGTAGGTCCAGCGACCGTAATACGTCATCGCCTTGCCCTTGAACATCCGATCGTCCAGCCGGCTCGGATCCTGCGGGTCCGGGATCTGGGGATCGTTGATCAAAACCAGCAGCGTCTTGCCGTGCAGGTCCACGTCCTTGTAATCGTCCCAGTCGTACTCGGGCGCCCGCACGCCGTAGCCGACGAAGACGAGCTGGGACTGGCGCACCTGGACCGCATCCTCGCGCCGGTACGACCACGCAACCAGCTCGTCCGGAACCTTCAGGTTGAACGGCTGCCCGCCGACCGTGACCATCGCCTGCGGCGCGGACAGATGGCCCGTCATCGGTACGCGCTGAATGTAGGTCCCGTCGGGATTGCCCGGTTGCAGTCCGATGCGCTTGAATTCGCTGGTCAGATATTCGACCGTGAGTCCCCCGCCGCGAGCACCAACCGAGCGGCCCTCGAAGTCGTCCGATGCCAGCACCTTGACGTGCTCGAGCATGGCTTTGGCGTCGATCGCCTTCAGCGCGGGGGCGACTGCGGTCCCTGAGGGTGCAGCCGGTGTACTGTGGAAGGAAACGAGCGCAAGCGCGCCCAGAAGGCTGATAGGAGCAAAATGTTTGTCTTTCATCGTCTTTCAGGTCACCTCGTAGCGTTCATCCAAGTTTGTCGGACACGAACGGTCCCACGCTGACGCCGCGCGGCCGTCCGCGCCCGCCCCCGATCACTGCCACCCGTACCGCTTCAAATACCACGACTTGACCACCTGCGTCAGCACGATATAGCCGGCGACCATCCCGGCCCACCACGGGAAATACGCCATCGGCAGCGGCGCGAACTTGAACACGTGGGCCTGGGGCCCGACCACGATCGCAATCCCGAACGCGACGATCGCGATCGTGGTCACCAGCAGCGGGGTCGCCGGGCGGCTCTGGATGAACGGCAGCTTCTGGGTGCGGATCATGTGCACGATCAGCGTCTGCGTGGCCAGGCCTTCGAGGAACCAGCCGGCCTGGAACAGGGGCGAGGCCGCCTCGGTGGTGGCCCCGAACACGAACCACATCACGGCGAAGGTGCAGATGTCGAACACCGAGCTGACCGGGCCGAACACGATCATGAAGCGGCCGATGTCGTCCGGGCGCCAGCGCTGCGGCTGCTGCACCAGCTCCGGATCCACATTGTCGAACGGGATCGCGGTCTGCGAGATGTCGTACAGCAGATTCTGCACCAGCAGCTGCAGCGGCAGCATCGGCAGAAACGGCAGGAAGGCGCTCGCCACCAGCACCGAGAACACGTTGCCGAAGTTCGAGCTGGCGGTCATCTTGATGTACTTCAGGATGTTGGCGAAGGTGCGCCGCCCTTCCTGAACCCCCTGCTCCAGCACCAGCAGGCTCTTCTCGAGCAGGATGATGTCGGCCGCCTCCTTGGCGATGTCGACCGCGCTGTCGACCGATATGCCGATGTCCGCCGTGCGAATGGCCGGCGCGTCGTTGATGCCGTCGCCGAGGAAGCCGACGATGTGGGCGCGCGAGCGCAACGCCCGCACCAGGCGGTCCTTGTGGGTCGGCGTCAGTCGCGCGAACACGTTGTGCTGCTCGGCCACGTCGGCCAGCTGCTCGTCGTTCATCGCCTCGATCTCGGAGCCGAGCACGATGCGATCGACCTGCAAGCCGACCTCCTTGCAGATCTTGCGCGTGACCAGGTGGTTGTCGCCGGTCAGGATCTTCACCGCCACGCCATGGTCGGCAAGCGCCTTCAGTGCCGGCGCCGTGGATTCCTTGGGCGGATCCAGGAACGCGATGTACCCGACCAGCGTCAGATCGCATTCGTCGCGCAGCCCGTAGGTTTCGCGCGTCGGCGGCATCTCCTTGATCGCCACCGCGACCACGCGCAGCCCTTCCTCGTTCAGGTCCGCCGTCAGCTCGCGCATCCTGGCGAGCGTTTCTTCGGTGATCGGCTCGGTGGCCCCGTCGTGCTGAACCCGCGTGCAGACCGCCAGGATCTCCTCGACCGCCCCCTTGCAGATCAGCAGGTGATGCTGATCCTGCTCGGCCACCACCACGCTCATGCGCCGGCGGTTGAAGTCGAACGGGATCTCGTCGACCTTGCGATAAGCGGTCGCGACCGCCAGGTCGCGTTGCATATCGACTCGTTCGAGCACGGCCACGTCGAGCAGGTTCTTCAACCCCGTCTGGTAGTAACTGTTCAGGTAGGCATACTCCAGGACCGTGTCGAAGTCCTCGCCGAAGGCCCCGCAGTGGCGCGAGAGAAAGATCTTGTCCTGCGTCAGCGTCCCCGTCTTGTCGGTGCACAGCACGTCCATCGCGCCGAAGTTCTGGATCGCATCGAGCCGCTTGACGATCACCTTCTTGCGCGACAGGTACACCGCGCCCTTGGCCAGGGTCGAGGTGACGATCATCGGCAGCATCTCGGGGGTCAGGCCCACCGCGATCGACAGCGCGAACAGGAACGCGTCCTTCCACGCCAGCAGGTTATTGCCCTTGGTGAAGCCGTTGATCAGCAGCACGATCGGCGTCATCACCATCATGAAGCGGATCAGCAGCCAGCTCACCTTGTTCACGCCGGTCTGGAAGGCGTTGGTGGTCGGAGCCACCGCGGTGACCTTCTGCGCGAGCGCGCCGAAATAGGTCTGGTTGGCGGTCGTCACCACGGCGCCGATGGCCGTACCGCTGACCACGTTGGTGCCCATGAAAGCGATGTTGTCCAGCTCCAGCGGGTTGGCGGTGGCGGCGCCCCGGTGCTCGGCGAATTTCTCCACCGGCAGCGACTCGCCCGTCATCGCCGACTGGCTGACGAACAGGTCCTTGGCCGAAAGCAGGCGGATGTCGGCCGGGATCATGTCGCCGGCCGACAGGGCCACCACGTCGCCCGGCACCAGGCGCTTTAGCGGAATCTCCAGCCGCCGCGGGGGCTTGGGGCGCAACACGGCCTGGAAGAAGCGGCGCGCTTCCTCGGCGGCGATCTCGGCCGGGTCGCGGCGCAGCACGGTCGCGGTCGTGCTGACCATTTCCTTGAGCCGATCGGCGGCCTTGTTCGAGCGCGTCTCCTGGAAGAACCGGATCAGGGTGGACAGCAGCACCATCGCGCCGATGACGATCGTGGCCCTTACGTCCTCGGTCAGGTAGGAGATCGTCGCCAGAACCGTCAACAGCAGGTTGAACGGGTTGCGGTAGCAGTGCCACAGGTGCACGTACCAGCGCAACGGTTTGTCATGGCCGACCTCGTTCGGGCCGACCCGCATCCGGATCTCGGCGGCCTGCGATTCGGTCAGCCCGTTCGGATGGCTGGCGAGCATCGCCAGCACCTGTTCAGGCGTGCTGGCGGAGGCCTTCAGCAGCGCATCGGCCAGCGGCGGCAGCGCCTCCCGCGATGCGGTATCGCGCAGCAGCGATTCGAACAGCGTGAAGCGCCGGAAATGGCGTGAAATCCCACGGGCCCGCACGAAGCCGGCGTACAGCTCGCGCAGCAGGCCAAGTCGCGCTGTCTGGGTGTCCATGCAGCCCGCTTTTACCACGACCCGGTCCGGCCTGTGATGACCGGGCGCACCCCACCGGTTAAGCTTCCGCGGTGACCAGCCCTTCCGAGCCGACCGCTGCCCCGCCGTTTGCTGGCCTGACGCCGGATCTGATCCTGAACGCGATCGATTCGATCGGGCTGTTGACGTCCGGCCAGTTGATGGCGCTGAACAGCTACGAGAACCGGGTCTTCCAGGTCGGCCTGGAGGGACCGGGCGCTGCCCGGGTGCCGCCGGCCGTCGTCAAGTTCTACCGTCCGGACCGCTGGACGGATGCCGCGATCCTGGAGGAGCACGCATTCGTGGCCGAGCTGGCGCAGGCCGAGGTGCCGGCGGTAGCCCCGCAGGTCATCGGCGAACACACCTTGCACGGATACGGGGGCTTTCGTTTCGCCGTGTTCGAGCGCCGGGGCGGACGCGCGCCGGAGCTGTCGGACCGCACGGTGCTCGAGCGCATCGGACGTTTCCTGGGGCGGTTGCACGCGGTCGGCTCGACCGCGACGTATCACCACCGGCCGACGCTGGACGTCGAAACCTTCGGCGTAGAACCCAGCACCTTTCTGATCGAGGCCGGTTGGTTGCCACCCGAGCTGGTGGACGTGTACCGGGGCGTCGTGCGGGACGCAATCGTGGAAGCGCGCGCCTGCTTCGGTCGGGCGGGCCGGTTCCGGCCGCTGCGGCTGCACGGCGACTGCCACGAAGGCAACCTGCTGTGGACCGACGTGGGCGCGCAACCGGGACCCCACTTCGTCGATTTCGACGACAGCCGGCTGGGGCCGGCCGTGCAGGATCTGTGGATGCTGCTGTCCGGCAGCCAACAGGAGATGCAGCGGCAGCTGTCGGACCTGCTGGCCGGTTACGAGGACTTCGCCGAATTCAATCCGCACGAGCTGCACCTGGTCGAGGCGCTGCGCACGCTGCGGCTGATCCACTATTCCGCGTGGATCGCGCGCCGCTGGCACGACCCGGCCTTCCCGGCCGCCTTCCCGTGGTTCGATTCGCCGCGCTACTGGGAGGCGCGCATCCTGGAGCTGCGCGAGCAGATCGCCGCCATGCAGGAGCCGGCGCTGGCGGCCTAGCGCCACCCGCCTCCTTCGACCAGAACTCCATCCTATGTTCAATTCTGACCGATCGGACCGAAGCCGACGCCTGCGGCTGCTGGTCGTCCTGACGCTCACGTTCGTGGCCGGCCTGTCGATCGGAGCGCGCGCCTTCATGAACACGCAACCGCGCGCCTGGCTGAATGTCGCATCGTGCGGGCACCGCTGTTACAAGGCCAATGACATCGCGGGTTTGTTCGCATCGGCGGGCATCGTCAACGCGCCGGGCTGGGTGCCGCAGGTGGTGCGCGAATCCGACAAGTGCCTGGCCGTGCCGTACCCGCGCCGGGGCCGTCACCTGCACCTGGTGTTTTTCCCGAAGCGCGACATCCGCGACATCGCCGACTTGACCGTCGAGGACGCGCCCTACGTGATGGACTGCTTCGCCATCATCCAGGCGATCGTGAACGAGCAGAACCTGTCGGACTATCGCGTCTACACCAATGGGCCCGGCGAACAGGACATCTCATACCTGCATTTCCACCTGGTCGACTGGTGAAACCGTGCCCGCCGCCACGGTCCAGTGGATCTTCCAGTGCGTCTGGCTCGCGTGGGTCGCCTACTGGGTGATCAGCGCGCGCGGCGTCAAGCCGGCGCAACGCCACGAATCGCCCGCTTCGCGCGCCGGCCACATCGTGCCGTTGACGGTGGCGGTGGCGCTGCTGGCGGCGCCGTGGCCGCCCGGGGTCTGGCTGACCGCGCAGTTCGTCCCGCCATCGGCGGGCCTGGGCCTGGCAGGCGCCGCGATCACGGTCCCGGGCCTGGCGCTGACGGTGTGGGCGCGCCGCTTCCTCGGCACCAACTGGAGCGGCACGGTGACCGTGAAGCAGGATCATCAGCTGATAACGACCGGCCCGTATCGCTACGTCCGGCATCCCATCTACAGCGGCCTGCTGCTCGCGTTTGCAGGCTCCGCGCTGGCATCGGGCCAGTGGCGCGGGCCGCTTGCCCTCGTGATCGCCGCGTACGCGCTGTGGCGCAAGTGGCGGCTGGAAGAGCGCTGGATGCGCGAGACATTCGGATCGGCCTATTCCGACTACGCCGCGCACACACCGGCCGTGGTGCCGCGGATTTTCTGAGGCGTGCGCACCGCTGCCGCGGATACACTGCGGCTTTGAGCTGAATCGGACGTCTCCATGGACGCGCTGCAGCCCGGCGTGACGCTCGGCGCCGGCCAGGCCGAACCGCCGGTCCGCCTGCGCGAGATTCCGTACAACTACACGTCGCTGTCGGATCGCGAAATCGTGATCCGGCTGCTGGGGCCGGCCGCCTGGGAGGTGCTCGGGTCGCTGCGCCACGAGCGGCGCACCGGGCGCAGCGCGCGCATGCTGTTCGAGGTGCTCGGCGACATCTGGGTGGTGGAGCGCAATCCATACCTTCAGGAGGACCTGCTCGAAAATCCGAAGCGCCGCAATCTGCTGATCGAGGCGCTGCACCACCGGCTGCACGAGATCGAGCGGCGCCAGCGGGCGCGCCCCGAGGCCGACCTCGACCGGCGGGTGGCGCAGCTGCTGCAGGCGGCCCGCGGCGCAGTCGCGCGTTTCGCCGCCGGCTTCGACCAGGCGCAGGGGCTGCGCCAGCGGGCGCGGCGGCTGTTCCGGCGCCACACGCGCGAGGACAACATCCGCTTCGATCCGTATGCGCGCGTGTCGCACGTCACCGACGCCACCGACTGGCGCGTCGAGTACCCGTTCGTGGTGCTGTGCCCGGATGCCGAGGATGAAATTCCGGGCCTGGTGCGCGCCTGCGCCCAGGTCGACCTGACCATCGTGCCGCGCGGCGGCGGCACCGGCTACACCGGCGGCGTGGTCCCGCTGACCCCCCTGTCGGCCGTGATCAACACCGAGAAGCTCGAGCGCTGCGGCAGCCTGGAGCCGGTCGAGCTGCCGGGCCTGGACGCGCCCGTGCCGACGATACTCACCGAGGCCGGCGTCGTGACGCGGCGTGTGGCGCAGGCGGCCGAGCGCGCGGGCTGCGTGTTCGCGGTCGATCCGACCTCGGCCGATGCGTCCTGCGTCGGCGGCAACATCGCGATGAACGCCGGCGGCAAGAAGGCCGTGCTGTGGGGTACCGCAGTCGACAACCTGGCCTGGTGGCGGATGGTCGACCCCGACGGCAACTGGCTCGAGGTGTCGCGCCTGCAACACAACCTGGGCCGCATCCACGAGGTGAAAACGGCCCGCTTCGAGCTCGTGTGGAAGGACGGCCGCGAGCCGGCGGCCCGCGCGCGCGAGCTGCGGCGCGCCAGCCTCGAGATCCCGGGCGCGGCCTTTCGCCGGATCGGGCTGGGCAAGGACGTCACCGACAAGTTCCTGGGCGGGCTGCCGGGCGTGCAGAAGGAAGGCTGCGACGGGCTGATCACCTGCGCCCGCTGGATCGCGCACCGGATGCCGGGCCATGCGCGCACCTTCTGCCTGGAATTCTTCGGCCAGGCACGCGCCGCCATCCCCTGCATCGTCGAGATCAAGAACTACCTGGAGCAGCAGCCGGGCGGGGCGCAACTGGCCGGATTCGAGCACCTGGACGAGCGTTACCTGCGAGCGGTCGGCTACGCGACCAAGTCGCGCCGGGGCACGCTGCCCAAGATGGTGCTATTGGGCGACATCGTCGGCGACGACGCCGACGCCGTGGCGCGCGCGGCCTCGCAGGTGGTGCACCTGGCCAACGCCCGCAGCGGCGAGGGTTTCGTGGCGGTGAGCCCGGAGGCGCGCCGCACCTTCTGGCTGGATCGGGCCAGGACTGCTGCCATCGCGCGTCACACCAACGCGTTCAAGATCAACGAGGACGTCGTCATCCCGCTGGCCCGGCTGGGCGAATACACGGACGCGATCGAGCGGATCAACATCGAGCGGTCCACCGCGAACAAGGTGCGCATGCTCGATGCCCTGGAACAGCTGCTGGGCACGCAGTTCCCGCTCGGCAGCGGCGCCGAGCCGGAGACCGAACGGCTGTCGCGCGCCGAGGTCCTGGGGGACCGGGTCGAGCGGGCGCTCGAGCTGATCGGCGCGGTGCGGCTGCGCTGGACCGGGCTGATGCAGTGGATCGACGCGCCGCTCGAGGAGGCGCTGCGGCAGCTGGACGGCACGCCCTCCGAAGCGGCGACAGCCGCGAAGGAAGGTGAGCCCTCCTTCGCGCTGCGCGCTTCGGAGGGCAAGCGCCTCTTCGAGGCGCTGCAGGACCGCTCGATCCGCATTTCCTGGAAGGCCGAGGTGCGCGCGCCGCTGGAACGCCTGTTCGGGGGCAACGCGTTCGGCCCGCTGCTGGCGGCGATCGACCGGCTGCACGGCGAAGTGCTCAAGGGGCGCGTGGTGGTGGCGCTGCACATGCACGCCGGCGACGGCAACGTGCACACCAACATCCCCGTGAATTCCGACAACTACGAGATGCTGCAGGAGGCGGGGCAGGCGGTCGACCGGATCATGCGGATCGCACGCGAGCTCGACGGCGTCATATCCGGCGAGCACGGAATCGGCATCACCAAGCTGCAGTTCCTGCACGAGGACGAACTGGCCGCGTTCCGCGCCTACCGGAGCCGGATCGACCCGCAGGAGCGCTTCAACCGCGGCAAGCTCGGGCCCGGCGCCGACCTGTCGCGCGCGTACACGCCCAGCTTCAACCTGCTCGGGCACGAATCCCTGATCATGCAGCAAAGCGACATCAAGAGCGTGTCGGACGCGATCAAGGACTGCCTGCGCTGTGGCAAGTGCAAGCCGGTGTGCGCGACGCACGAGCCCAGGGCCAACCTGCTGTATTCGCCGCGCGACAAGATCCTGGCCACTTCGCTGCTGATCGAGGCGTTCCTGTACGAAGAGCAGACGCGCCGCGGCGTGTCGCTGCAGCACTGGGACGATTTTTCCGATGTGGCCGATCACTGTACGCTGTGCCACAAGTGTGCCGCCCCCTGCCCGGTCGACATCGACTTCGGTGAGGTGTCGATGGCGATGCGCGACCTGCTGCGCCGGATCGGCCGCAGGCGCTTTGACCCGGGGACGGCGGCCGCCATGCTGCTGCTGAACGCCACCCGCCCGGAGCGGGTCAAGCTCGCGCGCAAGCTGGTGGTCGACTGGGGCTACCGGCTGCAGCGGATCGCGCACCGCCTGCTCGCGCTGCCGGCCGCGGCGCAGCGCCGCCAGCCTCCCGCCAGCACCGGTCAGCCCGCACTGCGGCAGCAGGTGATCCACTTCGTCAACCGCAAGCTGCCGGGCGGGCTGCCCAAGCGCACCGCGCGCGCACTGCTGGACATCGAGGATGCCCGGTTCGTGCCGATCATCCGTGACCCGGCCGCGAGCGCAGTCGACAGCGAGGCGGTGTTCTATTTCCCGGGGTGCGGATCGGAACGGCTGTTTTCGCAGGTCGGGCTCGCAACCCAGGCGATGCTCTGGCACGTGGGCGTCCAGACCGTGCTGCCGCCCGGATACCTGTGCTGCGGCTACCCGCAGCGCGGCGCCGGACAGGCAGCGCGCGCCGAGAAGATCACGACCGACAACCGGGTGCTGTTCCACCGGGTCGCCAATACGCTGAACTACCTGGACATCCGCACCGTGATCGTCAGCTGCGGCACCTGCTACGACCAGCTCCAGGGCTACCGTTTCGAGGAAATCTTCCCGGGCTGCCGGATCGTGGACATCCACGAGTTTCTGCTCGAAAAGGGCGTGCGCGCCGACGGCGTGGCCGGGGTGCGCTACCTGTACCACGACCCCTGCCACAGTCCGATGAAGCACAATGTGATGCAGACGGTCAACGGCCTGCTCGGCACGGCCGATGGCCACCGTGTGGACCGCACCGACCGCTGCTGCGGCGAGGCCGGCACCCTGGCCGTCACACGCCCCGACATCGCCACCCAGGTGCGGATGCGCAAGCAGGCCGAGCTGGACGCACAGGCCGGGCGGCTGCGCGAAGGCGGCTTCGACGGCGCGGTGCGCGTGCTGACCTCCTGCCCGTCGTGCCTGCAGGGCTTGAGCCGCTTCCAGGACAGCTCAGCGGTGCAGGCCGACTACCTGGTGGTCGAGCTGGCGCGCCACCTGCTCGGCGAAAACTGGATGCCCGATTTCGTGACCCGCGCCAACGCGGGCGGCATCGAGCGCGTGCTGGTCTGATGATGGCACCGTCCGACTGTGCGCTGTGCCGCGAAGATGGCGGCGCCCTGGTGGCGCGCACCGCGCAGCTGCGCGTGGTGCGGGTCCAGGATCCCGACTATCCGGCCTTCGTGCGCGTGATCTGGAACGCGCACGTGCCCGAGATGAGCGACCTGCCCGCATCCGACCGCGCCCGGCTGCTGGCCGCGGTACATGCGGCCGAGACGGCGCTGCGCCAGACCATGGCGCCGGACAAGATCAACCTGGCCAGCCTGGGCAACCAGACGCCGCATCTGCACTGGCACGTGATTGCGCGCTTCGCCGACGACGCGCACTTTCCGCAGCCGATCTGGGCGCAGCGCCAGCGCGAGCCCAGTGCCGCCCGCCTGGCGCACTGCCGCCGGCAGCTGGCCGCGCTCTCGGCCAGGATCGTAGAACTGCTGCCGGCCGATTAGGCGGCCGGGGCCGGGCCGCTCAAGACTGCGGCTCGGCTGCGCACGGCTGCACTTTCTGCTGCGGAAACTCCTTCTGCAACGCTTCCAGCTGCTGCAGCGCCGGCGCATCGGCGCCGCGGATCAGCACCCGCGTGCCCCGTACCGTGGTCGGCTTGTCGCCCACGCGCGCACCCCTGACGCCGCGCCGCTCGAGCTGGGCCACTTGCCTGGCCGCCAGATCGCGGTCGCGAAAAGAGCCCAGACTGATCGCGTAGCGCTCGCCTTCCTCCTTCAGCACCAGCAGCTCGCGCACGCCCTGGGCCCGCAGCTGATCGGCGCGTTGTTCGGCCTCGGCGAGCGACTTGGCGGGCGGCGGCAGGTACACCAGGTACCAGCCCGGCAACTCCTTGTTCTGCTCGGCCGCGCGGTCCGTGAGCTTCAGCTCGGCCAGCTTTTCGCGCAGCCGGGCAAGCTGGCCGTCGCCGACGAAGTCGCCGATCTGCACGCACGAGCCCGCACCATCCAGCGCAAGTGTCGGGGTCGTCGCGGCCGAGCCGGCCGGCTCGCCGGCGCGGCGCTCGAGCTGCTGCACTTCGCGATCGGTCAACACGCGAATGCGCTCGGCCGCGATCTGCTGATCCAGACGGGCCGGTTCGCGTCCGCTGACCGGCACGGTGCCGAACCAGCCGTGCAGCAACGCGAACAGTGCCAGGTTCAACGCCAACAGCGTCAGAAACAGCGCTCTCATTTCGGATCGACCCGTTCCGCGCCGGCCTCGCCGGCGGCCAGCGCGCGAAACCACAACCCGCGAAGGACCAGGTGTTCCTCGATTGTGATGCCGCTGACCTCGCCTGCCAACGTCAGCCGCGCGGCCAGCTCGCCGGCTCCGCCGCCCGCCACCAGCAATCGAGGCGGCGCCATGGCGCGCTCCAGCGCGCGCACGCGCCGTTCGACCAGGCCGGCCAGCGCATCGGCCACGCCGGTGGCGATCGCGTCGTCCGTGTTGTCGGGCATCGTGACCGGCCGTCCTGTGCTGCGCGGCAGCCTCGCCGTGCCACGCGCCAGGCTGTCAGTCATCAGCGACGTGCCCGGCGCGATCACGCCGCCGAGGAAGCGCCCCGCCGCGTCGACCGAATCCACCGTGGTCGCGGTTCCGGCGCACACCACGACCAGGGGCTGATCCGGGAACGACAGCCGCGCCGCGATCAACGCGTGCCAGCGGTCCGCACCCAGCTGGGCCGGATCGCGATAGCCGTTGACCAGCTCGACGCCGTGCAACTCGAATCGGGCTTGCGAAGACATCCATCGGACCTCGTCGTGCGTCAACGCAGCAACCGCGGCCGCGATCTCGTGCGTCACTGCGTGGGAGGCCACGCTGCAGGCGAACGCCTGCGCGCCGCGCCCCCCGCCAGGGGATTCGCGCAGCGACTGCCGCAAGGCGTCCGCCAGCGCCTCGCCCCGCCCCGCGCCCAGCTCCAGGATGCCGCGCGCCAGCGCGGAAGGCTCATGCGTTCCGGTCAATGCCCATTTCAGCGCGGTGTTGCCCGCGTCGAGCAGCAGCCACCTCATGCGTCGGCTGGGCGCAGCGACAGCTCTCCGCTGGAGATCGCCTGCACGCCGTTGTCGGTGGAAAGCAGCAGGCGCCCCTCCGCGTCGATGCCGGCCGCCACGCCGGTCAACGTGGGCAATCCCGCCTGCATCAGGACCACCGGCCGGCCGGCATAGGAGAACAGATCCTCGAAGCGCGCCCGAAACGGCGCAAACCCCTCGCGCTCGAAACGCTCGATCGCGTCCAGCACCGCGCGCGCCAGCAGCCCGATCCAGCTCTCCCGTTCGGACACCAGGCGCGCCTCCACGACGCGTTCGTCCAGCGCGGCGGCCGGCTGATCGATCGACACGCGGGTTTCCGGATCCAGGCACAGGTTCACGCCCAGACCCACCACCAGGCTGGAGCGGCCGTGCGGGTCGATCGCCAGTTCGGTCAGGATCCCGCCGAGCTTGCGCCCCGACAGCAGCAGATCGTTGGGCCATTTGAGCCGGGCCTCGATGCCCCGCTGGCGCAGCAGCTCGGCCACCGAAATGCCGCACGCCACGGTCACGGCCGAGGCGGCGGCCGGATCGCGCAGCCAGGCCGTCATCACCGAAAACAGCAGCGCACGACCCCGCGCGTCGTGCCAGCGCCGGCCATGGCGTCCGCGGCCGGCGAACTGGTGCAGCGCTGCTCGCACGGTCGGCCGTGCCGGCGCCGACAGGCGCGCGACCTCGAGCAGATCGTCGTTGGTCGATCCGGTCTGGTCGACCACTTCGACCCGCACGTCGGCCAGGCCCAGGGCCCGCTCGATCGCTTCGAGCGACAGCGGCGTGTCGAATGCAGGTGCGCCGACCCGCTCGCCGGGCGGGGGCGCGGCGGCGGCGCGACTTTGCGGTTTCGAAGCGGACATCGGCCCGGAGGCAATCTGACCCTGATCAGCGCGAACGCGCGGCGACTGTACCACCGAAGCGCTTGCGGCCCGGTCGGCATCGATCCGACAATCGGCACGATGAAGCTCGATCCCGAGTTGAGCTCGTCAGGCGCATCGGCCCCGTCAGCGCAGCCTTCGCGCCTGGCCCGCTGGGCCCTGGCCGCTTGCGCCGGGCTCATCGTGTACGGAAGCCTCACGCCGTGGACCGGGTGGCGCGACACCGGGGTCGGCGCGTTGGCTTACCTGGTCGCCCCCTGGCCGCGCCACCTCACGCTGTTCGACGTCGTCGTCAACGTGCTCGCCTACATGCCCTTGGGCAGCCTGGGCATGCTGGCGTTGTACCCGCGCTGGCGCGGCTTCAGGGCGGCCGCCGCCATGACGGCCCTGGGGATCGCGCTGTCGGCCGGCATGGAGGCATTGCAGACATACCTGCCGTCGCGCGTGGCTTCCAGCGTTGACCTGCTGACCAACGGGCTGGGCACGTTGCTGGGGGCGGGCGTGGCAGCGCCGTTCGTTCACGCGCTGCTGGACCGCGGTGCGCCCGGGCACGTTGGATCCCGCTGGTTCCGGCGCGATGCGGCCCCGGCCCTGGTATTGCTGGCCCTGTGGCCGATTGCGCAAATCGATCCGGGCCCCATGCTGTTCGGCAACGGCCGGGCCGGCCTGGAATCTCTGCCGACGGCCATGCCCGCGTTGTCCGGTGCGCAGCCCGTCATCGCCGCATGGGCCGGATTCGGTCCGGTCGAATTCATGCTGGCCGAAGGTGTCGTCACGTTCTGCGGACTGCTCGCGGCCGGCCTGGCCCTGGTTTCGACACTGCGCCCGAGCGCGCCACACCACCCGCTGCTGGCCGCCTTGTGCATTGCGGCGCTCGGCTCCAAGGCGCTTGCCTACGGGCTGGAATTCGGCGGCCCCTATGCGCTCGTGTGGGTTACGCCGGGTGCGTTAAGCGGACTGGCGCTGGGGGGCGCCTGCCTGATCGTGGCGGCCCATAACGGTCGGGCGGTGCTGCTATCGCGAGTATCCTTGATCTGCCTGTGCACGCTGATCGCCGTCGTAAATCTCGTGCCGGCTAATCCGTATCACACCTTATGGATCGAGCAGTGGGACCCTGGCAAACTGCGACATGTCAGTGCCGTGGCGGCATGGCTGTCGATGGCCTGGCCCTATGCGATGCTGGTGTGGCAGGCGTACGACGGCCTGCCGCGGCGACGGACACCGGCGCGGCGCACCTGAGCGGGACCGCCACTTTCCAATGAGCTACTTCAAACATCACCTCTTCTTCTGCGTCAACCAGCGCGACCCGGGCCAGGTCTGCTGCGGCAACGGCGGCGCGGCCGCCATGCAGGCCTATGCCAAGGACAAGATCAAGGCCTTGCGCCGGGCCGGCCCCGGCGGAGTGCGCGTCAATCGCGCCGGTTGCCTGGATCGATGCGATCTGGGCCCCTGCCTGGTCGTGTATCCGGAAGCAATCTGGTACACGTACGTCGACGAAAAAGACATCGACGAGATCATCGATTCGCACCTGGTCAACGGACAGATCGTCGAGCGGCTCCGGCTGCCGTGACCGTGCGTACGGAGCTGCGCCTGGTGCCCGGCCCGGTCGGCCGGATCGAGGTGGCACTGGACTGGCCGCAGGCGGCGGCGCCGGCCGGTATTGCGCACATCGCGCATCCGCACCCGCTATTCGGCGGCAGCCTGGACAACAAGGTCGTCTCGACCCTGGCACGGGCTTTCTGCGCTCTGGGCTGGCTGGCCGTACGATCCAATTTTCGCGGGGTCGGCGCCACCGAGGGGCAGCACGACGAGGGCCGCGGTGAGCTCGACGATCTGATGCACCTGATCGAGACGATCCCCGATCTGGCGGGCGTCAAGTCGGACGCGCCGCTGCCGCTCGCGCTGGCCGGATTCTCGTTTGGCAGCTTCGTGGTCGCGCAGGCGGCCGCTACCCTGCAAGGCCGCGGCACCGCACCCCGGCACCTGGTGCTGATCGGGGCGGCAGCCGGCAAGTGGGCGATGCCGGCGGCCGCTGCCGGCACGCTGGTGATCCACGGCGAGCAGGACGAGACGATTCCGCTGGCCGATGTGTTCGCCTGGGCCGCAGGTTGCGAGATTCCGGTGGTCGTGATTCCCGCCACCGACCATTTCTTTCACCGGCGCCTGCCAATCCTGAAGCAACTGGTGACTCGCCACGTGCTCGGCGCCGAGGCGGAGTCGGCCGGATCGAACCATTGGGGAGTTCGATGAATCCCGACGACAGCCTGTGCTACCTGAATGGGGACTATCTGCCGCTGGCCAGCGCCCGCATCCCCGTTCTGGACCGCGGTTTCATCTTCGGTGACGGCGTCTACGAAGTGGTGCCGGCCTACCGCAAGCGCCCGTTCCGGCTGGAGCAGCATCTGGATCGGCTGCAGCGCAGCCTGGCGGCGGTACGGATCGACCATCCGTTCCGACGCGACCAGTGGCGCACCATCATCGAGCGCCTGATCGAATCGGCGGCGCCGCAGGATCTGACCGTTTACCTGCAGGTCACGCGCGGCGTGGCCAAGCGCGATTTCGCATTTCCCGCCAACGTCATGCCCACCGTCTTCGCGATGGCCTCACCGCTGAACCGGCCTGGCGCCGACCAGCGGGAACGTGGGCTGCGCGCCGTCTCGGTGCCGGACCTGCGCTGGCTGCGGTGCGACATCAAGTCGACATCGCTGCTGGGCGCCGTGCTGGCCAGGCAGCAGGCGGCCGATCGGGGCCTGGACGAGGTGATCCAGCACCGCGACGGACGCCTGACCGAGGGCTCTGCCAGCAATGTCTGGGTGGTCAAGGACAGCGGCGTGCTGGCGCCCCCGCGCGACAACCTGATCCTGGAGGGCATCCGCTACGGCTTCATCCAGGAGCTGTGCGAGCGGGCCCTGATCCCGTTCGAGGTCCGATCGATCTCGATGGACGAGGTGCGCAGTGCCGATGAGCTGATGCTGAGCGCGGCCACGCGCGAGGTGCTGCCGATCGTCGAGCTCGATGGCCGGCCGGTCGGCAGCGGCCGCCCGGGCCCGATTTACCGCCAGATGCGGCGCGGATACGACGCTGCCATCGATGCGCTGTAGCATCGGCAGGGCGCGGCACCATGCCGCCGGGTGAGCCAATGGCCGAACCGGAAAGTCTGATCAAGTATCCGACCGACTTTCCGATCAAGATCGTCGGCCTGAACCAGGCGGGCTTCGAGGCGGCCATCGCCCAGGTGCTGCGCACGCACGCGCCGGATTTCGACGTCACTTCGATCCAGGTTCGAGAATCGCGCGCCGGCAAATATCTTTCGATCAGTGCGACCATCGTGGCGCGCTCCCGCGGCCAGCTCGACGCGCTCTACCTGGAGCTGACGCGGCACCCGATGGTGCGCGTGGTCCTCTGATCCACCCGGGATCGCCGCGTTAGCGCCCCCAGTGCAGGGTGACGCCGGCCGCTTTGCGGCGCCGATACAGGAACAGCAGCAGTGCGACCAGCGTGCCGCCGGGCAGCAGTATTTCCAGCATCACATAAGGGCCGAGCTTCTGCACGAATTCGCGCAGCAACCCTACCGTGCCCACGGCAACTTGCATTTTCGGCTCCCGTCTTCGCCTTCATCCTTAGTCGAACGGGCGCCACCAAATTCGACAACCGGATGGCCGCTGCACCGAAGCGGGGCATGCCGTAATCGACTGAGATTTTGGCAGCCTGAATCGGGACAAGTTTCTTCGCCCACCATTTCAGACGAAACGCGGCCTCGGAGTACGACACGCTCAAACGGGGTATGCAATTTCTCGAGGCGACCGACGCGGCCCATGAAAAAATGGGACCGTACGAGGACATCGTTCCTTGACACACGGGCGAGGGAGGACACGTGACGAACCGTCTGGAGGTCACCGAGAAGATCATTGCGACCAAGGTCAGCAAGGCCCTGAAGTGGTCCGATGTGGCGCGCAGGGTGGGTTTGAGCAAGGAGTGGGTCACCGCGGCCTGCCTGGGCCAGATGACGTTGAACTCCAAACAGGCCGACATCGTCGCGGAGATCTTCGGGCTCAGTGCCGAAGAGAAGCGATGGCTGACGATCGTTCCCAGCAAGGGGAGTCTGCCCACCGCCGTGCCGGTCGATCCGTTGATTTACCGCTTCTACGAGATCGTGAACGTGTACGGCACCACGTTCAAGGAACTGATCCACGAAGAGTTCGGCGACGGCATCATGAGCGCCATCGACTTCAAGATGGATCTGCGGCGCGAGGCCGACCCCGCCGGAGACCGCGTCGCCATCTCGATGTCCGGCAAGTTCCTGCCGTACAAGACCTATTGAGGCGGGTTCAGTGCCGCTCGTCGGCGGTGGTCAGGTCGGCGATGCGCGATTCCAGGTCAGCCGGGTCCTCGGAGGAGGCGCGGGCGACGTCCTGATCGACCTGGCCGGCGGCCACCAGAGCGGCCAGCGAATGGTTCAGCAGATGCGACAGCGGCGCGCGCCGGTCGATTTCGCCGCGAATCTGCAACCACTTGCCGTCGCGGATCATGGCGCGCAGCTTCGGCGTGACGCTCATGATCTCGTGCGCCAGGTGACGCCGTTTGCCGTCGTGACTGGGCAGCAGCGTCTGGCTGATCACGGCCGCCAGGAAGGCCGCCGTATCGCTGAGCGCCTGGTGCCGGAATTCGATCGGATACAGGTCCTGGATCCGTTGCAGCGTCTTGGCGGCCGAGCTGGTGTGCAGCGTGGCGTAGACCAGGTGGCCCGAGCTGGCGGCACGAAACGCGGCCTGCAGCGTGGCCAGGTTGCGGATCTCGCCGATCACGATCACATCCGGGTCCTGCTGCAGCGTGTGCTCGACCGCCAGCTCGAAGCTCGGCACGTCGAACCCGACTTCGCGCTGCTGGATCAGGGAGCGGCGCGATTCGAAGCGGTACTCGACCGGCTCCTCGATCGTGACGATGCGCAGGTTGGAGTGGCTGTTCAAGTGCTCGATCAGCGCCGCCAGGGTCGTCGATTTGCCGGCCCCGGTTTCCCCCGTGATCAGGACCAGCCCCCGTTTCAGCACGGTGAGCTCACCGAGCTCCTCGGGCAGGCCCAGCTCGGCAAAGCTGGGGGCGGTGGGCCGCAGGCGGCGCAATGCCAGGCTGAACAGGCCCCCGCGACCGCTGGCGGTCAGCCCGCCGAAGCGGGTGATCGCAAGCCGGAACGCGACACCCTGGATCGAGGTGACCGACAGCCGCGTCTGTCCGCCGCCGGCCGCAACCCGCGCCAAGATATCCTGAGCATCCAGGCCCAGGTCGCGCAGAAGGTCCTCGATGTCGGAGGACTTTACGCCGGTTTCGTACCCGCGCACGCTGCGCAGCCCGTCCGGCAGCCGCAGCGCCGGCGGCACGCCGCAGTCGATATGAATGTCGCTGACCGCGAAGTCACGTTCTTCGGCCACGTGGATCAACAGGTCAAACAAGCGCATCCGGCGCCCTTCCAGACACTTGGTACGGCCTTTGCGGATCGTAAGCCGGATAGGGCTCGGCGGGCTAGCCTGCCGCGTGTCGGGGGGTTCGTTCCGGCCCCATATAGCGGGTGAATCCCTCATCCAGCGCGCCTAGCGCGATTGTCTGACCGCCGCCTGCAGGGCGTCGAGCGAGGTCAATCCGTCGGCCACCTGCTTCAGTCCGCGGTCCCAGATCGAGCGGCCGTCGGCCAGCAGCGCCCGCTCCAGCTCGACCGGATCGATGCTCGAGGCCATCACGCTGCGCGCCCGGCTGTCGATTTCGATCAGCTCGTAGGCGAGCACGCTGCCCTGGTAGCCGCCGTGCCGGCAGACCTCGCAACCGGACGATGCGGCTCGGCGGGGATGCACTGCGCGGCCGGCGAGCCAGGTGTTCATGGCAGCGGCCAGCGCGCGTCGCACCGCCTCGCGATCGTCCGCGATCGAGCAGGCCGGGCACAGGCGGCCGATCAGCCGCTGCCCGATCACCAGCGACAGTCCATCGATCGCCTGGGAGGCAGTCACCCGCAAGCGCCGCAGTTCTGCGATGACGCTGGCGGCCCGGCCCAGAGACATCGTCGACAGCACGAGATGGGTGGCCTGGGCAGCCTGTATCGCAAGCTGCGCCATTTTCGCGGTTGCGATGTTCTCCACCAGGATCGCACCGCCTGCACAGCGCAGGGTCTGGCAGAACGACCGTTCATAGCGTCGCTCGCCGCGCTGGTTGCGAGGCGGCGCAACCTGCACCTGCCGCCATCGGGGAACCGGCCGCAGGAAGGTCGACTCGATGGTCCAGATGGTCCGCTGCAGCGGGTCAAGCTCGCCCAGCATCGCGTACAACGCCGTGCTGCGGCCGCAGCCGGCTGGGCCGACGACCAGCACCAGGCCGTCGGGCGCGTGGATCGCATGGCGGATCGCTTCCAGGTCGGCCGCTTCGTATCCGATCTGATCGAGCGCCGGCAGCGACGGGTCCGAATCGACCACGGGTGACGTCGGCGGTCGAACCAACCGGTCTTTCAGGATTCGGCGGCAGCGATGAAGACGCGCTCGGCGATCCGCAGGCAGGCCCGATGGGCGTTGTCGTGCCAAGGCTGCCGGAGCGGGCCGATGCGGCCGGAATCGTTGATCGACGAGGACACTTCGGCCGCGACCGTGGTCAGAAACAGCACGGGCCTGCAGACGACGGCCGCTCGATCCGAAGGCGCGCTGGGAAATGACTGCAGCACGCTGGCGGCCACCGCCATCAAGAGCATGAAGAATGTCAGGCGCGTCAGTCGCATCGGTGGGGCGCTCCTCGTCAATGGCGGGCGTGATCGAGCAGGCGGCCCGACCCGGTGCGCCCGTATTCGACCCAGGTGCGCGGCCGGCCCAGGTCCTTGTGCAGCGAGCCGCGATCGGGATAAATGCCCAGGCCGCCTATCTGGAAGCGGCGCGCCAGCCGCAGGTTGTCCTGGAACGACAGACCGGCGTAGATATAGTCGTCTGCCTGGCCGTCGAAGTGAACGCTCGGCTCGACGCCGCCGACCCGCCGATTGGTCTGCGCGGTCCGAAAGCCGGACAGCAGCACCATCGGACGCGGCGACCCACCCTGCGCGACCATGCACCCCATCAACCAGTTCAGATCCAGCAGAGGCAGCGCGATCGGCCGCTCCAGGCCGGCGTGCAGGTCGCGATAGATCCGATTGATGGACCGGTAGCCGTCCGGCTGCAACGCCCCGTCGGCCCAGTAGGTGACGCGCACCGATTCCTGCGCTTCGGGCCGGGTGATCCAGAGCTGCCGCGGCCACTTCAGCAGGCCGCTGCCGGCGCTCTGCACGGCCTGTGCGGCACGCCAGGGCGCCCCGGTCGCGGCCACCGCGGCCGCTGCCGACCACAGCAGCAGGCGTCGCCGATCGTCGGACTTCATCGGGCGAAGATAGCCGGGAGCGAGCGGGCTCGCGCTACCGCAATCGGCAGTCTCCAATAAGATTCACTCTCGCACCGGCGCGCGGGCGCCGCGTCTTCCCCGATGATCCAGGCCGAACCGATCCGACGTCTGCTGGGCCGCGTGCCGTATGTTCAAACCTGGCACGCGATGCGCGAGTTCACGCTGCAACGCGGCGCCGAAACCGCCGATGAGCTCTGGCTGGTCGAGCACGAGCCCGTCTATACGCTGGGCCAGGCTGGCCGCCGCGAGCACCTGATCGCTCCCGGGCAAACTCCGGTCGTGGCCACGGATCGCGGCGGCCAGGTCACCTATCACGGGCCGGGCCAGGCCATCGTTTACACGCTGATCGACCTGCGCCGGCTGGGGATCACGGTGCGCGAGCTCGTGTTCCGGATCGAGCAGGCGGTGATCCAGACGTTAGAGCCGTTCGGCGTGGTCGGGCGGCGCGTGCGCGGGGCCCCCGGCATTTACGTGCCGTACGCGGGCGGCGCACGATCAGGACCGTTCGAGGGGCTCGCCAAGATCGCCGCCCTGGGCGTGCGGATCCGCAACGGCTGCAGCTACCACGGCGTGGCGCTGAACTGCCTGATGGACCTTGAGCCCTTTGCCGGCATCGACCCCTGCGGCTACCCGGACCTGGCGACGGTCGACTTGGCTACACTGGGCGTGGATCTTCCCTGGAACGAGGCGGCCGGCCGACTGTCCGATCGGCTGGCGGCCCACCTGACCCCGTGAGCGAAACTGCGCAATCGATCAAGCCCGCCGGAAAAATCAAGGGCGCCGGCAAGACCCGGCTGATTCCGATCCGCCCCGAGGCCGGCGCGCCGCCGCTGCCGAAGCCGGACTGGATCCGCGTGCGTGCGGGCTCCGCCAGCACGCGCTTCTACGAGATCAAGGCGCTGCTGCGCGAGCAGCACCTGCACACCGTGTGCGAAGAGGCCAGCTGCCCGAACATCGGCGAGTGCTTCGGCCATGGCACCGCGACCTTCATGATCATGGGCGACCGCTGTACCCGGCGCTGCCCGTTCTGCGACGTCGGATTCGGCCGTCCGGACCCGCTCGATGCGGACGAGCCCGCGCACCTGGCCCAATCGGTGGCGCGGCTGGCGTTGCAGTACGTCGTGATCACGTCGGTGGACCGCGACGACCTGCGCGACGGCGGCGCGGGGCACTTCGCCGATTGCATCCGGGCCGTCCGCCAGGCCTCGCCCGCGACCCGGATCGAGGTGCTGGTGCCGGACTTCCGCGGGCGCCTGGACCGGGCCCTGCCGATCCTGCAGGCGACGCCCCCGGACGTGATGAACCACAACCTGGAAACCGTGCCGCGCCTGTATCGCAGTGCGCGGCCGGGCGCCGACTACGCGCATTCGCTGCAGCTGCTGCGCGAGTTCCGCGAGCGGGTGCCGGCGGTGCCGACCAAGAGCGGCTTGATGGTCGGACTGGGCGAGACCGATGACGAGATCCTGCAGGTGATGCGCGACCTGCGCGAGGCGGGCGTGCAGATGCTGACGATCGGCCAGTACCTGGCTCCCAGCGCGAGCCATCTGCGCGTGCAGCGCTACGCGCCCCCGGCGACCTTCACGATGTTCGAACGCGAGGC
The DNA here is from genome assembly GCA_035939615.1 of Burkholderiaceae bacterium. Taxonomy (GTDB): domain Bacteria; phylum Pseudomonadota; class Gammaproteobacteria; order Burkholderiales; family Burkholderiaceae_F; genus VBCK01. The sequence goes on along the minus strand of DASZFP010000033.1, from coordinate 6,818 downwards.
GCGCGCGATGGGATTTGCGAGCGCCGCCTGCGCTCCGCTGGTGCGCAGCTCCTACCATGCAGATCAGCAGGCGCGCGCGGCCGGCCGAGCCTGATCAGGGGCGCGCGCCCAGCGCCTGGTACAGCGCCGCCGTATCCGCCAGCCGCTGGGCCTGCACCTTGGTGCGGTCCAGCGTCGTTTGCAGCTCCTGCCGCTGCGTGTCGAGCAGCGCCAGCTGGCTCAGTCCTCCGGCGGCGTAACGCTGGCTGGCGATCTCGGCGCTCGCGTGCGCGTCGCGCTGCGCCCGGTCGCGCGACTGCAGCTCGATCGCGTCCTGCTGCAGCGCGCGCAGCGCGTCGGCCACCTGCTGCAGCCCCTGCAGCACCGTCTGCTGATAGGCGGCCAGAGCCGCTTCGTACGCGGCCTGCGCCGAGCGCTTTTGCGCCTGCAGCTGGCCGCCATGAAACAGCGGCTGCGTCAGGCCGGCGCCGACTGACCAGACGTTCATCAGGTCATTGATGCTGACGCCCTCCGGGCCGGTGCCGGCCGACAGAGTGAACTGCGGATACAGGTGGGCGGTCGCGACGCCGACGTTGGCACTGGCCTGATGCAGCAGCGCCTCGGAGGCGCGGATGTCGGGGCGCTGCTGCGCCAGCGTCGAGGGCAGCGTCAAAGGCACTTCGGCCGGCAGCACGAATGCGTCCAGATCGAGCGCGCCGGGATCGTCGCCGGCGCCGGGCCCCAGGTGCGCGGGCGGGCGCCCCAGATAGACGGCCAGCTGATGGTCGGCCTGCGCCAGCTGCGTGCGCAGCGGCGCCAGGCTAGCGCGGGTCTGTTCGACCTGCGAGCGCTGGCTCAGCAGGTCCAGACGCGATACGCCGCCGGCCTGAAAGCGCTGCTCGGTGATGTCGAGCTGGCGGCCTTCGTCGGCCAGCAGGTCCCCGGTCAACGCGAGCTGCTTGGCCAGCGATGCGCGCCGCACCGCGGTCGTCACCACGTTGCCCGCCAGCGAAAGGCGCGCCGCGTCCAGCTCGTACTGCTGGTAGTCCACCTGGGCCGCCAGCGCCTCCAGGGCCCGCCGGTTGGCGCCGAAAAAATCCAGCGTGTACGACACGTTGACCTTGGCGCTGTACAGCGTGAACGGCGGGAAGCTGCGGCTGCCGGTCAGACCGCCGATGCCGAATGCGGCCGGATCGGTTTTCTGGCGCGTCGCATTCAGGTTCGCGTCCACTTGCGGCCATTCGGTTGCGCCCGCCTGGGCCAGATAGTCCTGCCGTGCCTGCTCCAGCCGCATGCGCGCCTGCGCGAGCGTCGGGCTGTTGTCGAGCGCCTGCTGCACCAGCCGGTCCAGGGTCGGCGAGCCGAAGGCGCGCCACCAGCCGCCGCCGATCGTCTCGGCCGGCACGAAGCGCTGGCCGGCGCCGCCCGGCCCGGGCGCTTCCTCGGCGAGCGCGGGTTGCGGCGCCGGCGTGTAGCTCGCCACCGCGATCGGCTCGGGCGGGCGGAAGTCGGGACCGGCCGCGCAGGCGCACAGCGTTGCCGCGCTCAGCGCGACGGTCGCGCGCGCGTACCGGGAAACCGCGAGCCTTGCACCTCGCATCGGGTCGGCCTCCTCAGTCGAGCGTGCGCCGGTAAAAGCGCACGGCGATGGCCATCACGATGACCTGGAAGACCAGCATCGGCCACACGTGCGGCCAGATGTCGGTCCAGCCCGCGCCCTTGAGCAGGATGCCGCGCACCAGCCGGTTGAAGTAAGTGAGCGGCAGCACGTTGCCGATCGCCTGCGCCCACTTCGGCATGCCGGCGAACGGGAACATGAAGCCCGATAACAGGATGTTGGGCAGGAAATAGAAGAAGGCGAGCTGCACCCCCTGGAGCTGGTTCTGCGCGAGCGACGACAGCATGATGCCCACCGCGAGAGTAGCGGCGATGAACAGCAGCGCCCCGAAATACAACAGCACCAGGCTGCCGGTGATCGGCACGCCGAACACGAAGCGGGCTGCCACCAGGATGATCGTGATCTGCAGCAGGCCGATCGCCACGTACGGCATGATCTTGCCAGTGGTTACCTCGAGCGGCAGCACCGGCGTGGCCAGCAGATTCTCCATGGTTCCGCGCTCGCGCTCGCGCGTGATCGCCAGCCCGGTCATGATCACCATCGTCATCGTCAGGATCACGCCCATCAGCCCCGGCACCACGTTGTACTGCGTGATCGCCTCCGGGTTGTAGAGGCGGTGCACCTGGACGTCGAACGCATCCGGCTGCGCCGTCAGCTGCGACAGCGGCCCGACCCGGTCCTTGCCCAGCGCGGACTGCGCGATCGACGGCAGCGCGCCCAGCGCGGTGCCGACCGCGGTCGAATCGGTCGCATCGGCCTCGACCAGCAGCGACGGGTGTGCGCCCTTGACCAGGTCGCGCGTGAAGCCGACCGGAATGTCGAGCACGAACAGCACCTTGCCCTGCATCAGCGCGCGCCGGCCGGCCTGCTGGTCGGGCAGCATCGCCACGATGTCGAAGTAGTCGGAGTTGCGCATCGCGGCGATGAAGCTGCGAGTGAACTCGCTCTGGTCAGCGGCGATCACCGCGGTCGGCAGATGCCTCGGATCGGTGTTGATCGCAAACCCGAACAGCGTCATCTGGATGATCGGTATCCCGACGATCATCGCGAACGTGACCCGGTCGCGCCGCAGCTGCAGGAATTCCTTGCGCACTATGGCCCACCAGCGGGCCGCCGAGAATCGCTCGCTCATCGGGATGCGCGCGCCTGCGCCGGCGCGCCCTCGCGGTCGGACGTGCGTCCCATCAGGTAGATGAACGCGTGCTCCAGGCGGGTGTCGATCTGCTCGACGTGCAGCTGCGGATGCGCCTGCGCCAGATTCGCCAGCGTCGCCTTCAACACCTCCCGGTCCAGGCCGCTCACGTGCAGCGCCGTGCCGAACGCGACGGTCTGCGCAACGCCCGGGGCGCCGCGCAGGCGCTCGCCCAGCCCCACCAGGTTGTCGCCGGTCACGGCCCAGGTCGACAGCCCCAGCGAATCGACGACCTCGCGCGCCGTGCCCTGCGCCAGCAGCTCGCCGTAGGCGATGTAGGCCAGCTTGTGGCAGCGTTCGGCCTCGTCCATGTAGTGCGTGCTGACCAGCACCGAGATGCCCCTGGCCGCCAGCACGTGCAGCTCTTCCCAGAAGTCGCGCCGCGCGCTCGGGTCCACGCCCGCGGTGGGCTCATCCAGCAGCAGCAGCTGCGGCTCGTGCAGCAGGCAGGCCGCCAGCGCGAGGCGCTGCTTCCAGCCGCCCGACAGCGTACCGGCCAGCTGATCGGCGCGGTGCGCCAGGCCGAGGTTGTTCAGCGCCTGATCGACCACCTGCACGCGGTTCGGCATCTGATACATGCGCGCGACAAAATCGAGGTTCTCGCGGATCGTCAGGTCGTCCCAGTAGGAGAATTTCTGCGTCATGTAACCGACCTGACGCTTGATGCGGGCGCTCTCCTTCACGATGTCGGCGCCCAGGCAGGTGCCGCTGCCGGAGTCCGGCGTCAGCAGTCCGCACAGCATCCGGATGCAGGTCGTCTTGCCGCTGCCGTTGGGCCCCAGAAAGCCGAAGATCTCGCCGCGCTGCACCCGCAGCGATACGTCCTTGACGACGTGCTTGTCGCCGAAGTGCTTGTTGAGCCGGTGCACGTCGATGGCCAGGCCCTCGCCGGCCGCGGGCAGGTCGCGTGCGCTCATTGCAATATGACCTCCACCGGCTGGCCCGGATGCAGCTTGGGAGCGTCGGCCGGTTGCGGGCGTGCTTCGATCAGAAACACGAGCTTGGCCCGGGTTTCATTGCTGTAGATCACCGGCGGCGTGTACTCGGCCTGGTCCGACACGAAGCTCACCACGGCCGGCACGTCGGCAGCACAGCCGTCGCAGTGAACCCGCACCGCGCGTCCCGGCGCCAGCGCGCCGACCGCCGTCTCGGGCACGAAGAAGCGCAGCTTGACGTTTTCCGGCGGCAGCATCCGAACCACGGGGCTGCCCGCCGGCACCCATTCACCGCTGCGGTACATCGTGTCGAACACCAGGCCCGCGTGCGGCGCGCGCACGCTCTTCTGGTCCAGCCGCCACTGGGCCTGCGCGAGCGAGGCCTGCGCCGCCCGCACCTGGGCGGACTGCGCCCGTATCTGCTCGTTGCGTCCCGGCAGGCGCGCCACCTCGAGCTGACCATCGAGCTCGCGCACGTGGGCCGCCGCCGACGCAGCGGCAGCGCGCGAGTCGTCGAGCTGGCTTTTGGGGATGCCGCCGGCCTGATACTGCTCCTGGTCGCGCTTGTATTGCGTCTCGGCGCGCATCGCGTCCGCCCGCGCCTGCTCGAGCTGGGCTGCCACGACTTCGATTTCCGGACGCCGCTTGCCGGTCAGCATGTCGGCCTGCTGCGCCTGCGCGGCCTGCAACTGCTGGCGCGCCTGCAGTACGCCGTCGGTCTCGTTTTGCGCTTCCAGCGCAAACACTGGCGCATCGGCCGCGACGGTCTGGCCGCGCACGACCGACAGCTGGGTGAGCTGCCCGGCCTGCGACGAGGCGAGATAGACGAACTCGCCTTCCACGTAGCCCTGGTACGCGACGGGGGCATGGCGCGAACAGCCGGCCACAAGAGCCAGTGCAGCGGCCAGCACGGCCACCTGAACGCCCGCCATCGGGCGCGTGCGCAACGTCCGGTTCATGCCGCAGCCTTCGCTTTTCCGTGTCGCCGGCGCGCCGGGCCCTGGGCCTGCCGGCCCGCGATCCCGTGCATCAGCAACCCGCTGACATGCCGCTCGAGCGCTGCGCGATCGAGCGTCAGCGTCGGGTTGATGCGGCGCCAGATCTTCGCGGTCGCCTGCGGCAGCATCACCAGCGCCAGGATCGAATTGAACACGAGCAGGGGCTCGATCTCGGAATTGACTTCGCCGCGCGACTGGCCGCGCGCGATGTTCTGCCCGAAGCCGGCCACGCGCTTGAGCGGGATGTGGCGCAGCGCGCGCTCGCGCAGCAGGCCGCCTTCGTTGATGATCTCGCGCAGCCACAGCGACGGCAGCCACGGCGTCTTTTCGGTCACGTCGAACAATCGGCCGACGATTCCCCGCACCAGCTCGAGCGGGGCGCCCTGATCGACATCCGCGGGCTCCCAGATCGAGCGAAACAGCGGCGCCAGGCGCTCCTGCACGACCGCGTCCAGCAGGCGCTCGCGCGTGTCGAACCAGTAGTGAACCATCGCCGAGGTAACGTCGCCCGACGCCGCGATCTGCGCCACCGTGGTGTTCGCAATGCCGCGCTCGGCAAACAGGGCGATCGCCGCATCCAGCAGCTGCCCGCGCGCATCGGACGCGGGCAGGCGGGCGCGGCGACCCGGGGCGGAACGGAGAGGATTCAACACGGCCGGCATGCTAATTAATTAGTTAGTTAATGTCAAGCGGTGGACGGCCGGAAATCCGCACTGCGGGTCCGTCTAGTGCCGGGTGGGTTGTGGGGGGTGCAGCGCGCCCAGCGGCAGCACCGGCGCCTGCACGTCGACCGTCCAGCGCCGGCCGGCCGAATCGACGAACGTCAGCGTGAGCGGGACCGCATCGCCTGCCTTCAGCGTGCGCGTGAGCCCTTCCAGCATGATGTGATCGCCGCCTTCTTTCAGTTCGACCGTGCCTCCGGCCGGAATCGGCAGCGAGTCGAGCGCGCGCATCCTCATCAGGTTTTCGCTCATCTTCATTTCGTGCACGCTGCAGCGCACAGCGGCCGGCGACGTGATCGAAACCAGCCGCGCGCCGGTATCGCTGTGCAGCCTCAGGTACGCGGCGGTGGCCGTCTGGCCCTCGACGGTGCCGCGTACCCAGGCATCCTCGACGGTCACCTGCGCGGCGGCCAGGGGCACGCACGACCATGCGGCCGCCATCGCGAGTGCCCGCGCGCGGGTGGTGGCCCGGCTCATCGGCGCCCCAGCGCGAGCCGCCTGGCCGGGTTCACGGCAGCCCCGGCCCCGTTGACCCGCGCATCCGCAACCGTTGCTCGACCAGCGCCCCGGCGCGGGCGGCGGCCGCCGGCGAGATCGGGCCGGCCCGGATCGACGAGTACACGTGCGCCGTCGGCGAGCTCAGCGGACTGGGCGACTGGGTGGCGTAGATGTGGGCGCCGGCGCTGTTGGTGGCCGCGTAAAAAGGCAGCGCATTGCCGCTGACCAGCGCCAGCCCCTGGTTGTCACCGAGAAACAGCGCAGTGCCTTTGTTGAAATCGGCCAGCGGCGCCTGCTTCAGATCAAATGGGCTCTGCAGGCGCAACTCGTGCCAGGTCGCCCCGTTATCGTTCGATTCGGTCAGCCAGGCGCTGGTGCTCAGCACCGCGGATCCGGACACGAAATCGCGAAAGTCGTAGTAAGTAACCGCGATCACGCCGTTTTGAAGGTAGCGCACGGTCGGGTCGAACGCAGCAAAGGTCGGCGCGCCGTTGATCTGCTTGGGCGTGCTCCAGGTCGCGCCGTTGTTCGTGGAGATCGAAAGCGCGATGCCGTCGAAGGCGGCATTGCCGTTGAACACCTGTTGCCAGACCGCGGCCAGCGCACCGCTGACGGGATCGACGGCCACCTGCGCCATCAAGGGGCTGTCCCGGATCACGCCCTGCGTGATCGGATTGGTGGTGCCGGCCGAGGTGATGGACGCCACCGTGCTCGGGGCCGACCAAGTGCTGCCCTTGTTGGATGAGCTGATGACCTGCAGCGTTCCGGTCCCGGAGAAGTTCGACAGCGACAGCAGCGTGAAAAAATCCAGCACGGTGCCATTGGGCAGGATCACGATCTGATTGTTGAACGCCTCGTTGCCGAGGCCGCTGCTGA
>DASZFP010000032.1:0-5202 GCA_035939615.1 Burkholderiaceae bacterium | reverse complement strand
GCGACCTCCACCTGGGCGGGTCCGATCCGGTTCAGCGTGAAATGCGCCCTGTTTCCCGCCTGCTCGAAATCGCCCGTCAGGGCGCCTGCGCCGGTCAGGTGCGCGCTGATCCGGGGTGGCGCGGCCCCGCCCGCCTTCATGATGCCCGACATGGTGAACGTGATGCCCGAATCGGTGACCGAGATGTCGCCGATGGCAGCGCCTTTGATCCCCAGGCCGGGCATGACGACCGACCCGGTCCACGACGACGCCTCGCCCTGGGCCAGGTCGACGATCAGGGTCAAGGGCGCCCCGGGAACCTGCACTTCCCCCTCCCAGCGCCCCTGTAGCGCCGGCGCGGCGTGGCAAGGCGTCGCGCACAGCACGGCCAGCACCGATCCGGCGCCGGCTCGCTGCAGCAATGAGTTCATTTGGGCCTCCCACGACGCGCCACGCTTGCGGCAACATCCGGGACGGTATGGATCGAGGGCCGCATCGGCAAGTGGCGAGCGACGAACAAGCGCTTCGAGGGAGCGAATGCCGCCTCGCCCGGCCGGAACCGGCCGCCGCCGGCACCCGCCTTGGACCTCACTTGAGCGCGCTCTGGCAGGCCTGCAGCGTGTGTTCGCCGACGTTTTCGATCAGGACGGTGTAATTCTCGTAAAGGCGGAACTGCTCGATCAGCTCCGATCGCTGCTCCAGCGTCAGCACCGAGGCATTGTCGCCGAAGCGATGCAAGTTGTGCCATGTACCTAGCCCGACATGCTCCTGTTCCAGGAAAAGGTGCACAGCGCCATAGGCATCCGCGAAGCGCTTGACGTTCTCATACGGCAGGTCGATGAGTGCCTGCGTCGCGATCGCGGTGTCCCAGCTGGCGCTTGAGACCAGGTCAAAATGCACTCCAGGATATTTGATCGGCGATGCGGCCGGCGCACGGGCGGGCAGCGCCGAGAGGCGGGCGATCTCGGCCTGGGTGCGGGACCGCAGCTTCGGCATCTCTTTCAGCACCTCCTTGACATGCGCCACGTTGTCTGCAAGTTCACGCTGGAACCCTGCGACCGCCTCGGCGGCGATCGTGGCCCGGTGGCGGGACTCCACGACCTGCTCCAGGCCAAGTGCAATCAGGATGCCGATCGTGACAATGCAAATGTGCAGCAGGAAATCCTTCAGCGAGCGGATGTGTCCCGCCGGAGCATGAAGATCCATGTCGGCTTCCTTATCAAATGTAGCCATTGGCCCGCATCATGCCGCAAGGTATCCGTGCGGAAGGTTTCGGGTTTCATAATTGTTGACCGCTTTACTACACTACCTCGCTACCAGAATCCGAAGCTGTGGGACCTACCGGAATCGATTGAATCACCGGCCAATTCGATCAAACGGCAGCCGCACAAGGCTGAAGAATACGGACCGTAAGGACGCGCCTTCATGCGATTCCGCGGAGCGGCGAGTGCTCGAACTTGAAGGAACCCAGCGCACTAGCGCGCCCGTGGCGTCGAACCCCTCGATACACCTGGATCGGATTCTCGATGACTTGCGCGAGGTTCTTTTCGATCCGATGGGCACCGACGACCTGCCGGGGCGCGTCGATACCATCGCGGCCAGCCTGAGCTCCTACATTGCAAAGGACGCCGACCGGGCTCTGTTCCTGATGCACCGTCACCGGCCCGACCGGCACGCGTTTTACTCGGTGCTTCATGCGGCGCGCTGCGCGATCGCCTGCGACCTGATCACAAGTCGCCTCGGTTGGTCGGAAAGGAATGCGGCATCCCTGGTGAAGGCTGCGTTGACCATGAACATCGCGATCACCGAATTGCAGGGCACCCTGGCCCTGCGGGCGAGGTCGAACAAGCCGACCCCCGAACAGGCCCTGGCCATCGCGGGCCACCCGACACGTGGTGCCGAGATTCTGCTCGGCGCCGGCGTCGACGATGTCGAGTGGCTGCGGGCGGTCGCGCAGCATCACGAGCGCGTCGACGGCAGGGGCTATCCCACGGGCACGTGCGAGCCATCCTGCCTCGCCGGCGTACTGCGGACCGTCGACGACTTCTTTGCCAAGACCAGCGCACGCGCATCGCGGCCGGCGCTGCCCTGGCGACGCGCCGCCGGACAACTCTTCGCCGATGCCGGAGCGCGCACTATCGTGGAGGCGTTGATCAAGGAGTTTGGTCTTTACCCTCCCGGGACCTTCGTGCGTCTAGCCAACGGCGATCTCGGAATCGTACTGCGGCGAACCACACGCGTGGATGCACCTCTTGCTGTCGCTCTCGCCAACCGCAACGGCGAGCGCCTGCCCTGCCCACTTCGCCGCGATACCGGTGACACTCGATACACGATCGTGATGGCATCCAACGCGAACGGGCGGACGACAGCACGCCGTCAGATGGCGACAGAAACTTCCTGACACAACCCGCGGTCAAGGATGGCCGGGCAGGCTCAACTCGATCGAAGCCGGATCGGCCTTCACAGAGTGCGGGATCACGCCCAGCAGCGGCGCACCGATGCGCTGACGCAAGGCCTGCAAATTGTCGTCGAAGCGCTGCATGAGCGGATCGATCGAATTGGCGATCCACCCGGCCAGTCGCAGCGGGCGCGCCAAAATGGCCTGCTGAGTCAGCAGCGCGTGATTCAGGCACCCGAGCCGCATCCCGACCACCAGAACGACGGGAAGGGCCAGCGCGATGGCCAGATCGCCTGCGTCCTCGCGATCATTCAGCGGCACCAGGAAGCCGCCCACGCCTTCGACCACGATCGCATCGGCGCTGGCGCGCAACGCCTCGAACGCCTTGCGGATCGGCGCCATTTCGATGCGCACCCCGGCGCTGGCAGCAGCCAGGTGCGGCGCGATCGGTGGCTCGAACAGATAGGGATTGATCTGCTCGAGCGGCGCCGGCCAGGAGCTGGCCCGCCGCAGCGCGGCCACGTCCGGATTGACCGGCCCCTCGGGCGAGGCCTCCACGCCCGCTGCAACCGGCTTCATCCCGAGCGCGCGCAGGCCGCGCGCGCGCATCCGGTGCAGCAGCGCGCAGCTCGCCAGCGTCTTGCCCACGCCGGTATCGGTTCCGGTCACGAAAAGACCCGGGCCGGGGCCTGCCGCGCCCATCAGACGATCCGGTCGAGCAGCTCGAGCGCGCGGTCGGTCAGCAGCGCCGACTGCTCCTCGTCGATCACGTACGGCGGCATGAAGTAGACAGTATTTCCCAGCGGCCGCAGCAGCAGCTCGTGCTCCAGCGCGGCGGCCGAGAAACGCCGCGCGAACAGGGCCGGGGCCTGGTCGACCTCGAAGGCCCAGATCATGCCGGTGCGGCGGAAGTTCTGCACGCGCGGATGCGCCTGCAACGGGCGCGCCAGCTCGTCGATGCGGGCGGCGCGCCGCTTGTTGGACTCGATCACGTCGTCCTGCTCGAAGATCGACAGGGTGGCCAGCGCTGCGGCGCAAGCCAGCGGATTGCCGCTGTAGGAGTGGGAGTGCAGAAAGCCGCGCGTGAGTTCGTTGTCGTAGAACGCCTCGTAGATCGTGTCGGTCGACAGCACCACGCTCAGCGGCAGGTAGCCTCCGCTGATGCCCTTGGACAGGCACAGCAGGTCCGGCAGGATGCCGGCCTGCTCGCACGCCAGGAAGGTGCCGGTCCTGCCGCAGCCGACCGCGATCTCGTCGGCGATCAGGTGCACGTGGTACTTGTCGCACAGCGCGCGCGCCAGCCGCAGATACTCCGGCTCGTACATCCCCATCCCGTTGGCGCACTGCACGAGCGGCTCCACGATCAGGGCCGCGATTTCGCCGTGCCGCTGCTGCAGCACCCGCTCCAGGGCGCCGGCGCAGCGCCTTGCGTAGTCGAGCGCCGATTCACCCGGTTCGGCGTGGCGCCAGTCCGGGCTCATCACGGTGATCCCGGCCCTGAGCAGCGGCGCATAGGCATCGCGAAAGAGGGCCACATCGCTCACCGACAGGGCCCCGGTGGTCTCGCCGTGGTAGGCCCCGGTCAGGCAGGCAAAGCGCGACTTGTCCGGCTGGCCGCTGTTGCGCCAGAAATGGTGGCTCATTTTGAGCGCGATCTCGACCGCGGATGAGCCGTCGGACGCGAAAAAGCAGTGCCCCAGGTTGCCGGCGGTCAAGGCTGCCAGGCGCTCGGCCAGGGCGACCGCCGGCTCGTGCGTCATGCCGGCCAGGATCACGTGCTCCAGCCGCTCCAGCTGGCCGATGATGGCCGCGTTGATGCGCGGGTTCGCGTGACCGAACAGGTTGACCCACCAGGAGCTGATCGCGTCCAGGTAGCGGCGGCCGCTGAAGTCGTACAGCCAGGCGCCCTGGCCGTGCGATATCGCCACCATCGGCAGCCACTCGTGCAGCTTCATCTGGGTGCACGGATGCCAGACCGAGCGCAGCGTTCGGGCAATTAAATCGCGATTGGCAGGCATCGTCGATACGGCGCGGTGCCGGGCGCAGGTGGTCGCAAAAAAAGAACGCCCCGCCGGTTCACGGCGGGGCGTTTGGAAGAGTTAGCCTGACGATGTCCTACTTTCACGGGAAATACATCCCACTATCATCGGCGCAGAGGCGTTTCACGGTCCTGTTCGGGATGGGAAGGGGTGGTTCCACCTCGCTATGGTCGTCAGGCTGAAGCAGGACGACCTTTCGGCTGCAGCCGCTCTTCGGCGGCCGCCGCCAAAAGATCCAAGTCGGAAGCCCTGCTTCGCGCTGTCGCGCTACGCAGGGTGCAAAGTTCACCCTGCGTAGCGCGTTAGCGCGGAGCAGGGCGGGGTAAATGATTGCGATTCGAGCCTCAGCCTCGAGAACGAGGCGGCACGGTTATAGGATCAAGCCGCACGGGCAATTAGTACTGGTTAGCTCAAGACCTCACGGTCCTTCCACATCCAGCCTATCAACGTCCTGGTCTTGGACGACCCTTCAGGGAGGTCAAGCCTCCGGGAAGACTAATCTTCAGGCGAGTTTCCCGCTTAGATGCTTTCAGCGGTTATCTCTTCCGCACATAGCTACCCGGCTATGCCACTGGCGTGACAACCGGTACACCAGAGGTGCGTCCACTCCGGTCCTCTCGTACTAGGAGCAGCCCCCGTCAATCTTCCAGCGCCCACGGCAGATAGGGACCAAACTGTCTCACGACGTTTTAAACCCAGCTCACGTACCTCTTTAAATGGCGAACAGCCATACCCTTGGGACCGGCTACAGCCCCAGGATGAGATGAGCCGACATCGAGGTGCCAA
>DASZFP010000031.1:0-22992 GCA_035939615.1 Burkholderiaceae bacterium | reverse complement strand
GTGTTCCTGATCGACGGCCCCGCGCTGACGCAGCCCAAGCAGCAGTTGCAGCTCGAGCGCGACCTGCTGGAGGCGCTGACGCCCTAGCGCCGCGCGGGCCCTCACCCCCATCCCCTCTCCCGCTGCGCGGGCGAGGGGCGACACAGCGTGCCCCTGCGAATACTTACGCGCTTGCGGCGCCCGATCGCCCCTCGCCCGCGCAGCGGGAGAGGGGAGGGGGTGAGGGCCCGCGGTTCAGATCAGGCGAGGAACTGCAAGCTCGCGGGCACCTGGCGCCGCAACAGCGCCGCCCGCGCGGACCACTGCGTCTCGGCGTCGAGCGTCTCGATGAAGCGCACCTCGTTGGCCATCAGCGACGCGATGGGCACGCCGTCGCGGTACAGAACCCGGTTGCCGGTCAGTGCCGGCAGGCGCGGGCCCGGCGTCAGGATGCCGACCACGTTGAGCGGATCGGCGCCGCTCAGGCTGACCAGCGCTCCCGACCGCTCGCGCCGGCGCGTATCGCGCAGCAGGCCGATCGCCTCGGGCACGGCGAACTGCTCGCCCGTCACGCCCGCCACAAAGCGCCCGCCGCGTATCTCGCCGCGCGCTTCCAGCCGACGGTAGCTCCGCAACAGGCTGCGCCACGGCGGCAACCAGTCGGCTTCGCGCGCGGCCAGGCGCCAGAACACGACGCCGTAGCGACGCAACAGCGTTCGCGCGACATGCTCGACGATTTCGGGATCATCTGCCGGGTCGCGCGCCGCGGTGACGCTCGCCGGCCGCTTGCGCCGTGCCAGTGCCCAGCGGCCGGCATCCTCGATGCCGAACAGGGCCGTGCGGCGCATTCGGCGGCTGCCGTCGAGGCTGCGCCGGCGCTCCGACGGCACCAGCAGCGCGCGCAGGCCGCCGAAGCTGTCGGCGTTGACCAGTCCCAGCGCCACCAGCTCGCCCAGCCCGTCTTCGACCTGCGTGCGCAGCAGCCCGGTGCCGTCGACGATCTCCTCGAAGAACGAGGCGCCGTGCTCGGAAATGAACCCGACGATCCGCTGCGAGCGCGAGGATGGCTCGGCGCCGTCACCGTCGCGCGCCAGCGCTGCCCAGATCGCCAGGTTGCGTCGGGACGCGAGCGCGATCGGCGTGGTGCGCACCGGGCTGGGCGCGCGCTCGCCGCTGGCGTGCAGCGGCGCAATGCGCGTCCACACGACCCGGCCGGCGCGGCTGAGCTCGTCGAGCCACGCGGAGTCGTACTCGTTGACCCGCGCGGGCAGGATCTCGGTCTCCCACGCGGCGGCGGGCGCCTCGAAGCCTTCCAGCTGCGACACGATGTTGGCCACGGCGTCGGCGCCCTCGACTCGCGCTTCGGGCGCCACGCGCTGCCATTCGAACAGGAACCGCACGAAGTCCCGCGCCTCGACGGGCTCGATCTCCTGGCGCAGCCGGTTCACCGTGTACCGGTGAATGCGCGCCAGCAGCCGGCGTTCGCACCATTCCGTGCCGCCTGCGGGGGCGCCGCCCTCCGCGCCGTTGCCAGATTCGACGGGCGTGAAGCTGCCGCGCATCACCGAACCTTCGGATTCGAGCTGCACCAGCGCGGCATCGATCTGCGAGGCAGGCAGTGCGAGCGAGGCGGCCAGCTCGCTCGCACGTACGGGCCCCAGACCCTGCAGGCGGTCGCGCACGATCTCGACCAGCGCCGCCTCGCGCGTCCACGGCTTGCTGTAGTCGGCCGGCGCCTCGATGGCCGGCGTCGGCGTGGTGTCGTGAAAGACCGCCTCGAACTCGGGCAATCGCTCGGCCGCGACGAGCAGGCCCTGCGATCCGAGACCGAAGCGGGTGGCGCGCCGGGCCGAGGCCAGCTCGTCGGCCAGGCCTCGCCACGCCGGCTGCGCATCGATTTCCGAACCGGTCAGGAAGGCCAGGCTCAGCAAGGCATCGTGCAGCTCGTCGGCGTTGCGCGCTTCCGGCCACACCTCTTCGCGCACGCGCCGGATCGCATCGAGGTCGAGCTTGCCCAGGTCGGCTGCGGTTTCGGCGTCGATCCAGCGGCGCGCCAGCACCGCCTGCGTGCGCCGTTCCTCCAGCGGCGCATCGTCCAGATAGGCGTACGGCCGCGCAGCCAGGATTTCGAGGGCGAGCGGCGAGGGCTCCGTCAGGTCGCGTGCCACCACCTCGATGCGGCCACGCTCGATCGCGTCGAGCACGCGCTCCAGACCCTCGATGTCCATCGCTTCGTGCAGGCAGTCGTCGATCGTCTGCCGCACCAGCGGATGATCCGGAATCTCGCGGTCGCCGACGATGTTCTCGCCGCAGGCGACCTGATCGGGAAAAATGGCGGCCAGCAGGTCTTCGGCCGCCATCCGCTGCAGCTGCGGGGCGACCTTGCGGCCGCCCTGGAAGCGCAGCAGCGCCAGCGCCACCGAGGCGTTCCAGCGCCAGCGCGTGCCGAACATGGGCGCGTCGAGCAATGCCTGCACCAGCAGCGACCGCACCGTGCCGGCCGACAGGTAGCGCGCCACGTCCGCCAGCGCAAAGCTGTGCGCAGTGGCCAGGGACAGGACAATGGCATCCTCGGTGGCGGCGGCCTGCAGCTCGAAGTCGAACTTGCGGCAGAAGCGCTTGCGCAGCGCCAGGCCCCAGGCGCGATTGATGCGGCTGCCGAGCGGCGAATGCACGATCAGCTGCATGCCGCCCGATTCGTCGAAAAAACGCTCGAGCACGATGCGGCCGACCGTCGGCAGCACGCCCAGGGCCGCGTGGGCGGCGGCCAGATAGTCGACGGCCTGTTCCGCCGCCGCTGTGGCCAGGCCAACCGTCCCGGTCAGCCAGGCCAGGGCCTGCGCGCGCCCGCCGCCCGTCAGTTGCGCGGCGACCGTCTCGCGCAGGTCCGACACCGCCTGCGACAGCTCGGCCGTGCGGCCGGGTGCCTCGCCCAGCCAGAACGGCATCGAGGGCGGCTGGCCGCGCGCATCCTCGACGCGCACCGTGCCGCGCTCGATGCGCATGATCCGGTAGGAGTGGTTGCCGAGCTGGAACACGTCGCCGGCGAGGCTTTCGACCGCGAAGTCCTCGTTGATGGTGCCGATCACCTGCGCCTGCGGCTCCAGCAGGACCGTGTAATCGGCGGTGTCGGGAATCGTTCCGCCCGAGGTGACCGCCGCCAGTGCCGCGCCGCGGCGGCCGCGGATCATGCCGTTGACCGCATCGCGGTGCAGATGTGCGCTGCGGCGCCCGCGGCGGGTATGAAAACCGTCCGACAGCATTCGGACGACCTGCGCGAACTCCTCGCGCGTGAGCTCGCGGAAGGGCGTCGCGCGCCGCACCATGGCAAACAGCGCCTCTTCGCTCCACTCTTGCGAGGCGACCTCGGCGACGATCTGCTGGGCCAGCACATCGAGCGGCTTGCGCGGCAGGGACAGCCGGTCGAGCTCGCCGCGCCGAACCGCGTCCAGCAGCGCAGCGCACTCGCACAATTCGTCGCGCGAAAGCGGAAACAGCCGCCCCTTGGGCACGCCGCCGACCGCGTGCCCCGAGCGGCCGACCCGCTGCAGCAGCGTGGCGATCGAGCGCGTCGAGCCGAGCTGGCACACCAGATCGACCTCGCCGATGTCGATTCCGAGCTCGAGTGATGCGGTCGCGACCAGCGCGCGCAACTCGCCGCGCTTCAGACGCTGCTCCGCATCGAGGCGCTGCTCGCGCGCGAGACTGCCGTGGTGCGCGGTCACGTAACGGTCGCCCAGGCGTTCGGATAGGTGACGCGCCGCGCGCTCGGCCAGCCGGCGCGTGTTCACGAAGATCAGTGTCGTGCGGTGCTCGCCCACCAGCTCGGCGATGCGGTCGTACATCTGCTGCCAGACCTCGCCCGACATCACCGCTTCCAGGGGCGAAGCGGGCAGCTCGATCGCCAGGTCGCGCTTTCGCACGTGGCCCGCGTCGACGATGGCGCAGGCCGGCGCGCCGGCGGCATCGATGCGCTCGCCGACCAGAAAGCGCGCGACCTGCTCGATCGGCTTTTGAGTGGCCGACAGGCCGATCCGGACCAGTTCGCGCCCCGCGACCGCCTCGAGCCGTTCCAGCGACAGGGCCAGGTGCGCACCCCGCTTGTTCGGCGCCAGCGCGTGGATTTCGTCGACGATCACGGTGCGGGTGGTTGCGAGCATGCGGCGGCCGGAACGGCTCGTCAGCAGGATGTACAGCGATTCCGGAGTGGTCACGACGATGTGGGGCGGGCGCCGGCGCATTTGCTCGCGCTCGCTGCTCGGGGTGTCGCCCGTGCGCACCTGGGTGCGGATCTGGACGTCCGGCAGCCCGAGGTGCTCCAGCTCGGCGCGGACCCCGGCCAGGGGCGCCTCCAGATTGCGCTGGATGTCGTTCGACAGCGCTTTCAGCGGCGAGACGTAGACCACGTGGGTCTGGTCGGCGAGCCCGTGCTCGATGCCCTCGCGCACCAGCGCATCGATTGCGGCCAGGAATGCGGCCAGCGTCTTGCCCGAACCGGTCGGCGCGGCGACCAGCGTGTGCCGGCCGGCCGCTATCGCCGGCCAGGCTTCCAGCTGCGCGGCGGTTGGCGCCGCAAAGGCCGACGCGAACCAGGCACGGGTCGCGGGATGGAAGAACTCGAGCACGCCTTTTTCCTCGCTGTCAGCGGATCGGGTCGGCCAACGATACCGCCGAAATCCGCTCCCCGCTGCCGCGAGCGAGGCCTTACGAGGCGGCGTGCTTCACGTCGTCGACGTTGCGCGCCCAGAGCTCCAGGGGATTGCCGACCGTGCGCCGCAGGAAATCCCGCGCGGTGGTCGCTGTTACCTGATCGTCGAACGACACCACCTGGGCATATTGTTGACCCGGCAACCGGTACAGCCAGATTCGGCGACGTACGATCATCGGGACTCTGCCGGCGGGACGATGGCGGCTGTTCCGATGCCCGCCGCGATTCGCGAAATCAGCCCCTTACGGCAGATCCTTGACGCTCGGCGTCGACCGGCACCGATTCGGCCAGCTGCTTGCGTCGCTTGGTGCTGTTGCGGCCCGTCAGCAGCGAGGCGATCCGCTGGTCGATGCTGGCGGCGGTGCTCTCCGAGATCCGCCCGATCGCCCGCTGGTGATCGAGGTTCTCCAGCAGGTTGAGCAGCTGTTCCTGGCTCAGCGTCTGCAGCTTCTCGTCGGTCCAATCGAAACGCATCGGCGTATGAAAGGTCGGTTTGCTCGAACTGTCTGAATTGCGCGCCATCTGCTGGCCCTTCGTGTAAAGCCTTGCGCCGGTCGCTCAAGGGCTGGTCGCCAAAGCGCGCTCCGCGCGCTGCTTCAAGGCGGAATTCATCGCATCGAAACCCGATCTGCCCCGGAGTCGACGGCGCTGGCTGAGCAGTGGAACCATGATTCCCTGCACTTGCTCGCTGTGGTGGAATCGAACACCGCCTTCGGGCAACGATTCGATCCGGAATCGACGCTCCGACCTGAACAGGCCTGGCACCGACCAGCGCTCCAGCCAGCGCAACTCGCGAGGTTCGCGAGACCGCACGACCGTCGAGCGGATGCTCAAGTCGTTGCCTACGGGTGATCGGAGCCGGACCTCGATCTCCGCCCCGGTCGTGGACCGACCCAGAACGCCCCGAATCAGGGGATTCCAGCGTCGGTAGGTACCAAAGTCGGCCAGAATGGCCCAAACCAGCGACGCCGGGGCCTGGATATCGATTTGCGTCAGAACCTGTTGCATCACTGGGAGTATGGACCCCGCAAACGGCCCCAAGCAGTTTCGGGCCAATGGGACTGCTGGCAGGACGTGAATGCGGGATCGGCGGATCTTCAAGCCCCTGGCGCGAAAAAGATATGCCTCGACAAGCCAGGCGCCAGCGCGTAGCGTGTCGGGGCTTTCGTGAAGTTTCGTACTCCTTCGGCCTTTCCTGACCCGCCCGCAATCCAACGCGGCGCAGCATCTCAGGTTTCCCCCAGGTTCACGTTTCTTGATCGTTAGCTCGCCGCGGGGCGTTCTCACGGCGAATGATTTCTTCTCACTTTTTCAAGGAACGAGAAAATGGCAAGTGGCACCGTCAAGTGGTTCAACGACGCTAAAGGCTTCGGATTCATCACGCCGGAGGATGGCGGCAAGGACCTGTTCGTGCACTTCTCCGAGATCCAAGCCGGCGGCTTCAAGTCGTTGAGCGAGGGCCAGCGCGTGCAGTTTGTGGTCAAGCAGGGCGCAAAGGGTCCGCAGGCGGCCGAGATCCAGATCGTCTGACGACGACTCGATCGGAAGTGCGCGGCCCAGGTGCCGCGCTCCCGGAGACGGGTGACGGCCCGTTTCCGGTCCTTTCTCGCACCCCGGCAGCCGCCGGCTTTGCAGTTTTCTGGTTTATCCGGGAGGTTTCGCCATGGCGAAGGAAGATCATCTGGAAATGAACGGAATCGTCAGCGAAGTGCTGCCCGATTCACGATTCCGCGTCACGTTGGACAACGGACACAAGCTGGTGGCGTATTCGGCCGGCAAAATGCGCAAGCACCACATCCGCATCCTGGCGGGCGACAAGGTCTCGCTGGAGCTGTCGCCCTACGACATGAGCAAAGGGCGCATCACGTTCCGCCACATCGATGGCCGGGAAGCCGGCGCGCCGCCGCGGCGCAGGCGCTGACCCGTTTCAGCAGGGCGCTTGCGCTCGGTTATCATTTCGACTATATTGGAATCATGGATGAGACAAACGTCATTCGAGCTCTGGGGGCCCTTGGCCAGCCGTTGCGCCTGCGGGTGTTTCGCGCGCTGGTGGTGGCGGGCCAGGACGGCCTGACGCCGGGAACGATGTCCGGCGTGCTCGGAATACCCGCCGCCACGCTGTCGTTCCACCTGAAGGAGCTGGTCAACGCCGCTCTGGTGACGCAGGAGCGCGCCAGCCGCCATCTGATCTACCGGGCCGCGTACGGCCGGATGAACGCTCTGCTGGGCTACCTGACCGAGAACTGCTGCCAGGGCGCCGAGTGTATCGATCCGGTCGCCACCGCGGACTGCAAGTGCTGAACTTTACGAGGTGACCAGCCGATGAAACGCTTCCACGTACACGCGCATGTCGAAGACCTGCGGGCCAGCATCGCCTTTTATACGAAGCTGTTTGCCGCTGAGCCCAGCCGTGTCGAAAGCGACTACGCCAAGTGGATGCTGGAGGAGCCGCGCATCAACTTCGCGATTTCCACCCGCGGCAGCAAGCCCGGCATCGACCATCTTGGCATCCAGGCGGACAGCGAGGAAGAGCTGGCCGAATTGAAGGCGAGGGCACGGGCCGCCGACCTGGCGCTGCTCGCCGACGGCGAGACCACCTGCTGCTACGCGCGCAGCGACAAGTACTGGGTCACCGATCCACAGGGCATTGCCTGGGAGCATTACCACACGCTGAGCAACATTCCGGTGTTCAGTGAAAGGCCCGGCGCGGCCGGCGAGGATTCGGCCTGCTGCGCGGCGCCCGTGCCGCGGGGCCAACCGGTGAGCATCGCGGTCAAAACCGCGCCGTCCTGCTGCTGAGCGACGATCGTGTCGACCAGCAGCCATAACGTGCTGTTCATCTGCACCGGCAACTCGGCGCGGTCCATCATGGCCGAGGCGCTGCTGAACTGGATGGGACAGGGTCGCTTCAAGGCCTACTCGGCGGGCAGCCACCCGGCCGGCGTCGTGAATCCCTCCACGCTGGTCACCCTGAAGGAACTGCACCTGACGACCGATGGCCTGCGCAGCAAGGACTGGGACGAATTCGCCAGACCCGATGCGCCGCAACTCGACTTCGTCATCACGGTTTGCGACCAGGCCGCGGGCGAGGCTTGCCCCGTCTGGCCCGGCCATCCGATAACCGCCCACTGGGGCGTGCCCGACCCGGCCGCCTTCGACGGACCGGAAGATCGCAAGGCGAAGGTATTCCTCGACACCGCGCTGGCCCTGCGCAAGCGCATCGAGCTGATGCTGGCGCTGCCGCTCGACCGATTGGACCACGTCGCCATCCGGCGGGAGGTCAAGGGCATCGGAACCCGCTGAGCGATGACTGCCAAGGCCCCCATGCTCTGGGGTCGCGGTTCGGCTCGAAGCAAACTACTCGCCGAGGCCCTCGGGTGCGCGCTGCTGCTGACCGTGGTCATCGGCTCCGGCATCATGGCCGAGCGCCTGTCGGGGGGCAACGCGGCCGTCGCGCTGCTGGCCAATACGCTCGCGACGGTCGGCGGCCTCTACATCCTGATCGAAGTATTCGGTCCCGTGAGCGGCGCGCACTTCAATCCGGCTGTTTCGCTGGTGCTGGCTGTTCGAGGCGCGATGCCGCGCTCGCTGCTGGCGCCGTACGTGGTGGCGCAACTGGGCGGGGCCATGCTCGGAGCGTGGCTGGCGCACGCGATGTTCGACCTGACCATCCTGCAGTTTTCAAGCAAGGTTCGAAGCGGCACCGGGCAATGGATTGCCGAAGCCGTGGCCACGGCCGGCCTGCTGCTGGTCATCCTGCGTGCGCCCGCGAGCCGGGTGGCGGCGATGGTGGCATGCTACATCGGCGCAGCGTACTGGTTCACCGCCTCGACCTCGTTCGCCAACCCGGCTGCGGCCTTCGGGCGCATGTTCAGCGACAGCTTTGCCGGCATCGCTCCGTCCAGCGTGCCGGGCTTCGTGCTGGCCGAGTTGATCGGGGCGGGCATCGGTGCGCTCATCCACCAGGCCCTCAATCCGAGCGGAAGGTTCGACCGGCCTTAGTACTGTGGCCCCGGGCGGGCGCGCACGTCTCGGCGACCCTTATTTCTTTCCTGCGAAGGCCGCCTGCAACGCGGCAATGTCGATCTTGACCATCTTCATCATCGCGTCCGACGCGCGCTTGGCCTTGACTCGATCCGGGTCGGCCATCATCTGACTGAGAACGGTCGGCACGATCTGCCACGACAGGCCGAACCGATCCTTCAGCCAGCCGCACTGCTCGGTCGAGCCGCCCTGGAGCAGCGCGTTCCAGTAGCGGTCCAGTTCGGCCTGGTTGTCGCAGTTCACGACGAACGACACGGCATGGTTGAACGGGTCGAGCGGCCCGGCGCTCATCGCGGTGAACGGCTGCCCGAACAGAACGAACTCGACGATCTTTACCGATCCGGGCGGGCCACTGGGCGACTCGCTCGGCAGCGCCGTCACACGGGTGACCCGTGAGTCCGGGAAAACGGAAACGTAGAACGCGGCGGCCTCTTCGGCCTGGGTGGAATACCAGAGAAAAGGCGTGATCTTCTGCATTGGCTTCTCCTAACGCGATACCCAGTCACTGGACGATTGGCCGCGCGCCGAATCGACATCGGTACGGCCGGTTTGGCGCCCCTGCTGGCGAATATTGAACCGACGGCGAATTGCCGGGAATAAACTGGGGCCACACTGGCGGATGTCGGGCAACCCAGATCGACCACGTCTTGGAGATTATGGGCTGCCCAAATTCGCATGCGTTCTAACCTGATTCGATTCGCTGTGGCCACCTGCCGGGTGCTGCTGCTCGCGGCAGCGCCGGACACGGTCCGGGCCGACGTGGTGACCGACTGGAATCTGACCGCGCTGAGCGCTTCAGAGGCCGTCTCCCCGCAGGGAACGAACCGCGCGCTGGCGATTACGCACGCTGCGGTCTTCGACGCGGTCAACGCGATTACCCGGACCCACAAACCGTATCTGATCCAGCTCCCGGCCCCCGCGGACAGTTCCGAGGAGGCTGCCGCCGCCGGCGCCGCCCATGAGGTGCTGGTCTGGCTCTACCCGAACCAGGCAGCCACCCTCGATGCGGCGCTGAAGACGTCGCTTGACAAGCTGC
This sequence comes from Burkholderiaceae bacterium, assembly GCA_035939615.1. Lineage (GTDB taxonomy): Bacteria > Pseudomonadota > Gammaproteobacteria > Burkholderiales > Burkholderiaceae_F > VBCK01. The sequence goes on along the minus strand of DASZFP010000031.1, from coordinate 13,225 downwards.
CCGACGGCCCGGCCAAGGACCATGGAGTTGCAACTGGCCGGCAAGTCGCGCAGAAATACATTGCCGCGCGCGCGAACGATGGGGCGGACCGCAAGGTGAGCTACACGCCTGGCAGCGGCGCGGGTCAGTGGCGACCGACGCCGCCCGCGTATCAGCCTTTCGCCACGGTCGTCTGGGGTGAGGTCAAGCCCTTCGTGCTCACGTCGCCCACAGAATTGGAGGCACCTGGGCCGTTACCGCTCGACAGCCCACAGTACGCCATGGATATCGCCGAAGTCCGCCGCATCGGCGGGCGTGATTCGAAGGAGCGCTCGGCCGATCAGACGGCGGCAGCGATTTTTTCGCTGATAAAAGGCAGCGAATTGTGGAACGCCGCGGCGCGGGCGGCCGTCGCAGGCCGGGGTTCCACCGTGATCCAGAACGCGCGCGTCTTCGCCATGTTGAACATGTCTCTGATGGACGCCACGGTCGCGGCCTGGGCGATCAAGAAGCAGCATCCGCTGTGGCGTCCGATCACGGCCATCCGCGAGGCCGCTGTGAATCCGGACCCGAAGTGGGAACCGTTGCTGATCACGCCGGCGCATCCGGATTATGTATCGGGCCATTGCGTCACCTCCGGAGCGGCGGCCAGGACCTTGACCCTGCTGCTGGGCAACGACGGGGTTGAGTTCAGCGCCACATTTGGTGGAAGTCTCGGCTTGACGCGCACCTTCAAGGGATTCGCCCAGGCTGCGCGGGAAGTCGAAGATGCTCGCGTGTGGGCCGGTATTCACACCCGCACCGCCGACGAGCACGGAACTGTGCTTGGGCATCAGATCGCCGAATTGACGGTGCAACGGGTGATGACGCCCGTCGCCCACTAGCAGCCAGCGCCGATCCGACACGGCCGTCAGAACGCACCGGTCAGAACCAGGTGCGAACGGCGGCAACCGTGCGCGCATCGCCGAACCCTCAGCCTCCGGGGGTGGGAAAATGAGCCGGGAACGAAGGGGAGGATCAAATGATTCGGGAGTTCTTCGCGCCGCGCATGGCGCTGTTCTTTTTCCTGTTCGCCGCGCTGGTGTGGGCGGGGCTCTACGTCTGGATGATGGCCAGCGCGAAGCCGCGCCGGCGCTGGCTGACCCACGCGAGGATCCCGTTCATCGCGGGCGCGATCTCGCTGGTGCTGACCGCGGGTTTGGCATTTGTCATTCAATTTCTCAACTGAGGGGGGAAAGACCATGAGCGTACGCCCGAACTTCACGCCGCCCAGGCGGATCATCCCGCAGTGGGCGGTCACTGTTGCGCTGGCTGTCGGATTTTTGCTGGTGGCTAGCGTCGGCCTGCGCGGCTGCACCAAGGTCGAGACGGGCGAGGTCGGCCTGCGCAAGGAGTTCAACGGCACGGTCGAGCAAGAGCCGCTTGGGACCGGGTTCCATCAGTCCATTGTCGGCACGGTGCTCATTTTCAGCGCGCGCGAAGTGCTGGTGCCGGTGACCGGGCTGCACCCGGTGACGGCCGACAAGCTGCCGATGGAAGACGTGGACATCCAGTTCACGTACAAGGTAAACCCGGCCTCGATTCCGGCGCTCTATACGAAGTACAGCGCGACGTACCACGCGGAGGTCGGCGGAGAGATTTTCCCCATGCGCGCCTTCGTCGAGCAATTCGTCCGAAGCGCGGTGGCCGACGCGATCGCGAAGTACCCGGCCCTGCAGGTCAACGATAAGCGCAGCGAAATCGTGGGTCTGATCCAGGAGGACGTGCAGGGCAAGATCAAGCGGGAGGGCCTGGACAAGGATCTGTCGGTCGGGCAGATCGTTTTCACCAACGTTTCGATCCCGCGCGTGATTGTCGAGAGCACCGCGGCTGTGGTTACGGCGCAGAACCAGCTGAAGGCGGCGACCTTCGCCGCCGACCAGGCGCGCATCTCCTCCCAGGGTACCGCCGACGCCCAGGTCATCAAGGCCAAGGGCGAGGCTCAGGCAATCGAACTTCAGGCGCGCACCATCAACGCGCAGGGCGGCGAGAGCTACCTGCGGCTGGAGGCGATCCGCAAGTGGAACGGCACGATGCCCGTCTACCTGGGTTCGCACACGCCGCTGCCGTTCGTCGACGTGGGCGTGGGCGGCAAGTGAGTCTTCACGGGAGCGCGACGCCCTGACCATCCTCGTCACCGGCAGCGCCGGACATCTGGGCGAGGCGCTGATGCGGACTTTGCGGGGCCAGGGCAGGCCGGCAATCGGCCTGGACATTCAGCCGTCCAACTTCACCGATTGCGTTGGATCGATGGGCGATCGCGACCTGGTGCGGCGGTGCCTCGCGGGCGTGCGCACCGTGATTCACTCGGCAGCATTGCACAAGCCCCACGTCGCGACCCACAGCGACCAGGATTTCATCGACACCAACATCACCGCGACCCGGGTCCTGCTGGAAGAGGGGGTGTCGGCGGGCCTGTCCTCCTTCGTGTTCACCAGCACAACGAGCACGTTCGGATCGGCGCTGACCCCGGCGCCCGACGAGCCGGCTGTGTGGATGACCGAGGATGTGCTGCCCATCGCAAGGAACATCTACGGCGAGACGAAGCTTCGGGCCGAGAGTCTGTGCGAGCTGTTTTTCCGGCGCCATCGACTGCCGGTGATCGTTCTGAGGACCTCGCGCTTCTTTCCAGAAGCCGATGACGACGCTGGCGTTCGCGCCGGGTACGAAATCGAAAACGTCCAGGCCAATGAATTTCTGCATCGCCGGGTGGACCTGGAAGACGTCGTCACGGCCCACTTTCTGGCGGTCGAACGCGCACCGTCCATCGGCTTCGGACGCTTCATCGTCTCGGCGACGACGCCGTTCGGCCGTGAGGATCTGATGGCGCTGCGACACGATGCGGCCAGCGTCGTGCATCGCCTGTTTCCCGACTGCGCGCAACTCTATGCGAGCCGTGGCTGGAGGCTTTTCCCTGCGATCGACCGCGTCTATGTCAATCATCGTGCCGTGGCAGCGCTCAAATGGCGGCCGAAATACGATTTCCGCCATGTTCTCAACTGCCTGCGCGCCGGGCGAGACTTCCGCGGTCCGCTGGCACGCGACGTGGGCTCCAAGGGATATCACGCGGTCGAGTTCAAGGACGGGCCATACCCCGTCTCTCGCTAAGCCTTCTCGATTCCCTTCGTAATCACGGGGTCACGCAGTCGACCTAGATTGCGACCGCGCTCGATCAATCGAGGAGACCCATCGTGATGCAAAACAAGACGACGTACGGCGCGGCCACCTGGCGAGGTGCCGCCGCGGCGCTTGCTGCCGCCTGCGCGTTTGCGCCTGCGCATGCCGAAACCAGCACTCCGATCAAACATCTGGTCGTGATCTTCCAGGAGAACGTCTCCTTCGATCACTACTTTGGAACGTATCCGAGCGCGAAGCCCAATCTCGACGGTTCCGCCTATTTCGGCGCGCCGCGCCATGGCACGCAGGGCGCCAACACGCTGACCAGCGCGGGGCTGCTGACCAATAACCCGAACGGCGCCGACCCGTTCCGGATCGACCGCTCGGTCCCGGTGACCTGCGACCAGGACCACGGCTACGGCGACGAGCAATTCGCGTTCGACGGCGGCCTGATGGACCGCTTCCTGCAGCACAGTTGTCACGATGCCCACCTCGGAGCAAACAGCACGCTGGGCTATTACGATGGCAATACCGTAACTGCCTTGTGGAATTACGCGCAAAACTACGCGATGAGCGATAACTCGTTCGGGACCAGCTTCGGGCCGTCAACGCCGGGACTGTTGAACCTTCTGGCGGGCACCACGTTCGAGGGCACGGTGACCAATGGATTGTCACCGGCCGGCAACATCGCCGGCGCCGCGACCTCCGGCGCGGTCATCGGCGATCCCGATCCAGACGGGGACGTGTGCTCCAATCCCAAGCGCACGCAGATCACGATGTCCGGTATCAATATCGGCGACCTGTTGAGTTCGGCCCACGTGACCTGGGGTGCGTTCATGGGCGGCTTCGACAACTGCGCGCAGACCCACAACAACGTATCGGGCACCAGCGCGGGGTTCGATTACATCCCGCACCATGCGTTTTTCCAGTACTGGCACAGCACGGCGAACCCTGGCCACCTGCCGCCCAGTTCCGACGCGATGGTCGGGCACACCGATCAGGCCAACCACCAGTACGACTTGAGCCGGCTGTTCACGGCGATCGCCGGGCACAATCTGCCGGCCGTGAGCATCGTCAAGGCGGCCGCCTACCAGGACGGACACGCGGGTTACTCCGATCCGCTCGACGAGCAGACCTTCCTGGTGCACACGATCAACGCGTTGGAGGCCTCATCCTACTGGCACGATACCGCCGTCGTGATCGCATACGACGACTCCGACGGCTGGTACGACCACGTGATGGGACCGATCGTATTCCAGTCGAACGTGGCCGATGATCAGTTGCTGGGCGCCGGTAATTGCGGCAGCCCCAAGGCCAACGACCCGGCAGGCGGCGCGCAAAACGGGCGCTGCGGCTTCGGTCCCCGTCTGCCGCTGCTGGTGATCTCGCCGTGGGCCAGGTCCAACTACATCGATCACAGGGTGACGAGTCAATCCTCGATCATTCGCTTCATCGAGGACAACTGGGATCTGCCACGCATCGGCAATGGCTCGGCCGACGCCGTGTCGGGCCCGCTGGACGGCCTGTTCGATTTCTCCGATGACCCGCGCGCGCCGCGCCTGATTCTGGACGAAAGCACCGGCGCCGTCGTCAGCGTCTCGCACTGACGCACCGCGTGCTGATCTACCAAATTTCCCCGACCTCCTTGCGGCGTTTTGCCTCGGCGGCTCAGAGCTTCGAGCCGCCGTCCACCCGAACCGTGTCGCCCGTGATCCAGCGAGCCTGGTCGGAGGCGAGGAAGGCGACCACCGGAGCGATATCGTCGGGTTGCGCAACGCGTTTGAGCGCCTGCATGGCCAGCGTGACGTTGCGACCCGAATCGGTCCTGGCGAAGTTGGACATGTCGGTTTCGACCACGCCGGGCGCGACCGCATTGACGCGTACGCCGCGCTCGCCCAGTGCGGAAGCGAAGTGTTTCACCAGCGTGTCGACCGCGCCCTTCGTAGCCGCGTAGGCCGCCAGCGTCCCGACGGTGGCGTGCGCGGCCAGCGAAGAGACCAGCACGACGCTGCTGCCCTTGCCCAGGATCGGCAGCAACTGCTGGACCAGAAAAAAAGGCGCCCGGACATTGATGGCGAACAGGCGGTCGAAGTCTTCGACCGACGTGTCCTCGATCGTTGCAGCCTTGGACACCCCGGCATTCGCGACCAGGATATCCAGCCGATCGCCCACGATCCGGCGGACCTGCTTGGCGAGCTGGTGCGCGCCGTCCGGGGCGGCCAGGTCGGCCGCGACCACATCGGCCCGGCCGCCGGCCTTGCGGATGTCGGCGACGACCGCCTCGGCTTCGGCCGCGCCGCTCCCGTAGTGAACCAGAACCTGGGCCCCGGCCGCGGCCATGGCCAGCGCACTGGCGCGGCCGATGCCGCGGGACGCCCCCGTAACGAGGGCGGTCTTGCCTGAGAGGTTGGTCATGATCGGCTCCGCAGCGGTGGATGTTTCCGTATGTGGCGGAATCTAGGCGCTTCTTGCCCGGATCACCAAGACTTTGTAAGCTTGCGCCCATGCCTTTCAGGTATGGAAAGGGCGCATGGAGCTGCGGCATCTTCGATACTTCGTGGCGGTCGCTGAGACGGGCAGCCTGACCGTCGCGGCGGAAAAAAGGCTGCACACGGCGCAGCCGTCCTTGAGCCGGCAGATTCGAGACCTGGAGTACCAGGTCGGCGCGCAACTGATGACCCGCAGCGCCCGCGGCGTCGAGTTGACGGCCGCAGGGCGGGCCTTTCTCGACCACGCGCGACTGGCGCTGGCTCAGGTAGAAGCCGCTGGCGAAGCGGCGCGGCGGGCAGCCCGGCCCGCCAAGCCGTCTTTCGCCCTGGGCTTCCTGACCGGACAGGAAATGGACTGGCTCCCGGAAGCCCTGCGCATCCTGAAAGACGAGTTGCCCAACATCGAAGTGACGGTGTCCAGCCAGTACTCCCCCGACCTCGCGGATGCTCTGACGAGGGGCAAGCTGGACGTCGCGTTTCTCCGACCGGAACCGGGCTCGCCCGATCTGGTTTTCAGGCGGGTGCTCAAGGAGCCGCTGATCGTGGTGTTGCCAAGTGACCACCGGCTGACGGCGCGTGACGCCATCGATCCGCACGACATCGCGGGCGAGACGTTCATCAGCGCGTCCAAGACTGCGCCCGTACTGCGCGTCGTCATCGATGAGTACCTGAAGCGATCCGGCGTTGACATCACCCCGGCTCACGAGGCTGACAACATCGCGATGGCGATATCGCTGGTGGCCTCAACGCGTGGAGTCGCCCTGCTGCCGGTCTACCTGAAAAACTTTCTTCCCTGGTCCGTTGTCAGTCGGCCCATCAAAGGGGAGGCGCCGACCATCGACCTGGTGGTCGGCTACCACAGAGCCAACGCGTCCGCGCTACTCAACCTGTTTCTGTCAAGGATCGACGACCTGATCGCCCGCGTGTCGCGGAAGACCCATTGAAACGCAGGCACGTTCTACGTGTTGGGTCTGTAAACGTAGTTCACAAACACATACCCCCACGGCACCGCAACGATGGGCAATAGCACCCAGACGAAGGCCTCGGTGATGCCCTGCGCCGGCGAACCCGCCAACGTGCCGCTGGACCAGAGCGGGTAAGCCACAACGATGAGCCACAGCACTTTGTAGAAAATCTCCAGCAGCAGGATCGGCAGCATCTTCAACGGGCGAACGATTCCCAGGCCCGCCAGAGTCGCGAAGGCGGTCCAGACGCACCACGCCACGGCATTGACCGGTTCCCACGGTCCGGAATGGGTCAGGATGCGCGTCCAGGTGTCCTTGCCCAGCACGAAGAACATCAAGATAAAGACCAGTCGCAAGAAATAAATGTGGATCCGGCGGACCCCCTCGTATCGGTCATCCCGTTGAAAAATGGCCATGGGGTTGAAGGTCATGGAGGTCCTTGAAGTGATGGTAGGCGGAAGCGTACTGCGTCCACTGTCTTCGGTACTGCGTACGGTTGGGCCCACGCTGGACTGGGTGTCTGGAGACGACCCGGCGGTCGTCGGTCACGAGATAGACTTAGCGCCGGAAATCGAAACGATGAGAGTTGCAAGTGTGCCGGCATTCCGATGGACTCGCTGATCACCGCCGCGGCGCGTGCACTCGCGGCGGGCGATCCCCTGGGCGCATTGAAGCGGGTCGCCTTGCGCGACGACCCGCCGGCTCTCGCGCTTCGAGGCATCGCGATGGCGCAGCTCGGCGATCTGGTCCGAGCGAAGGCTCTGCTGCGGACTGCTGCGCGCGCCTTCGGTCCGAAAGAGGCCGTGTCCCGCGCGAGGTGCGTCGTCGCCGAGGCCGAGGTCGCGCTCGCCTCGCGGGACCTGGGCTGGCCTGAGAAAGCCCTCGACGCAGCGCGCGCGACGCTCGAAGAGCACGGCGACCGGGTGAATGCCGCGCATGCGCGGTATCTGCAGGTCCGACGCCTGCTGCTGATCGGCCGCCTCGACGAGGCCGAGCGCGCGCTCGCCGAGCTCGACCCCGCGCCCTTCCCGCCCGCGTTGCAGGCCGCCCACGAGCTGGTCGTTGCCGGGATCGCGATACGACGCCTTCGGACAAAGACGGCGCGAGCGGCGCTCGCTCGCGCCGGGCGCGCCGCGCGAGACGCGGATATCCCTGCGCTGACGGCGGAGGTTGAAAACGCATCCCTCGTCCTGAACACGCCCGCGGCGCGCCTGATTGCGCGTGGCGAGGAGCGACCCCTGCTGCTCGAGGAGGTTGAAGCGCTGCTGGCATCGAAGGCGCTCGTTGTTGACGCCTGCCGTTATGTCGTGCGTGACGCACGCACCGTGGTTTCGCTCGCAAGGCGTCCGGTGTTGTTCACGCTCGCACGCGCGCTGGGCGAGGCGTGGCCCGCAGACGTGCCCAGGGGCACGCTGGTCGCGCGGGCGTTCCGGGCAAAGCACGCCGATGAATCCTATCGCGCGCGGTTGCGCGTCGAGGTCGGGCGGCTTCGAGTGGCGCTTCGGACCCTGGGCGGCGTGAGCGCGACCGAGCGAGGGTTCGCGCTGGTGCCGCACCGCGGGCGCGAGGTCGTCGTGCTGGCGCGGCCCCTCGAGGACGAGCATGCGGCGGTGCTCGCCTTCCTGACCGACGGCGAATCGTGGTCGAGCTCCGCGCTGGCGCTTGCGCTGGGTGCCAGCCAGCGGACCGTGCAGCGGGCACTCGACTCGCTTGCGGCAGCAAGCAAAGTGCAGTGGTATGGTCGCGGGCGAGCGCGTCGTTGGATGACCCCGCCCGTGCCGGGATTCACGACAGCCTTGTTACTCCCCGGTCCGCTGCCGAGCGACTAGGATGTAACCATGAAGCGATCTGCAGCCGAAATCCTGCAAGAATATGGGCCCTTCCCGGGTGTCGACCGGGTGAATGGGGTTACGTTTGACGGTCAGCACGTCTGGTTTGCCAGCGGAGACAAGCTGAACGCCTTCGATCCGTCCAGTGGGAAGGTGCTGCGCTCGATTGATGTCGCCGCGCACGCAGGAACGGCCTTCGACGGTCAGCACCTGTTTCAGATCGCCGAGGACCGCATCCACAAGATCGATCCGAAGACCGGCCGTGTGCTCGCCACCATCCCGGCGCCCGGCGGCGGCGGTGACTCCGGGCTCGCATGGGCCGAAGGGACGCTCTGGGTGGGGCAGCATCGCGGCCGCAAGATCCATCAAATCGATCCCCAGACCGGGGCGATTCTTCGCACCATCGAGTCCAACCGCGTCGTCACCGGAGTCACCTGGGTTGACGGCGAGCTCTGGCATGGCACCTGGGAAGGTGACCAGAGCGATGTGAGGCGGGTCGATCCTCGAACGGGAGAGGTCCTCGAAAGTCTCGAAATGCCGCCTGGAGCGGGCGTATCGGGTCTCGAGTCTGATGGCGGCGATCGGTTCTTTTGCGGAGGCGGAAGCAGCGGGAAGGTCAGAGCCGTCCGCCGACCCAGGCGAGGCTCCGCGGCCGGCGGCGGCTCCAAGATCCCCGCCGGCTCCAAGAGCAAGTAATCGTCGGTTCAGGTTTCAATTCGACGCGTGCGGACTCGACGCGGCCGGAGCGAGGTGGCTCAAACTCCACACGTACGCCGCCACCGCCGACACCTGGGCCGGGCTGAGGCGGGCCCCGCCCATGGGAGGCATCGCGGAACGATACTGCTTCGGTTGCGGCACGCCGTTGGCGATCGTCCGGGCGATCGCGGGGTAGCTGCCGTCGCTCCACAGCCATTCGGTGTCGGTGAGGTCGGGACCCAGCGTCGTACCCGTGCCGCGCGCCCCGTGGCAACCCGTGCAAGTCGCGCCGCCAACCTGGCCATGGTAGATGCGATAGCCGAGAGCAACCATCTCTTTGGTTGCGCCTTCGGGAACCGGAAGAGCAGCGACTGCGGCCTCGGCGCCGGCATCCGGATGCGTTCCCTCAGGAGGTTTCGCGTCGGCGGCGACGATCTGACCCGCCGGTGCCGACGGGCCTGGACAGTAGGTGACTTTCGCGGCGTGGCTGTCGCCCGCCGGCTCGCCACGGTAGACGATTCGGTAGATGCGTCCGCGCACGTCGTCCGAAACGTACAGTGACCCGTCGGGCCCGATGGCCAGGCCGGACGGGCGGTGCTGCGCCTGGTCCGGCGACTTCACCGCTCCGGCGAAGCCGTCCGCGAATATCTCGCACTGGCCCGCTGCGCGATCGGCCGCCAGCGCTTGAAACACGACGTTGTAGCCGCCCTGGGGGTAGGGGGCTCGATTCCACGAGCCGTGGAAGGCGATGAACACGCCGTTGCGGTAACGCGTCGGGAACTGATCCTTGTCGTACAGCGCCATCGCGTTCGGCGCCCAATGCGCCGGAAACGCCGCGATCGGAGCGCTCTTGGCCGCGCACGCCCCGATGCTCCTTCCTCCGTTGCCGCCGTACTCGGGCGCAAGCACCAGTTTCGCCTGCACGGCATCGTAATAGCATTCCGGCCAGCCGTAGTCGCCGCCCTGCTTCAGACGCAGCAGTTCCTCGGCCGGTTGCGTGGCCTCCTGCGCGGGTTGGTACCGATCGGGCCAATTCGTATACAGCTGGTCGCGTCCGTGCTGGGTGACGAGGATTTCTCCACCGGTCTCGATGGCGAAGCCCTCCGCATTGCGGATGCCGGTTGCAAAGCGTTCGGCCGGGGAGAACGCTTGATGGGTCCGATTCGCGTCATAGCGCCAGATGCCGCCGCGTGTCTCGAGCTCCGTGCACGGCTCGATGCCCGCCGAATCCGGCGTGCGGTTCTGCGCCTGGCAGGCGTTGGTCGCACTGGCGACGTCGATGTACAGGGAGCCGTCGCGGTCGATCGCGAATGGATGCATCGGGTGATCGCCGCTCAGGGGCAATCCCTTCACGATCGACACCGCGGGGCCCTGCGGGACGATCGAGCCTGGGGTCAGCGCATACCGCACGATCCGATCGTTGATCTCGGCGAACAGCCCATCCTTGTACAGAGCGATACCCGTGCCGCCCCGGCCGCCGCTCTGCGCGGTCTCCCCGAAACGCTCGACCCGGTCGGCCTTGCCGGCACCGGTCGTGTCCTGCAAGGCGACCAGGAATCCGCCCGCGTGCGGCGTGTCGTTGCCGTAGTAGCGGCCGGACCAGGTGTTGACGTACACGACTCCATCCGGAGCGACGACCAGGTGGCGGGCGTGGCCGATGCCGTCCGCAAAGATGGTTGCGCAGAAACCGCTCGGCAATGCGAGGCCGGTGTCACTTGCCGGACAGGCGACGCTGGCGCCTGCCGGGCTGGTCTGGGATTGAGCCGGTGCGGCTGAAGCGGCCGTGCACCATGCACCTGACAGGGCGATTGCAGCCCCTGCAATTCCGCAACGACGCAAAGAGAACATTGCCGAGCTCCCGAGGTGTTGAATCCATCACGGCCCTTCCGTCATGAAGAGTCCGTCCCGGGGGGCAAAGTAGGCGGGGCGTCTTAGCAATCGATGTCGCCCGCCGTTACGCCTGCAATCTCTCGATTCGCCACGCGTCACCACTGCAACAAGCGCCGATACACTGAAGGGCGTGCTCGCCAGGGATGTCGCCCGGTAGTGCTTACTCCAGCATGCGAATGAGCTCATCCTCGCCGGAGCCAAGGAGGTAATACGCAATAAACGTGAGGGGTTCGCGCTCGGACGGGTTGTCGAAATGCAGGATCGTCACGTCCGCCGGCTCGTAAAAGGCATCGCCTTCACGCAGCGTCTGGGCCGGTTCACCCTCGATCTGAAAATGCACAGCCCCGTTCGCGATATAGCCGACCACGGGGCATGGATGCAGGTGCCGCCCGGTCCGTTGACCGGGCGCAAAATCGATCCGCTTGACTTCGACCCGGCGCACCGTCCGGCTCGGCTTCAGGTCCGCCGTCAGCAGCGGCTTGCGTACGATGGATTGGTTCGCGGCGTTGCTTGGCATTCACCTTCCTCCTTCATGGATCGCAGGTTCCGCGGCGGTTGAGTTCATGCAGCAATCCGGTCCAACTCCGCCACGGTTTGCGGCGACAGTGTCAACTGACCCGCCGCCAGGTTCTCGCGGAGGTGCGTCACCGAGGCGGTTCCGGGGATCAGAAGGATATTGGGGGCGCGGCGAAGCAACCAGGCGAGCGCGACCTGCATCGGCGTGGCCCCGAGCCGCCCCGCGACGTCCGACAGTGTGGATGACTGCAACGGCGTGAACCCGCCGAGCGGGAAGAACGGCACGTACGCGACGCCCTGCCGGGCCAAGTCGTCGATCAGGGTGTCGTCGGCGCGATGAGCCAGGTTGTAGAGATTCTGCACGCAGACGATCTCGCAGATCCGGCGTCCTTCCGCGATCTGAGCGGCTGTCACGTTGCTCAGCCCGACATGACGCACCAAGCCCTTGCGCTGCAGGTCGGCCAGCACGGTGAGCGGCGCCTCGAGTGACCCTTCGGCGGGGTGATGCGCGTCGAACATGCTGCGCAGGTTGACGACGTCGAGCACCTCCAGGCCCAGATTGCGCAGATTGTCGTGAACGGCCTGAGTCAGTTCCTTGCCCGAGAAGGCCGGGATCCAAGATGCATCCTCGCCGCGCCGCGCGCCGACCTTGGTGACGATGAGCAGATCGTCGCGGTAGGGCGCCAGCGCCTCGCGGATGATCTGGTTGGTGACGTGCGGACCATAGAAGTCGGCGGTGTCGATGTGGTTCACGCCGCTGGCAACGGCCTCGCGCAGTACGGCCAGCGCCGCACCACGATCGTTGGGCGGGCCGAACACACCGCGCCCCGCAAGTTGCATCGCACCATAGCCAAGGCGCTTCACGATGCGGTTGCCGAGGCTGAAGGTACCGGATTTATCGATGCTGGACATCACGGAAGCTCCTCTGGAATTTGCGTGATGCAAGGCTAGTTGTGGCTCGCTCGTTCGACAAGTCGTCGGGCTGACCGCCCGTGACAGAATAAGCAAGACAGCGTGCCGCGCACTGTCGGCAGGGTTATGAACACTGACGAGCTCATGAAATCCTGCCGGTGAGCGGCAGGTATATGCCCGGCAAACTGCGCTCCTCGACGAGGATCCCACCCAGGACATCATGAACGCGCGCAGACCTGTATCTCCCACTACCGGGCTTGCCGACGGGAACCCATTGCTGGGCAGTTGGAAATTGAAGTCCTACGTCGTCACAACAGACGCGGGCGACAAGTCGACTCCGTACGGCGAGCACCCAACGGGTTACCTCAGCTACTCCTCGGACGGGCGGATGCATGCGATCGGAACCGCAAGCGGACGCTTAATGCCGCAGCGGGCCGCTCCAACGGAAGAAGAACGGGGGGTGCTCTACGAGACGATGTTTGCGTACGCGGGAACCTACACGGTCGAAGTCGGAAAGGTGATACACCACGTTGACATCTCCTGGAACCAGGTCTGGAACGGTACCGATCAGGTTCGATTCTTTGAGCTGAAAGAGAACACCTTGGTCATCACGGCGAGCGGCATAGACCCGACAAGTCACAGGGGAGGTCACTTCGTTCTCGTGTGGGAGAAAGTAGAAGGACCGCGCTGACATCGGCGCTCGCGTCGCGTTCTAGCTGTCGGCTGCGTCCTAGGCGGCGGGATTTACGGTGCGCAGAAACTTCACGAGCTGGTCACTGACCTCGGCAGAGGC
>DASZFP010000030.1:0-20516 GCA_035939615.1 Burkholderiaceae bacterium | reverse complement strand
GCAGGCCACCAAGGACGCCGGGCGCATCGCCGGCCTGGAAGTCAAGCGCATCATCAACGAGCCCACTGCGGCCGCGCTGGCGTTCGGCCTGGACAAGAAGGAAGAGCGGGGCGACCGCAAGATCGCCGTCTATGACCTGGGCGGCGGCACCTTCGACATCTCGATCATCGAGATCGCCGACGTGGACGGCGAAAAGCAGTTCGAGGTCCTGTCGACCAACGGCGATACGTTCCTGGGCGGTGAGGACTTCGACCAGCGCATCATCGACTACGTGATCGGCGAGTTCAAGAAGGACCAGGGCGTCGACCTGGGCAAGGACGTGCTGGCGCTGCAGCGCCTGAAAGAGGCGGCCGAGAAGGCCAAGATCGAGCTGTCCTCGTCGCAGCAGACCGAGATCAACCTGCCGTACATCACGGCGGACCAGACCGGCCCGCGGCACCTGAACATGAAGCTCACGCGCGCCAAGCTGGAAGCGCTGGTCGAGGATCTGATCCAGAAGACGGTCGAGCCGTGCCGCATCGCGATCAAGGACGCGGGGGTGAAGACTTCCGACATCCACGACGTGATCCTGGTGGGCGGCATGACGCGCATGCCCAAGGTGCAGGAGACGGTGCGGTCGCTGTTCGGGCGCGAGCCGCGCAAGGACGTCAACCCGGACGAAGCGGTCGCCGTGGGCGCCGCGATCCAGGGCGCCGTGCTGTCGGGCGAGCGCAAGGATGTGCTGCTGCTGGACGTGACGCCGCTGTCGCTGGGCATCGAGACGCTGGGCAGCGTGATGACCAAGATGATCCAGAAGAACACCACCATCCCGACCAAGTTCTCGCAGGTCTTCTCCACGGCCGAGGACGGCCAGCCGGCCGTCACCATCAAGGTGTATCAGGGCGAGCGCGAGATGGCCACCGGCAACAAGCTGCTGGGCGAATTCAACCTGGAGGGCATTGCGCCGGCTGCGCGCGGCCTGCCCCAGATCGAGGTCACGTTCGACATCGACGCCAACGGCATCCTGCACGTGAGCGCCAAGGACAAGGCCACCGGCAAGGAAAACAAGATCACGATCAAGGCCAACTCGGGTCTGACCGAGGAAGAGATCCAGCGGATGGTGCGCGACGCCGAGGCCAACAAGGCCGAGGACCATCGCCGCTTCGAGCTGGCGCAGGCCCGCAACACGGGCGATGCGACCGTGCACCAGATCCGCAAGGCGCTCACCGAGCACGGCGACAAGCTGGACGCCGCCGAAAAGAGCGGGATCGAAGCGGCAATTAAAGAAGTCGAAGAGGCCTTGAAGGGTGACAATAAGGAAGCGATCGAGTCCAAGAGTCAGGCGCTGATGGCCGCCTCGCAGAAGCTGGGCGAGAAGATGTACGCGGGCACGCAGGCGCCGGGCGGGGAGTCGGCCCAGGCCGGCGCCCAATCGGCCGAGCCCGACAAGAAGCCGGCCGACGATGTGGTCGACGCCGATTATCGAGAGGTCAAGCGGGGCTGATCATCGCCCCGCCGGTCCGGGCGATCCGCCGCGCAGGCTGGATGCAGGTGCGCGTCGGATCGCCTTGCTTTGTCTGACAGGCTATGTCGAAGCGAGATTTCTACGAGATTCTGGGCATCGCCAAGAACGCCTCCGAAGGGGAGATCAAGAAGGCCTATCGGAAACTGGCGATGAAGCACCATCCGGACCGCAGTCCGGATGACCAGCACGCCGAGGACAAGTTCAAGGAGGCCAAGGAGGCCTACGAGATCCTGTCGGACCCGCAGAAACGGGCCGCCTACGACCGCTTCGGCCACGCCGGAGTCGATCCGAATGCGGGCGCGGCGGCCGGTGCCGGCATGGGCGGCTTCGCCGAGGCCTTCGGCGACATCTTCGGCGACATCTTCGGCGGCGCTGGGCGCGGGCGCGCCGGCGGCGCATTCCGCGGCGCCGATCTGCGCTACAACATGGAGATCTCGCTGGAGCAGGCCGCGCGCGGATTCGGCACCGACATCCGCGTGCCGGCCTGGGACCTCTGCGAGCTGTGCGGCGGAAGCGGCGCGCGGCCGGGCACCAAACCCAAGACCTGCGGCACCTGCGGCGGCTCCGGCGCCGTGCGGATGACGCAGGGCTTTTTTTCGATCCAGCAGACCTGCCCGACCTGCCACGGCAGCGGGCGCGTGATCCCCGAGCCGTGCACCAGCTGCCACGGCGAAGGGCGCGTCAAGCGCAACAAGGTGCTGGAAGTGAGCATCCCGGCCGGCATCGACGAGGGCCAGCGTATCCGCCTGAGCGGCAAGGGCGAGCCCGGCATGAACGGGGGCCCGGCGGGCGACCTGTACGTCGAAATCCGGATCAAGCCGCACGACGTGTTCCAGCGCGACGGCAATGACCTGCACTGCGAGGTGCCGGTCTCGGTGGCCACCGCAGCCCTGGGCGGCGACCTGGAAGTGGCGACCCTGACCGAAAAGGTCAGCATCGCCATCCCGGAAGGAACCCAGAACGGCAAGACGTTCCGCCTGCGCGGCAAGGGCATCAAGGGCGTGCGCTCGAGCTATCCGGGCGACCTGTACTGCCACGTCAAAGTCGAGATTCCGGTGCGCCTGACCGAAAAGCAGAAAAAGCTGCTGCGCGACCTGGAACACTCGCTCAAGGAGGGCGGTGCCAAGCACTCGCCCCAGGCGCGCTCTTTCATGGAGCGGATGAAGGGCTTCTTCGCGAACGAGTAGCGGCCCTCACCCCCGCCCCTCGGGCGAGGGGCGGGGGTGAGGGCCTGCCCTGCGTAGCTCGCGCAGCGAGCGAAGCAGGGCCGTTAACTCGGCACGTACGCCAGCCGCACGTACAGCGGCGCGAACGGCTCGGCCTGGGTCACCTCGATCAGGCTCTCGCGGGCCAGCTCCAGCAACGCCAGGAAGTGCACCACCAGCACGGCCACGCCCTGCGCCGGGTCGAACAGGTCGCAGAACTCGGCAAAGCGCCGCCCCTGCAGGCGCTTCAGGATCAGGCTCATGTGTTCTCGAACGGAGAGCTCTTCGCGCGCGATATGGTGATGCGCGGTCAGGCGGGCGCGCCGCAGCAGCTCGAGCCAGGCCCGCTGCAGGTCGGCCGGCTGCACCGCCGCCAGGTGCCGCACCATCGTCTGTTCGATCACCACGATCGCGTGCGCGAAATCGCGGCCCAGCCGCGGCCGCTCGTCGATCTGGTGGGCGGCGAGCTTGATGCGCTCGTACTCGACCAGGCGCCGGACCAGCTCGGCGCGCGGATCCTCGACCTCGTCGCCGGTGTCGGCCTTGCGGACCGGCAACAGCATGCGCGATTTGATTTCGATCAGCATAGCGGCCATCAGCAGGTACTCGGCGGCCAGCTCCAGGTTGCGCGCCCGGATCTGCTCGACATAGGCCAGGTACTGCTCGGTGAGCACCGCCATCGGAATGTCGAGCACGTTGAAGTTCTGCCGGCGGATCAGATACAGCAGCAGGTCCAGCGGGCCCTCGAACGCCTCCAGGAACACCTCCAGCGCATCCGGCGGGATGTACAGATCCTCCGGCATCGAAAACAGCGGCTCGCCGTACAGGCGCGCCAGCGCCACGCCATCGACCACCGCCGGCGACATGGACGCGCCGGTGCCCGGCTCGGCAGGAAGTTTCAAGCGCGGTGCAGGGTCATTCATGGAAGGGATTGTCGCCGACCACGACCGCTACGCCAACCCGAGCGCCCGCAGCGTGCGCTCGTCCTGCGCGATTGGCCGCACTTCGACGCATCCGATCCCTCCATCATGGTTTCGGCACAGATCAGCCACAGGAACTTCATCCTCGTCTCCAAAGTCGGCCCAGGCGGTATCCTAGGGCGAGGGATCGACAGCCGGTTGATTTTTTCCCGGGAGGGTGAAAATGTTGCCGTCATCGAACTGGAAGCGACCCATGTGGCATGCGCTGGGACCGATATTGACGCTCGTTGGCGTCGGCTTGCTCGCGCTGTCGCCGCTCGGTTACCGGCTGGGATGGTTCGGCATTCCGGTGGCGCTGCTGCGCCTGATTCCGCTCGGGGTGGGCGCCTGCGCCCTGGGGCTGGTCGCCTCGCTGGTGGCGCTGCTGCGCACTCCGGCCGGGGCCGGACCGGCTGCGTGGGTGATGCCGGTGGTGGCCATCGTGGTGTGCCTCGTCGCCACCATCGTTCCGGTCGTCGGCATCGTGCACGCGCGGCACGTTCCGAGAATCCATGACATCACGACCGATACCGAGATGCCACCGGTGTTCGTTGCGCTGGCGGCCGATCGTACCGCCGCCCCCAATGGCCTGGAATACGCCGGCGGGGAGGTGGCCGCCTTGCAGAAAAAAGCCTATCCCGATGTGGCGACGCTGTATTCGAAGCTCACGCCCGACGCCCTGTTCGATCGGGCCCAGCAGGTCGTCCAGCAGTGCGGCTGGCGCCTGGCCGATGCCAACCGCGGCGATCTACGGATCGAGGCGGTCGATACCTCGGCGCTGTACGGTTTCAAGGACGACATCGTCGTGCGCATCCGCGCCGACGCGGGCGGCAGCCGGATGGACGTGCGCTCGGCCTCGCGCGTCGGGCACAGCGACCTCGGAGTCAATGCCGCGCGGATCCGCAAGTACCTGCAGCGTGTGACACCGCCGCAGTCCGGCTAGCGCGGCGCGGGCTAGTGCCCCGCCACCGAGATCGGGGTGATGACCGCCTGCGAAACCTCGGGTGCCGGCGGTGGATTCGGGCGTGCCGCCGGGGCGGCCTGCTGCGCGGCCGGCGCGTTCTGCGGCGCAGCCGGCCCAACCTGCGGCGCGGCCGGCGCAACTTGCTGCGCGGTCGGGCCCATCTCGTGTGCGGCCAGCAACGGGGCGTACTTCACGACCAGGCGCGCACTGTAGGTTCGCTCGCCATCCCAGGTGGCGAAGGCCGCGCAGACCTGCTTGCTCCGCTCCGATTCGGCGCGCTCGAACGGCTTGTCGGCGAAGCGCGCCCGTCCCAGGTCCTGACCGGGCTCGACCCGGCTTTCGGCCCAGGCTTGGGGGGAGTCGTCCGGGTGGGCGTACAGCAGCGTCGCGGTCACCGCCGCCGACAAGGGCACGCTCTCGCACAGCAGCACGCGCACCGCTTCCTGCTCGTAGCACGCGGGTGCCATGTCGCTGCCGTTGGCGGCACGCGCGCGGCACGGCCCGACGGTCGTGGTTGCCGTGAGCTCTTCGACGCCCCGGCCGCGATCGTCGTCGGCCGCCACGGTCCGACCGTGATCGCTCATCGTGGCCTGCTCCAGCCGCGATGCCGTCGCGCTGATCTGCGCCAGCTGCGTGCGCATCTCCCCGCGCAGCGCCGCCGACTCGCGCTCCGAGCGGTCGACCAGGTACTGGGAAAACGCAAAGCCGCCCACCGCGGCAGCCACCAGCAGCAGGAAGACGGCCAGCACTGGGCCGCGGCGCGACTTCTTGGTGGCCGGAACGCCGCGCGCGCGCTCCGAGACTTCCCGGCGCCAGGCCATGCGCAGCTGAATCAAGGCACCGATCACGGTGCCCACCGCGGTGACGGCCGCGGCGGTCACCCTGTCGTCCAGATCAAAAGGGAAAGGAAGCATCAACGAGGGCACCCATATGCCAGAAGGATATCGTCCCGGTACCGTCCGACCGGATCGAACGGATGACCTACCGTCCCCAAAAATGGGAACCGTGGTGCGCAAAGTATGGAGGCTGTACGCCGGCCGGCGCCATCCGAAATGACGCACAAATCGGCGCGTAATCGCTGCAAGTCGGGCCGACGGACCGGTTCCCGGCCAAGGCGGCCCGCCCGCGGTCGGGATTTGTCCGCCTGGTGCTGCAAGAGTACCGCGGCTGCGCTATCTTGCTGCCACCGCGTGTGGCATGGCCCCCCATGACGAACCAGAACGAAGGACCGCCGCCCGCCCGAGTTGCACGCGCAGCCATCCGGCAGCTGCACCGCGCGCCCGAGCCCGACTGCGTGGCCGCCCTGCTGGACGCGGCCGGCCTCGATGCGCAGCGCGCCGCGGCGGCGCGCCAGCAGGCCGAGCAGCTGACAGCCGCTCTGCGCCAGCGGCACCGCAGCGCCGGCGGCGTCGACGCCCTGATGCACGAGTTCTCGCTGTCGAGCCAGGAAGGCGTCGCGCTGATGTGCCTGGCCGAGGCGCTGCTGCGCATTCCCGACACGGCCACGGCCGATGCGCTGATACGCGACAAGCTGGGCGCACGCGACTGGGGCGCCCACATCGGGCGCGGACGGTCGCTGTTCGTCAACGCGGCCGCCTGGGGCCTGATGATCTCCGGCGAGCTGGTGGCAACGCACAGCGAGGAGGGCCTGGCGGCGGCGCTGGGCCGGCTGGTCGCGCGCGGTGGCGAACCGCTGATCCGTCGCGGCGTGGACCTCGCGATGCGCCTGCTCGGCCAGCAGTTCGTACTGGGCCGCACCATCGAGGAAGCCCTGCAGCGGGCCCGCGTGTGCGAGGCGCGCGGCTATCGCTACTCGTTCGACATGCTGGGCGAAGCGGCGCTCAGCGCCGAGAACGCCGAGCGCTACCTGCACGACTACGAGCAGGCGATCGAGGCGATCGGCCGGGCCGCTGCCGGACGCGGCGTGCACGACGGCCCCGGCATCTCGGTGAAGCTGTCCGCGCTGCACCCGCGCTACGCGCGGGCCCAGCGCGAGCGCGTGCTGGCCCAGCTCGCCCCGCGCCTGGCGCACCTGTGCCAGGCGGCGTGCGACCGCGGCATCGGCCTGAACATCGACGCCGAGGAAAGCGAGGTGCTCGAGCTGTCGCTGGACCTGCTGGAGACGGTTGCGCGGATGCCGCAGCTGGCCGACTGGCCGGGCCTGGGTTTCGTGGTGCAGGCCTACCAGAAGCGCGCGCCGGCCGTCATCGATTACGTGGCCGATCTGGCGCGGCGCAACCGGCGGCCACTGATGGTGCGCCTGGTCAAGGGTGCCTACTGGGACAGCGAGATCAAGCGCGCTCAGGTCGAAGGCCAGTCCGATTTTCCGGTGTTCACGCGCAAGACCCACACCGACGTGTGCTATCTGGGTTGCGCGCGCCGGCTGCTGGGCTTCGCCGATCGGCTGTATCCGCAGTTCGCCACCCACAATGCGCTGACGGTGGCCGCCGTCCGGCAGATGTGCCTGCGGGCCGGGGTGACGGCCTGGGAGTTCCAGTGCCTGCACGGAATGGGCGAGGCGCTGTACGACGAGCTGATCGGTCCGCAGGGAGCAGGCCTGGCCTGCCGCATCTACGCGCCGGTCGGCAGCCACGACACGCTGCTGCCGTACCTGGTGCGGCGCCTGCTGGAAAACGGCGCCAACACGTCATTCGTCAGCCAGGTCGCCGATGCGCAGCGCGACATCGCGCAGCTGCTGGTCGATCCAGTCGAGCAGGCGCGCGCCACCGGGGGCGCACCGCACGCGCGCATTGCGCGCCCCCCTGAGCTGTACGGCGATGCGCGCGTGAACTCGCGCGGACTGGACCTGAACGACGAGGACACGCTCGAGCGGGTGCGATCGGGATTCGATCGGGCCGCGCGCGTGCGCTGGCATGCCGGGTCCGTGACCGGGCCGGCGCGCGACATCACGTATCCGGCCGACCGGTCGCGGCGGATCGGCACGGTGTGCGAGGCGAGCGACGATGAGCTCGATCGCGCCCTGGCGGTGGCGCGCGAGGCGGCGCCGGCCTGGGCGCAGCAGCCGCCGGCGCAGCGCGCCGCGATCCTGAAGGCGGCCGCGCAACGCCTGGAGGATGAACAGCTGTCGCTGATCTGGCTGGGGGTGCACGAGGCCGGCCGAACCATCGGCAATGCGCTGTCCGAGGTGCGCGAGGCGGTGGATTTCTGCCGCTATTACGCCGCACTGCTGCAGAACGGGCCGCCGCTGCCGGGCCAGCCGCTGGGCACCGTGGTGGCCATCTCGCCATGGAACTTCCCGCTGGCGATTTTCACGGGGCAGATTGCGGCTGCCCTGGGCGCCGGCAACGTCGTGATCGCCAAGCCCGCGCCGCAAACGCCGCTGATGGCGGCTGCCGCGGTGCGCCTGCTGCACGAAGCCGGCGTGCCGCCGGCCGCGTTGCAGCTCGCGCCCGGCGGCGCGTCGGTCGGCGCGCGCCTGGTGCGCGATGCGCGCGTGCGCGGCGTGCTGTTCACCGGGTCGACCCGGGCCGCGCAGGCCATTGACCGCGACCTGGCGCTGCGCGCCCCGCCCGATGCGGCCGTGCTGGTGGCGGAAACGGGCGGACAGAACGCGATGATCGTCGATTCGAGCGCGCTGTCCGAGCAGGTCGTGCGCGATGCGCTGACCTCAGCCTTCGACAGCGCCGGCCAGCGCTGCTCGGCGCTGCGCCTGCTGTGCATCCAGGACGACGTGGCGCCCAGGATCGTGCCGATGCTGCTGGGGGCATGCGCCGAGCTGCGCATCGGCGACCCGGCCCTTCTGGAAACCGATGTGGGCCCGGTGATCGATGCCCCGGCGGGGCGCGCGATCCAGGAGCACCTGGACCGGATGCAGCGGCGCCATCGGATCGATCGGGCCGCCCTCGGGCCGCACTGCGCCAACGGAACCTTCATCGCGCCGTCGATCATCGAGATCGACTCGGTCGACGAGCTGCAACAGGAGGTGTTCGGACCGGTGCTGCACGTGCTGCGCTACCGGCGCGATCGCCTCGCCGAGCTGATCGGCGAGGTCAATGCGACCGGCTACGCGCTCACGTTCGGCATTCACAGCCGCGTCGACGAGACGATCCGTTTCGCCGCGGCCCGCATCCGCGCCGGCAACATCTACGTGAATCGCAACATGATCGGCGCGGTGGTGGGCGTGCAGCCCTTCGGAGGCGAAGGCCTGTCGGGCACCGGTCCGAAAGCGGGCGGTCCCTGGATGATGCCGCGGCTGCGAACCGGAACCGATGCCCAGGCGCTGGCGCCGTTCGACCTCGCCTGGCGCGAACCGGCACCCGAGGAGCTCGAGGCGCTGGCCGGCTGGGCCGTGCAGCAGGGGCGCGACGAGCTGGCGCGCGCCTGCCGCCTGTACCGGCAGACCACGCCGATCGGGTGCGGCCACGAGCTCGCGGGCCCGACCGGCGAGCGCAACGTGCTCGACTACCGGCCGCGCGGGCGCGCGCTGTGCATGAGCGCGGACGTTGATGCCGGCCTGCTGCAGATCGCCGCCGCGATCGCCACCGCCAACCGCGCGGTGCTGCCCGATGCGCCGTGGGCGCGCGCGCTGGCGGGCGAGCTGCCGCCCGCGGTGGCCGGACGCATCGACCGGGTCGAGCGCTGGGAATCAGTCGAGTTCGAGGTGGCGCTGGCCGACAGCGCGGCCTCTTGCGAGGCGCTGCGCCAGCAGCTCGCGCAGCGCGAGGGTCCCCGGGTGCGCGTGCTGCAGGGCGGCCCGCACTACGGGCTCCAGTGGATGGTGGCCGAGCGCGTGGTCAGCACCAACACCGCGGCCGCCGGCGGCAATGCGAGCCTGTTGACGCTGGACTGACAGCCCTCACAGCAGCACGTTGACGATCGCGTTGCCGATGCCAACCAGCGCCGCGCCGGATATGAGGCCGGCGCAGATGGGTTCACACCCCTCCTTCCAATAGTCGTGGCCGCGGGTGCCCGAGGTCGGGTAGCGCCGCCCCATCCACCAGAACGTCAGGGCGCCGGCCCACATCCCCAGCGTGTATTCCGGCGGCAGCACCACGCCCAGGCCGATCGACACGGCCGACAGCGCCAGGCGCCCGCGCGTGGCGATGCCGATGATCTCGATCGTCGCGGCGCACACCGCGGCCACGATCATCGAGACGACCGCCGAGGTCGGCAGATGGCTGATCCCCTTGGCGATCAGTTCGGCCACGCCCTTCCACTGCAGCGCGGCCGGGAAGGCGAAGTGATCGGAGACGATGGTCGCGGTCGAGCGCACCCCATTGGGGTCGGGCGGCAGGAACAGCAGGAAAAACAGCGGAGTGCATACGATCGTGCCGGAAAAGATCCCGATGACGTGGCCGATCGCCTGTTGCCGCGGCTTGGCGCCGAGCATGTAACCGGGCTTGATGTCCGACAGCAGGTTGGAGGCGTTGGCAGCAATCTCCCCGGTCATCCCGGCGGGGATCAGGTTGCTGGCCGGATTGGTGCGGTCGATCGCGCCCATCGAGAACTGCGTGATCTTGGACAGGGCGCCAGTCGGTGTCCACGAGGTGAGCGCCATCGAATTGGCGCAGATCACCGTCAGCACCAGGATCAGCGGCAGCGAGATGAAGGACAGCAGCCAGGGGACGCCGAAGAACTCGTGCGTAACGGTCGCGCCCAGCACGCAGAAGATGGGCACGCCCACAAACGACACGCCCAGCGGCAGCTCGATGGATCGCAGCGGATCCGCGCCAGCCTCGCCGGTCGCAGGGCCGGTGCCGGCGCTTCGGCGCAGCGATTTGAACGCCGCCTTGAAGATCTCCGGCCGCCCCAGCAGGCTCACCAGCGAGCCGACCACCATCATCGTCACGCCCCACCACAACGCCCACTGATTGACGATCTCGCCGCGCGAGATGGGGACCACCACGCCGCCGGGCCCGATGCGCTGCGCGATGTCTCCGTGCTGGATCATGATGGGGGCAAGGATCACGAAGTTGACAAACGCTCCCAGCATGCAGCTGGTCGCAACCCGGATGCCCATCAACCCGCCCACGCCGAGCATCGCCGTATCGAGCGTCAGGCGCAGGCCGAGCTGGCGCACGTCGGTGCCCAGAATTTTCGGTATCCACAGATTCAGCTTGGCCGCCACGTCGTAGTAGTACGTGTCGAGCCGCTCATGGATCGTCCAGGGTTCCTTCAGCCCGGCCCAGCGGTCCATCCGCAGCAGCGTGAACTGGAGCAGCTTCATCCAGCCGTCGCTGATCAGCAGCTGGTAAAGGCCGGCACCGAGCGCCGTCAGGGCGAGCAGGCGCGCCTTGAACATGCCGGCCTCCGCCGCGCCCGTGTACAGCGCATCGAGCACCACGCCGCTGGCGCGCCCCTCGGGAAACGGCAGCTGCTCCTCGTTGATGAAGCGGCGCTTCATCGGAAAGGCCACCAGCACGCCCAGGATCGCTACGACCACCATCCATAGCGACATATGCCACCAGGGGATGATGCGCCCGGTCACGAGCATGTAGGCGGCCAGGCTCGCGATCAGGGGAGTGATCATGTAGCCGGCGGCCGTGGCGATCGATTGCGTGCAGTTATTCTCGAGAATCGTGAAGTCCTGCCCCAGTCCGGCGGCGTGCAGCAGGCGGAAGATTGCAAACGAGAGGATGACCGACGTGAGGCCCACGCCGACGGCAATGCCGGTCTTGGCCCCGATGTACAGCGCGGTGGCTGCCAGCACCCCACCCAGAAAGAATCCGGTCAGCCCGGACCGGATCGTCAGTTGCGGGATGTCGCCGCGGTAGACATTACTGAACCACCAATTATCTTTCTGGGCGCGCGTCCAGGTGCGGGTCTGCTCCCCGCTCAATTGCTGCAGTGCCATGCGCCGCTCAGGCCGAAAGCTTCGGCTTGGGCTGGTACACGTAGCCCGGCATGCTCAGGTGCGACTGCTTGAAGCGGGCCTGCTCCTCGGGGTCCAGCGTCTTGTCCCACCAGATGGCGCGGGCCTCGCGCTGCTTGCGCTCCAGGTCGGGCTGGCGCTGCTTCAGTTCGCGCAGAAAGCGCGTCACGTCCGATTCGTATTCTTTGGCCATCGCAACCTCCCCGAGCCGGCATTGTAGCGGCGGCCCTCACCCCTCACCCCCTCCCCTCTCCCGCTTGCGCGGGCGAGGGGCGACCGAGACCCACAAGTGCGCAGGCATTCGCACCCGCACGCCGTATCGCCCCTCGCCCGCGCAAGCGGGAGAGGGGAGGGGGTGAGGGCGCTTTTCTACCGAACTTACTTAACGCGCATCCCCGGGTGGGCCCCCGCGTCCGGATCCAGCAGGAATACGCCCGGCCGGCCGCCCGGCTCGTCGCTGGCGGCGAGCACCATGCCTTCGCTCAAGCCGAACTTCATCTTGCGGGGCGCCAGGTTCGCAACCATCACCGTCAATCGGCCCACCAGGTCGGCCGGGTCGTAGGCCGACTTGATCCCGGAGAAGACCTGCCGCGGCCGCCCGTCGCCCACATCGAGCGTCAGCTTGAGCAGCTTGTCGCTGCCGTCGACCGCTTCGGCAGCCACGATCCGCGCCACCCGAAGGTCGATCCGCGAGAACTCGTCGATGCCGATGGTCGACGGTTCCGCGGCCCGCCCGGCCGGCGCCGGCGGCTCGGGCGACTCGAACAAGGCCGCCACCTGCTTCGGATCGACCCGCGCCATCAAGTGATGATAAGCGGCGATCCGGTGGCCGCCGGGCAGCAGGTGGCGCGCGTGCGCCCATTGCAGCGGCTTCACGCGCAGGAACGCCTCGGCTTCGCGCGCCAGCGCCGGCAGCACCGGCGCCAGGTAGACCGTCAGCAGCCGGAACAGGTTGACCGCGACGCTGCAGACTTCGTGCAGCTGCCGCCTGGCATCGGCCCCGTCGGCCTTGGCGAGCTCCCACGGGCGGCGCGCATCGAACCATTCGTTGGCGGCGTCGGCCAGCGCCATCACTTCACGCATCGCCTTGCTGAACTCGCGCGTCTCGTACAGCTGGGCCAGCTCGGCGGCGCGCCCCTGGAACTGCACCTGGATCTCGTGACCGACGCCGCCGGCCGGCGCGGCCACCTCGGCCAGTGCCCCGCCGAAGTTCTTCTGGATGAAATGCGAGGCGCGGCTGGCGATGTTGACGAACTTGCCCACCAGGTCGCTGTTGACGCGCGACACGAAGTCCTCGGCGTTGAAGTCGATGTCCTCAACGTGCGAGTTAACCTTGGCCGCGATGTAGTAGCGCAGCCATTCCGGGTTCAGCCCCAGGTCGAGGTAGCGCCCGGGATCGATCCCGGTGCCGCGGCTCTTGGACATCTTCTCGCCGCTCACCGTGATGAACCCGTGCACGTAGACGCGGTCGGGCACCTTGAACGGAGCGCCGGCAAACTTCAGCATGGCCGGCCAGAACAGCGTGTGAAAGTAGATGATGTCCTTGCCGATGAAGTGAATCTGCTCGGTCGACGGATCGCGCAGCAGCGCCTCGAAGTCGATGCCGCGCAGCGCGCAATAGGCTTTCAGGCTCGCCAGGTAGCCGATCGGCGCGTCCAGCCAGACGTAGAAGAATTTGCCCGGTGCGTCGGGTATCGGAATGCCGAAATACGGCGCGTCGCGCGAAATGTCCCAGTCCGCCAGCCCCCGCTCGCCTTCCAGCCACTCCTTTGCCTTGTTGGCGACCTGCGGTTGCAGGCGCCCGCCCTGGGTCCAGTCGCGCAGGAACTCGACGCAGCGCGGGTCCGACAGCATGAAAAACAAGTGCTCCGAGGTTCTGAGCTCGGGCTTGGCGCCCGACAGCACCGAGTAGGGATTCTTCAGCTCGGTGGCGGCGTACACCGCGCCGCACACCTCGCACGCGTCCCCGTACTGGTCGGGCGCGCCGCAGTTGGGGCACTGGCCCTTCACGTAGCGGTCGGCCAGGAACATGCCCTTGACCGGATCGAACAGCTGCTCGACCGGCCGGATCGCGATCAGCTCGTTTTCGCGCAGGCGCACATAGATGCGCTGCGACAGCTCGGTGTTTTCGGGCGACTCGGTCGAGTGCCAGTGGTCGAAGCCCAAGCCGAAGCCCTGCAGCATGCGCGGGCGGCCGGCCGCGATCTGCGCGACGAACTCGCGCGGCGACAGCCCGGCCTTTTCGGCCGCGATCATGATCGGCGCGCCGTGGGCATCGTCGGCACCGACGAAGTGGACGGTGTGGCCGAGCATTCTCTGGAACCGCACCCAGATGTCGGCCTGGATGTATTCCATGATGTGCCCGATGTGCAGCGCGCCATTCGCGTACGGCAGGGCGGTCGTGACGAACAATTTCCGCGGATGCATGGGGCAGATGGCGGCCGGGGCGCGCCGAGGCTGAAGTATGCTGTACGGTTGGCCATTCTACGGGTGAATGACGGTGCTCGACCTTGCCGCAGTGAACCAGGTGCTCTCGTCGGTGATCGATCCGAATACCGGGCGGGATTTCGTCTCTGCACGCGCCGTGCGCAACGTCCGCATCGACGGGCCGGGCGAGGCCCAACGCGTCAGCCTCGATGTGGAGCTCGGCTACCCGGCCGCCAGCCAGTTCGGGCGGATCCGGGAGCTGATCACGACCGCGCTGAAGCAGGCCGGCGCGGCCGGCGTGGAGGTTTCGGTCGGCTCCAAGATCGTGCCGCACACGGTCCAGCGGGGCCTGAAGGTGATGCCCAACGTGCGCAACATCGTTGCGGTGGCCTCCGGCAAGGGCGGGGTGGGCAAGAGCACCGTTGCGGCCAACCTGGCGCTGGCCCTGGCGGCCGAGGGCGCGCGGGTCGGGATGCTGGATGCCGACATCTACGGGCCCAGCCAGCCCACCATGCTGGGCATTTCGGGCCGCCCGGAGAGCCTGGACGGCAAGACCATGGAGCCGCTGCAGGGCCACGGCATCCAGACCAGCTCGATCGGCTTCCTGGTCGAGGCGGACACGCCCATGGTGTGGCGCGGCCCGATGGTGACCAGCGCGCTGCAGCAGCTTCTGAACCAGACCAACTGGAAGGACCTCGATTACCTGATCGTGGACATGCCGCCCGGGACCGGAGACATCCAGCTGACGCTGGCGCAGCAGGTGCCGGTGACCGGCGCCGTGATCGTGACCACGCCGCAGGACATCGCGCTGCTCGATGCGATGAAGGGCCTGAAGATGTTCGAGAAGGTGGGCGTGCCGATCCTGGGCATCGTCGAGAACATGGCCGTGCACGTGTGTTCGAAGTGCGGCCACGCCGAACACATATTCGGGTCGGGCGGGGCCGAGCGGATGGCCAAGCAGTACGAGGTCGATCTGCTGGGCTCGCTGCCGCTGGACATCCGGATCCGCGAGCAGACGGACTCGGGCCGGCCGACCGTGGTGGCCGAGCCGGACGGAGCCATCGCCGATCAGTACCGGGCGATCGCGCGCCAGGTCGCCATCAGGATCTCGGAGCGCGCCAAGGACCTCATGTCCAAGATGCCGGCGATCAAGATATCGAAGAGCTGAGTTCGAACGGCGGGGGGATCGATGGCCGTCGGCATGCGAGGCAGTGTGTGATGGCAAGCCGGTCGGTTGAAACGTCCCCACAGGGGTATGCACGGCTGGGTGGCGCGCTGTACCTCGCAATCATAGTTCTCGGCGCTTTTTTTGAGGGATTCGTCGCGAACACACTTGTCGTACCGGGCGACGCTGCAACGACGGCTCACAACATTGCGTCCTCACCGGACCTGTGGCGCCTCAGCGTCGCCGGCAACTTGATCGTCCCGTTGTGTGCCGTTCCACTGTTGTGGATTGAATATCTGTTGCTCAGGCCAGTCAGCAAACAGCTGGTTCTGCTTGCGGTGCTTTTCAATCTGGTGTCTCTTGCCGTGGAGGCCATCAGCAAGCTGTTTCTTCTCGTGGTGATGCCGACACTGGGGAATGCCGAGTACCTGAAAGCCTTTGAGCCGCAGCAGCTGCAGATTCTCGCGAACCTCGCTCTCAGGTCGCATGACGTTGCCTTCAATATTGCCCTGATATTTTTTGGCTGCACGTGCCTCGTGAATGGTTACCTGATTTTCAGATCCGGCTATTTACCCAGACTCATCGGTATATTGATGCAGGTTGCCGGTGCGAGTTATCTGACGGCCTGTTTTGCGGCGCTTTTTGCCCCCGCATTCGCAGACCTGATAACACCCGCCATTCTGGTTCCGCCACTGATTGGCGAGTCGTCGTTTTGCCTGTGGCTTCTCGTGAAGGGTGTGAATGTCCCGAAGTGGAAAGAACGGATCAGCATGGGGTATGCGATCTGATCAGGGCAGCCTGCGAAGGGGGCGCACCAAAACCCGTTTATGTGTTTTCAGGTCGACCAGGTACAGAATCAAATCGCCTTGCCGCAAGTCGAGCCCGTATTTGGAAAACGGCTTGACCACCATTTGCGGATCCCAGTACTCCCGGTATCGCCCGACGTCGCTTCTCGTGACCGTGATGAGGGGCTTTGTGTAGACCGGGTTAAAGTCGTACTTCCAGGAAACCACCGCGGTCGTTTTCGCGAACGCTTCGTGAAGTTGCTTCGAGGTGAGCACATCGCAGGGCCCTTTGAGCTTGTCCGTGCTGCTGAGCTCGCCCGATCCACCGAACGAATACCACTGGCATTCGGCCGGCCATGGATTCGTTTTCAGGACCCTGGGCTGGAACGTGTCCGCCACCGGCAGCAGTTGCCATTCGCCCTGGATCTCCGCGGGCGTGGCGCTCCTTTCGAGTGTTTCCGATTGGGCGAACGCGCCAGCCAGCGCGAAGCACAGGCAGACCGGCAGAATCGTTCGTCTCACGGGCGTCAGTTCGAATAGTCGTACAGGGGCTTGCCCTTGTCCACGACGTGAACTGTGAAGAGCTTCAACGACGTGTCGCCGACGACCTTGAATCCGCCGTGCTTGACGTCGCGCAGGTTCATGATCGTCGCGCCCGTCGCCAGGGTGATCGGGTCCTTGCCTGGCGGCTGCACGCGCGCGCCCTGCAGCACGTAGGCTGCCTCGACGCCGTGGTGGAAGTGCAGGTCGATCCCCTCGCCGGGCTTGTATTCCGCCGTCGACGCGATCACCTCCATGCCGGACGCGCCGCTCAGGTCCGCGCGCTTTTGCTCGACCCGCTTAGGCGAATCGGTCCTCGTCTGCGCGACGATCCCGGTGGCCACGCCAAGTCCGAACAGCAGGATCGCCCCGAACGATCGCACAACGGTCGCGCTTGTCATTCGAATTCCTTTGCAGGTGTGAGAGGCAGCGAAAGGTATGTAGTTTACGTGCGCGACAGCACCCGTACGACGCAGTCCTGTATTCGACGAAATCCCATGCGTTCATAGACGCGCCGAGCCAGGTGGTTGTCGGTCATGACGTGCAGGAAGGGAGCCTCGCCGCGCGCCAGCTCGATCCGAAGCAGCATTTCGACCAGCCGGCGTGCCAGGCCGCGACCCTGGAAGTCGGGGTGCGTGCACACGCCGCTGATCTCCCTGAGGGTCCCCGCATGAAACCGCTCCCCCGCCATCGAGATCAATCGTTCGCCCTCGAAGACGCCGTAGTACTCGCCCAGCTCGACCGTCCTTTCCGCGAACGGTCCCGGCTTCGTCAGAGCAGTGAGTTGCAGCATCTGCGGCACGTGTCCAGCGCCCAGGCGCACGGCGCAAAGCCCCGGGTCGATCGCCGGGACGCCGCCCTCCCACAGCATCTGGTGACCCATGCTGTCCACATCGATCCGCCAGCCGGGCGGCGCCGGACCGGACCATGCCGCGCAGTACAGGTGCTCGCCGACGTCGCAGAACGGCTCCACCGCTGAAAAGTCCGCGCGTTCCGGGTTTGCGAACGCCATCACGGGAGAAAAGCCCCGTGCATAGCGACGCGCGCTTTGGGTGCCGCAAGCGTAGGGTGCATGAGGGCCGGCGAGGCTGTGCCAGACGATGTTGGCCAGCAGTGCGTCGGTCATGTGCCCGGTCCAGGCTGCTTGAGCGTCGGCACGGATCGCTTACCAGATCCGCACCCTCTGCGCCGGCTGAAGGTACATCGCCTGGCCGGGGTGGACGTCGAACGCCGCGTACCAGGCATCCAGATTGCGGACGGTGTCGGCCCGGTATTCGGCGGGGGCATGCCCGTCGGTGATGATGCGCTCTCGAAGTGCCGGCTCGCGCACCTTGTTGCGCCAGGACTGGGCGAATCCCAGGAAGAACTGCTGGTCGCCGGTCAGGCCCGCTACGAGGGGCGCGGGCGAACCGGCCAGCGACAGGTGATAGGCGTCATAGGCGACGGACAGGCCGGCCAGGTCGGCGATGTTCTCGCTCAGCGTCAGCGTGCCGTTGACGGCGACGTCCGCGAAGGGGTGGTAGGCGTCGTACTGGCGCGCCAGCGCCTCGCCGGAAGCCTGGAAGTGCGCGAAGTCGCCCGGCGTCCACCAGTTGTGCAGCCTGCCGCTCGCATCGAACAAGGCTCCCTGGTCGTCGAAGCTGTGGCTGATCTCGTGGCCGATTGTGGCGCCAATGGCGCCATAGTTCACCGCGGCCGGGTTGTCGGCGCTGAAGAAGGGCGCCTGCAGGATGGCGGCGGGAAACTGGATGGCGTTCATCACCGGCAGGTTCACGGCGTTGACCAGCTGCGGGTTCATCACCCATTCGTCCCGGTCGATCGGCCGGCCCAGCTTGGCCAGGTTGCGGCGGGTCTCGAACGCCTCCGCGCGCAGGCGATTACCGACCGCATCGCCGCGCACCACCTCCAGCGCACCGTAGTCGCGCCAGCGGTCCGGATAGCCGACGCCGACCTTCAGCGTGGCGAGCTTCTGCTTGGCCTGACGGCGGGTCTGAGGGTCCATCCAGGCGAGTTGGTCCAGGCGCCGGTTGAACGCGGCGATCAGATTGCGCACCAGCTGCTCGACCTGTGCTTTGTCGGCCGCCGGGAAATAGTGCTGCACGTACAGGTGGCCGACTGCTTCGCCCAGAGCCTCGCTGGTGGCGGCCACGGCGCGCTTCCAGCGCTCGCGAATCCGCAGTGTGCCGTCCAGCACGTTCTCGTAGAAGTGGAACTGCTCCTGTGCGAAGGCGCGCGGCAGGTAGCCGGCCAGGTGGTCGACGGTGTGAAAACGCAGGTAATCCTGCCAGGTCGCGATCGGCTCGCTGGCGGCGAGCGCGGCGATCCCGGTGACGGCCTGTGGTTGCCAGATGATGAATTCGGGAGCCTGCGCGAGCCCCGCCGCCCGGAAGAATTCATCCCAGTCCAGCCCGGGCGCTTTGACGTCGAACTGTGCACGCCGCCAGTGGTTGTCGCCCCGCTTGACGTCGACCGTCTCGGTGCGGGTGGCGTGCACCCGGGCCATGCGCAGTTCGAGGTCGAAGATGCGTGCGGCGCGCGCGTCTGCATCGGCCAGGCCGCTCAGGCGCAACACGGTCGCGATGTGTTCGCGATAGCGCGCGCGGATCTCGCGCATGTGCGGCGTGTCCTCGATGTAGTAATCGCGGTCGGGCATGCCCAGCCCGCCCTGCAGCAGGTAGGGCGCATAACGTGCGGGCTCGTCGAGGTCCTGGGCGACCCACAAGCCGAGGATGTTGCGGGTGTAGACGTTCGTGTTGTTAAGCACGTCGACGTCGGCGCGCACCGTGGCGCCCAGCGCGCGCGCCAGCGCCGCCCGGTCGCCGATGGCGTCAATGGCCTGCAAGGCCGGCTGCAGGGGCTTCAGACCCTTGGCCTCGATGGCCTCCTCGTCCATGAACGTGGCGAAGTAGTCGCCGATCTTGCGCATCTCGCTGCCGGGTGCGGCGCCATTCTGCTCGGCGTCACGGATGATCTCGTTGATTCGCTGGTCCGCCAGTTCCTGCAACTGGGCGCCCACGCCGTAGCTGCTGCGATCGGCAGGGATCTCGGTCCGGCGCAGCCAGGCGCCGTTGGCATTGGCGAAAAAGTCGTTTCCGGGCGCCACCGACGGGTCGCGACCGGCGAAGGGGTCGGTGACCGCTGCTGACGCAGCGACCGGCGCCGCGGCGGCCAAGGCCAGTACACAAAAGGCGGCCAGGGACGCCGCGGACCGATTGCGGTAAGGCATGCGTGCTGTCTCCTTGATGCTTTGTCTTCAGGGATTTTTGCCACCCCTTGGTTGCCGTCACACCGTCGGCGGCCACCTGTCGGTGGCCGCCCGGTCCATCTATCGCGATTCGAGGCGACCCGAAATTCCAGCGGCCATCACAACGTCCGTCGGGATACTGTTGCCCGCCATGATCGGGCTGGCGGATATTACTTGGCCTTCCGTGAAATACCACCGTACGGCCTGGCTGCCGACACTGACGAGCTCTGCGGGACTGCTCAGGTAGGCCTGGGCCACCGTGCCGACGATGTTGACCTGAAAGCCGGTGCCCATGGGCAGGCCGGTGCCGGAAGGCGGCACCGCCCCGAAAATTTGAATTGCGTAGACGTTCGCGATGTTCGGAAAGTACGTCGACCAGGTGACGGTCTCGAGCACGAACGCGTGTCCTGCTGGAACCGTATAGAGCACGCAGCCGTTGCCGCGCGACACCTGCCCGCAGGATGCGGTCACGGGGGTGCCGGCCGCACGCTCCGCGTCTGCGTGCTCGCGCGCTGAACCGTCGGCGCGGGCGGCGGGCGCAGCCCCGATTACCAGGATCAAAATCGTCCCTGCCAGCAGCTTGCTGGTGACTCGGTTACTCATCGGATGTCCCCCTTGTTTCGTTTGAACGAAGTCCCACGTGAATGGAAGTTCCACGTGGATGTCTACTGCGCTCCGAAAAGGGACGATCAGCTATCGCTCCTTCACGCTGTGTCCTAGTCAGATCGCAGGCAACTGCGATTCGATGAGCGCGGCCTGTCGGGGTTGGGTTGAGCTTTGCGTCCGTATGGGTAGGAGGACATCCCCATGAACCTCGATCCCGAAACCCTCTTTTCGCTGCTCGACAGGCGGCCCGCGTCGGCGATGCCGCTTAGCGGCCCGCCATCGGCC
>DASZFP010000029.1:0-5056 GCA_035939615.1 Burkholderiaceae bacterium | reverse complement strand
CCGCTGCCGTCACCTCGAGCGGCAGACCCGAAGCGACCCAGGCGTCGATGCCGCCTTTGAGCGGTCGCACCCGCCGAAATCCGGCGTTCATCAGCCGCTTGGCCACGGCCGCGGCGGAGGCTTCGTTCGGACAGGCGCAGTAGATGATGACCTCATCGGCGACCGGCAGGCTGCGCAGTTCCTCGTCGGGAGCGTGCACCTCGATCCAGCGCGAACCGGGGATCATGCCGGCTTCGCGGCTGCCGGCCGAGCGCACATCGATCACGAGCGGCGGCGGCTCGCCCTTGAGCATGTCACTCAGTTCCTCGGCCGATACGCGCGCCATCCGCAGCTGCCGCCGCAGGCGCTGGCGTTGCACCAGCTTGGCCATCAGGTACAGCGCGAAGGCACAGGCGATCGCCAACACCCCCACGCGGCCGGCCGACGCGATCACGGCGAGAATATCGTCGACCGCATCGCGGAAGATCCAGCCGAGCGCGGCCGCCACCCCGGTCCAGATCGCCGCGCCCATCGCGTCGAACAGCACGAACGCGAGCGGGCTGACGCCGACCACCCCGGCCATCGCGGTGGCGACAGCGCCGAACCCCGGGACGAACTTCGCAATCAGCAGCGAAGGGGCGCCCCAGCGTTCGTAGATCGACTCGGTCTGCCGCACGCAACTGTCCGGCGACAGCGAGATGCGGCACATCAGTGTCAATACCCGCCGGCCGAAGCGCGCGCCCGCGCGGAACCAGGCGTAATCGGCCAGCAGGCAGGCGATCACGCTCACCGCAATGAGCTGCGGCACGCTGTAGGCGCCCCGCGCGGACAGCGCGGCCGTCACGACCAGAATCGGGTAGCACGGAAGCGGCAGACCGATCTGCTCGATCAGAACCGTGACGAAGGCCAGGGCCAGCCCGTAACGAAGCACCAGGTCAACCAGCAGTTGCATCAGTTGGGCATCCGCGTCACGGCTTCTTCCAGGTCGCGCAGCGCGTCTTCGAAGGCGAGCGAGAGCGCAGCGACCTCGCGCTCGGCGCCGGCGCCGGTGACTGCCTCGGCGCGCGTGAAGGTCCGGTCCAGCAGCACCTGGTACGGCTCCGCGTTCCCGATCAGCAGGAAGCGGACCGTTACCCGCGAGGCGGCTGGCTGCCCGGGGCGGCGATCGACGACCGCTTCCAGCAGATTCGTTTCCAGCGTCAGCGCGGCGTCGGCGCGGCTGTCATAGCGCAGCACGCGCTCGAACAAGCGACGCGCGTCGAGCCAGTTGCGCTCCGCGTCGGTCCACATCGAAACCGGGTTGGCGGCGAACTCGGCGTACGGATCCGCTGCAAAACCGAGCTGCGATTGCTGCACCACGAGCCCGCGCCCGGAAAACGGCGCCGCCACCACGACCGGCGCCACGTACACGATCGCGGCCGGCTTGCGCTCGGAGCGTGCACCGCCTGCGGTGGGGTCGAGCTGAACCAGGAAGGTGTGGCGCGGGGGCGGGTCGGCGACGCTGACGCAGCCGGCTGTCAGCGCGAGCAGGGCAGCCTGCGCCAGTCGGGGCCACGGCGCAACCGCGAGCCCGGCCACCACCATCCGGCATCCCGGCATCGCTATCTCGGCAGCGGCGCCGGCGGCGTCGAGAACAGCACCGCTGACGGCTGGCGCTTGAGCACTTCGGTGAGCTGCCGGAGGTTTTCGCTGATCTGCAACAGATTATCGGCCGCCTCGCCGAGCTCGCTGTCGCGGCTGGCCAGCAGACGGTCGACGCGGCGGGTGACCTGGTCGGCCCGCGCGATCAGCGATGACAGCGCGGGGTCCTCGGCGAGCTTGCGCGTCTGCGCGGCCGTGGCCCGCAGGTCCTGGGCGATGCCGGTCCACAGCGGGCTGGCGATGGTCTGCTGCAGCGAGCGATTCGTATCGCGCAGCTCGGCGACGAGCTGGCGCGCGTCCTGCCCGATCTGGGCAAACGGTATCGCTTCGACCTGGCGCAACGCCGATTGCGCGTGATTCGAGATCCCGGCCGTGTCGAGCGCTTCGACCGTGCGATTCATCGAGGCCAGCAGCTTGTTCAGGTTCGTGATCGTTCCTTCCAGGTCGAGCCGCTCGACCTTGGCCAGCGTCTGCTCGGCCGCGTCGACGATCT
Organism: Burkholderiaceae bacterium; assembly: GCA_035939615.1. GTDB lineage: Bacteria > Pseudomonadota > Gammaproteobacteria > Burkholderiales > Burkholderiaceae_F > VBCK01. The sequence goes on along the minus strand of DASZFP010000029.1, from coordinate 2,943 downwards.
GCGTCACGGTGCTGCGGGCGGATGGGACGTAGAAATGTTCCGGCGTCCAGTCGATCGGCAGCGGAGTATTGGTGGCCGGATCCATGTAATCCATCTCCAGGTAGTTGGTTCCCGTCAGCCCCTGCGAGGCCAGGCGGATCCGCAGTCCCTTGGCGATCTCCTTCTCGCGGTTCGCATCGTCCCAGGTCTGGCGGATTCCGACCAGCTTGGGCCGCACGTGCGCCTCGACCAGCACATAGCGCTTCGGATTGCGCGCCGGATTTTCCATCTCGTACTTCTCGTAGGTAAAGCCGATGTGCGTCACCTGCCCGAGCACGACGCCGCGGTACTTGACCTTGGAGCCGATGTCGAGCCCCTGGACGCTTTCATCGAAATAGGTCTCCAGTATTGCCGACCGCCGGAACCAGCGCGAGCCGCCCAGCGCCAGCACCACGACCGCGCACAGCACCAGCGCCAGCGCAGCGAAGGTGCCGACGCGGAGCAGGCGCGGATCGGTCTTCCTGGGGCGGCTGACGCGATCGGCGGTCTGGCTCATGATGTCAGGAGCATCGCGCGACGGTTTCATGGCGTGGCTTCCTCGGATACGCGGTTGAAGAACCGGTGCACCCAGGGATTGTCGCTGTGGTCGCGCAACTGCTCCGGGGTCCCGGTGGCGATGATGCCGCGTGTTTGCGCATCGAGCATGATCACGCGGTCGGCAATCGCGAAAATGCTGGCCAGCTCATGGCTGACGACGACAAACGTGATTTCGAGCGTGCGCGCCAGCCGCAGGATCAGCCGGTCGAGGCCGGCCGAGGTGATCGGATCCAGCCCCGCCGATGGCTCGTCCAGGAACAGGATGACCGGATCGAGCGCCATCGCGCGGGCGATCGCGGCGCGCTTCTGCATGCCGCCACTCAACTCCGCCGGCAAACGATGCGCCGCCGCCTCCAGCCCCACCAGGTACAGCTTGGTGCGGGCCACCAGGTCGATCGCGTCGTCATCGAATTCGGTGAATTCCTCCAGCGGCAGCCGTACGTTCTCCAGCGTGCTCATCGAGCCGAACAACGCCCCCATCTGGTACATCACGCCGAATTTGCGCATGATCGCGCGGCGCGCTGCGGCGTCGGCCGTCACGATGTCGTCGCCATCGATCGCGATGCGGCCACGCAGCGGCTGGTGCAGCCCGATCATGTGTTTCAGCAACGTGCTCTTGCCCGAGCCCGATCCGCCCAGGATGACGAACACCTCGCCCCGCAGCACCCGGAACGACACATTCTGCAGCAGCACCGTGCTCTCGCCGTCGGCCGAGTACCCGATCGTCAGGTTGTCGACCTCGATGATGGACTGCGCCGACATCGCGCTCAGAACCCGAACAGGTTGAACAGCACGGCGAACAGGCCGTCGAAGACGACGATCATCACGATGGCGCTGACGACGGCGCGCGTGGCCGCCTGCCCGACCGCCTGCGGTCCGCCCACCGTCTCCAGGCCGCGCAGACAGCCGATCGCGGCCACCAGGAAAGCGAACACAGTCGACTTGAACAGCCCGCCGGTGAAATCGCCGATCGAAACGACGCCCATTATCTGCTTGAAATAGGTGACCAGCGGGATGTCGAACGACAGCATCACCAGGCCGCCGCCGATCAATCCGACGATTCCGGCGAAGATCGTCAACAGCGGTGTCACGAACATCGTGGCCAGCAGGCGCGGGACCACCAGAAAGCGCAGTGGATCGAGCGCCATCGTCGTCAGGGCGTCGATTTCCTCGTTGACCCTCATCGTGCCGATCTCGGCCGCGAAGGCCGCGCCGGTCCGCCCGGCCAGCACGATCGAGGTCATCAATGGCGCCAGCTCGCGCAGCATCGACAGTCCGATCAGGTTGGCGACCAGCACCTCGGCTCCGTACTGGCGCATCGGCACCGCCGCCTGGTAGGCCAGCACGACCCCCATCAGGAAGGCGATCAGCGTCACCACCGGCAGCCCGTTGACTCCTGTCTGCTCGGCCACGCCCAGCACTTCCTTCCAGCGCACCGCGGACGGGTGCGTCAGCTGGTACGACAGGCAGCCCAGCACGCGCCGCAGGTAATCGGTCTGCTGCCTCAGATCGGCGGCCAGTTGCAGCGACGCGCGGCCCAGCTGCTCGATGAGCGACAGCGGCGGCGCCCGCGGGGTCAGCGCCTCGTCGTCCAGTGCGGCGTGATCGAACTGGCCCAGAAGCTCGGCGAAGCGAGGCGCCAAATTGGTGATCGTGACGCGACCGCCCTGCCGGGTGCCTTCGCGCAGCAGGTCGACCAGGAAGGCGATGCCCGAGCCGTCGCAATACGTGACGCCGCCCGCGTCCACCCGCAGCGGCGAGGCCCCATTTTCACGCACGGCGGCGCGCGCACCGGGCCATATCGGGGGCAGCGTCCGGGCATCCAGCGTGCCGCGAAGCGCGACGACGCTTTCCCCGGCCCCTCGACGGAATTCCATCGCGGCGGTGCCGTTCATCAACCGGTTTCCTCGCGCATCGCGACCCGATGCGCGTACCCGAAGAAGTCTAACGGCCCTGTTGCGACAGCAGTCCCGGTCTTCTCCGCGATAACCCTGATTGCGGTAGGTTCTGGAGCCGTCGCGGCGCGGACCACCGTAAACTCCGCGGGCCCCAGCGGCGCGGTGGCGGCTGGGCCGCAACGGAGAAGATGCCATGAGGGGATCCAGGATGGTCGCTGCGGCGCTCGCCGCGGCCTGCTGCAGCGCTGGCCTGGCGGCCGATACCAGCGCTGATTCCCCATCGCCCGTCACCGTCGTGTACTGCGGCAAGCTGTTCGACGCGCCGTCCGGCAAGATGCGCGGCCCGAGCACGGTGGTGATCGAGGCCAAGCGCTTCAAGGAGGTGGTCGCGGGGCGCGAACCGCGGCCCGGCGCGCAGGAAATCGACCTCGCCGGCGCGACCTGCCTTCCCGGGTTCATCGACGCGCAC
>DASZFP010000028.1:0-3923 GCA_035939615.1 Burkholderiaceae bacterium | reverse complement strand
TGCAGTTCGCAGGGGCACTCGGTATCGCCCCTCGCCCGCGCAGCGGGAGAGGGGAGGGGGTGAGGGTGAGCGCCCTCACCGCTGGCTCTGCCGCAGCAGCTCGACCAGGTGTTCCTTCCACACCACGGCCTTGGTATGCGTGCCGTGCCCGACCGTACGGTCGTCGGCCGGGATCAGCAGCGCGCGCCCGTGCGGGACCCGGCCGATCTCGCGCTGCAGGATTCCGAGCTCGGGCGGGTTGATCAGGTCATCGCCGGTGTTGATCGCCACCAGCGGGGCCGAGATTTTCTCCAGGTCCGGCCCTGGATCGTAGTCGTACGAGCTTTGCACCTGGAACAGCAGGTCGTTGGCGTCGTTCGAGTCGAGCAGTTCCGAGGTCAGCCGGTCGGTCAACTGATCGGCCGCCTGCAGTGTGGGCGCTTCCTTCTGCCGCAGAACCGGATTGGAGGACATCAGCAGCAGCATCTGCACGGCGGGACGCAGCCCGGCCGGCTGCTGTTTGTATTCGCCGCCTTCCCATCCGGGGTCCAGTCGGATCGCGTCCAGCACCAGCCGGCGCCACATCCGGTTGCGCCCGGAGATCTGGGTGGGCAAACTCGCCATCGGCATCAGCGCGTCGCTGAAATCCGGGTGGCGCTCTCCCCACAGCCAGGTCTGCATTCCGCCCATCGAGGTGCCGAACACCAGGCGCAGATGGTCGACCCCGAGCCCCTCGGTGAGCAGGCGGAACTGTGCCTGTACCGCGTCGCGGTAACCGTACCTCGGAAAGCGCGCGTGCTGCCCGTCGCTGGGCTTGGACGACTTGCCGTGCCCGATCGAGTCGGGGAACACGATGAAGTAGCGCTGGATGTCGAGCGGCTGGCCCGGACCGAACAGCTCGCCGCCAAACAGGTCGTCGGTGCGCCTGGACCCGACGAACTGTGCACCCGAGCCGCCCGTTCCGTGCAGGATCAGCACCGCGTTGGTGGCGTGGCCCTGGGCGTCGTGCTGCAGGGCGCCGAGCGTGCGGTAGTGCATCTTCAGTTCGGGCAGGGACTCGCCGCTCTCGAACCGGAAGTTCGCGATCCGGAAGTCGCCCTCGTGGACCGCAAACGGCTGGGCCGCGCACGGCAACGCGATCAGAAGGCCAACCAGCGCCAGCAGTGCTGCAGCAGGAAAACGCCGCGACGTGTCCCTGCGCAGCGTCGGGTCTCTGTGGTTCATTGCGCCTCTGGTCCGATTATCTTGGGAAGCGCGATGATGCGGCCCGAGCCGGCGGGTGGTCAATGCGGGCCCGCCCCTGCGGCGCCAGCGCCAACCCGTTCGCCAGGGAATAAAAGCCGGCCCTTCGCGATATGGCGGGAAGACGATCGACCGCATCACCAAGGGTTGTGCACCTTGCGATGCGCGGGTCCCCACGCGCCCCGTTTTCGATCGCCGCTTTGGTCACGGAGACGTGATGTGACTCGACCATGACGGATCGGTCGGCTGCGGACGTCTCCGCCCGGGCATGCGCGGCTCGTCGCCCTTAACTCAATCGAGGAGACCTACCGATGATCGCTCGATCGATTCCCGTCTGTTTGCTCGCGCTGGCAGCGATTCCCATGGGCTTGCCGGCGCAGGATTCCCTGACTGAAGCACCTGCGGGCTTCGACACTCCCGCACTCGTTCAAAATCCGGGCTCTCAGAGCAAGAGCAACGGCATCGAGGAACCCGCCGGCGACACTTACGCGCTCGACCAGCAGAGTTTCGAGCTGACGCACGACGTCACCACCGGGCTTGGGCCCACCTTCAATGCACGGTCATGTGCGGAGTGCCATCAGAACCCGGTGAGCGGCGCCGCCAGCCAGTTCACCGAGCTCCGAGTAGGTCATCTCGACGCGAGCGGCAATTTCGTCAACCCCACGGTGCCGATCAATGACGGGGCCAACACCATCAGCGGTCGTTCGATCATCAACGACAGAGCGGTCGTTCCGCAAGCCCAGGAACACATTCCCGCGACCGAGAACATCCGCGCGCTGCGCGCGGTGCTCAATACCCTGGGCGATGGCTTTGTCGAGGCGATCGACGACGCGACTCTGCTGGCCATTGCGCAGGAGCAGCCTCGCAAGAGCGACGGAAACATCCATGGCGAGGCGGTCATGATGCCGGTCCTGGAGGCCCCCGGAATCACGCGGGTGGGACGATTCGGCTGGAAGGATCAGCACAGCAGCCTGCTATCGTTCATTGGCGACGCCTACTTCAACGAGATGGGCGTCACCAACCGCTTGCGCCCCAAAGACACCACGACCATCGGCAAGGTCACGCCGGATCCGGAAGACGTACCCGACAACATCGGGCTCGCCGACATCGATCACTTCGCTCAGTTCATCCGGGGCACCAAGGTGCCCCCGCGCGATGCCAACCTGGCGGCAACTCCCGCGGCGCTCGCGGGAGAGGCGATCTTCGGTCGAATCGGTTGCGGCGCCTGTCACGTGCAAACGATCGTGACCGCGCCCCCCGGCACGGTCATCAACGGCGGCACGTTCACGGTGCCGGATGCCCTCGGAAACAAGATCATCCATCCGTTCAGCGATTTCCTGCTGCACGACATCGGCACGGGCGACGGCATCGTTCAGGGCGGACCGCAGGACAGCGCCCATAAACTGCGCACCGCCGCGCTATGGGGACTGCGCATGCGACCCCGCTTCATGCACGACCTGACTTCGTTGAGCCTGGAAGATGCCATCGGGCGCCACGACAACGAGGCCGAGGACATCCGCGGCCGCTTCGAAGAGTTGTCGCCGACGCAGAAGCAGCAGCTGTTCGTGTTCCTGAACTCGTTGTAGTCGAGAGACGGGACGGCCGCGCGCTCAGGGAAACTCGACCGCCCTGCCGTCCCTCTTGTACACAGTGCCCTCTTTCATCACGAAGCCCACCTTGCGCAGCACGCTGACGTTCTGGAGCGGATCGCCTTCGACCGCGACCAGGTCGGCCAGCTTGCCGGCCTCGACGCTGCCCAGGCTGTCGGTGCGCCGGAGCAATTCAGCCGCGTGCGTCATGGCCGCCTGCAGCGCGAATGCGGCCGGCATGCCGGCCTGCACCATCAGCTCGAACTCGTGCCCGTTGTCGCCGTGCGGAAAGACGGCCGCGTCCGTTCCGAAGGCGATCTTCACGCCCGCCTTGTAGGCGCGGCCGGCCGTCTCCAGGATGTGCGGACCGATCGCCGCGGCCTTGGCCGCCACCGGCGGCGGGTAATAGCCGGGCACCTTGGCCTTTTCAGCGACGAACATGCCGGCGCTGATGGTCGGCACGTACCAGGTTCCGTGCTCCTTCATCAGCCGGATGTCCTCCTCGTTCATGAAGGTGCCATGCTCGATCGAATCCACGCCGCCGATCACGGCGCGCCGTATCGCCTCGGCCCCGTGCGCATGCGCGGCCACCGCGAACCCGTAGTCGTGCGCGGCCGCCACCACCGCACGGACCTCCTCCAGCGTCATTTGCGGGTTGTCGCCGCTCGCGCTCTCGTCCAGCACCCCGCCCGACGGCATGATCTTGATCAGGTCGACCCCCTCCTTGTAGTGCTGACGCACGGCCTTCCACGCTTCCTCCGGGCCGTTGATGATGCCGACCGTGGGTCCCGGATCGCCCTCCAGGTCGTCCCGGTAGCCGTTGGTGCGGTCAGCGTGCCCGCCGGTCGAGCCGATCGCCTGCCCGGCCGTCAGAACGCGTGGACCCACCACGACGCCGGCGTCGATCGCCTTGCGCAGCGCGACCGTTTCGTACTTCCAGTCCCCGACGCTGCGGACCGTCGTGAATCCGGCCATCAGCGTGCGACGCGCGTACACGGTCGAGCGCAGCACGTAGTCGGCCAGGTTCCAGCGGAACTTGTCGGTGTACTGCGTCGGGCTGGTCTGCGATGACAGGTGCACGTGCGCGTCGATGAACCCGGGAAGGCAGGTCGC
>DASZFP010000027.1:0-4842 GCA_035939615.1 Burkholderiaceae bacterium | reverse complement strand
GGGGCCGTTAGGGTCCTTTCCACCAAACTTATGAGCGCGCAGACCTGTTTCCACGGGCGACACATCGAACCGATCGTTCTGGCGGGGTTGAACGGAGAAAACTGGCAGCTCGCCGACTACGAGAAGCGCGACGGGTACGCCGCGCTGCGCAGGATCCTGTCGGAGAAATTGACGCCGGACCAGGTCATCGCCGAGGTGAAGAAATCGGCCCTGCGCGGCCGAGGCGGGGCGGGATTCCCGACCGGGCTGAAGTGGACCTTCATGCCGCGCTCGTACGTCGGACCCAAGTACCTGGTGTGCAATTCGGACGAAGGCGAGCCGGGCACATTCAAGGACCGGGATATCCTGCGCTACAACCCGCACGCGGTGATCGAAGGCATGGCGATCGCGGCGTACGCGACCGGGTGTCCGGCCGGATATAACTACGTCCACGGTGAGATCTGGCCGGCCTACGAACGCTTCCAGCAGGCGCTGGACCAGGCCTATCAGGCTGGATATCTGGGCCGCAATATCCGGGGCAGTGATTTTTCATTCGATCTGTACACGACGCACGGCTTCGGCGCGTACATCTGCGGTGAAGAGACCGCGCTGCTGGAATCGATCGAAGGCAAGAAAGGGTTGCCCCGCTTCAAGCCGCCGTTTCCCGCCGTCTACGGGCTGTACGGCAAACCCACCACCATCAACAACACGGAGACATTCGCGACCGTTCCGTGGATCATGCGCCACGGTGGCGACGCTTTCGTGTCGCTCGGGCGACCCAACAACGGCGGCACCAAGATATTTTCGGTTTCGGGCGACGTAAGCTCACCCGGAAACTACGAGGTGCCGCTCGGCACCCCGTTCGCCAGGCTGCTGGAGCTGGCCGGAGGCATGCGGGGCGGGCGGCGCATCAAGGCGGTCATCCCGGGCGGCTCCTCGATGCCGGTGCTGCCGGGCGACGTGATGCTGGCCACCGACATGGACTACGACTCGATTGCCAAGGCCGGTTCGATGCTCGGCTCGGGCGGCGTGATCGTGATGAACGAGACCCGTTGCATGGTCCGCTCCCTGGAGCGGCTGTCCTACTTCTACTACGAGGAATCATGCGGCCAGTGCACACCGTGCCGCGAGGGCGCCGGCTGGCTGTACCGCATCGTGCACCGGATCGAGAACGGGCAGGGCAAGATCGAGGACCTGGACCTGCTGGACTCGGTCGCCTACAACATCATCGGGCGCACCATCTGCGCGCTGGGGGATGCGGCGGCGCTGCCGGTGCGATCGTTCCTGAAGCACTTCCGCCACGAGTTCGAGCACCACATCGAACACCGCTCGTGTCTGGTCCCCAGCTACGTGTAGTGTTCGCGTCCGATGGCCCAAAACATCATTGAATTGACGATCGACGGCCGCAAGGTCTCGGTGCCCGAGGGCACCAGCGTGCTCGAGGCTGCCAACCAGCTGAACATCACGATTCCGTACTTCTGCTACCACAAGAAGCTGTCGATCGCGGCCAACTGCCGGATGTGCCTGGTCGAGATCGAGAAGGCGCCCAAACCGATGCCGTCGTGCGCCACGCCGGTGGCGGCCGGCATGTCGGTGCGAACGACCAGCGAGCGCGCCAAGGAAGCGCAGCGCAGCGTGATGGAGTTCCTGCTGATCAATCATCCGCTGGACTGCCCGATCTGCGATCAGGGCGGCGAATGCCAGCTGCAGGACCTGGCGGTCGGCTACGGTCCGTCGGCTTCGCGCTACACGGAAGCCAAGCGGGTCGTCTTCCACAAGGACATCGGGCCGCTGGTGGCGGCCGAGGAAATGGCCCGCTGCATCCACTGCACCCGCTGCGTGCGCTTCGGCCAGCAGATCGGCGGCGTGATGGAGCTCGGCATGGCCGGCCGCGGCGAGCACGCCGAGATCCTGTCCTTTCTCGGGCACGGCGTCGACTCGGAAGTGTCCGGCAACATGATCGACATCTGCCCGGTCGGCGCGCTCACCAGCAAGCCGTTCCGCTACGCGGCCCGCACCTGGGAGCTGGTGCGGCGCATGTCGGTCAGTCCGCACGATTCGCTCGGCTCCAACCTGATCGTCCAGGTCAAGGGCCAGCAGGTGCTGCGGGTGGTGCCGTTCGAGAAGGAAGAGATCAACGAATGCTGGCTGTCGGACCGCGACCGCTTCTCCTACGAGGGGTTGTACGCGGCCGATCGGCTGACGCGGCCGATGCTGCGCCACAGCGGCGGCTGGCGCGAGGTCGAATGGGAAGAAGCGCTCGGGTTCGTCGCCTCCACGCTGACGGAGGCGCGCCAGCGCGACCGCGGCGATGGGATCGGCGCGCTGGCCTCGCCGACGGCCACGCTCGAGGAGCTGTTCCTGCTGTCGCAGATGGTGCGCGCGCTGGGCTCCGATAACGTCGATTTTCGGCTGCGGCAGTCCGATTTCTCGGCCGATCCGGTGCGGCGCGGCGCCCCCTGGCTCGGGATGCCGGTGGCGGGGTTGAATCGCCTGGATCGGGTGCTGCTGGTGGGCTCGTTCCTGCGCAAGGACCATCCGCTGATGGCGGTGCGGCTGCGCGATGCGGTCGGGCACGGCTGCCAGCTGAGCGTTCTTCACGCGGTCGACGACGATCCTTTGATGAGCATCGCCCATCGCTGCATCACGGCGCCGTCGCGCTGGATCGCGCAGCTGGCGCAGATCGCTTCGGCGGTGGCGCGCATCAAGTCGCTCACCGCGCCCAGCCAGGTCGATCCGGATGAAACGGCGGTGCGGATCGCCGAAAGCCTGTGTTCCGGCAACCGCGCCGCGGTTCTGCTGGGCAACGCCGCACTCCAGCATCCGCAGGCGGCGGCCATCGCTGCCTGGGCCCACTGGATCGCCCAGGCCATCGGCGCCACGGCCGGGGTTCTGGGCGAGGCCGCCAACAGCGTCGGGGGTTACCTCGCGGGCGCGCGCCCGTTGCGCGGCGGGCTCAACGCGCGCTCGATGCTGGAGCAGCCCCGGTCCGTGCTGCTGCTGTGGCACTGCGAGCCCGAGTACGACATGGCCGATCCGGCGCTGGCCGCCCGGGCCCTGGCATCGGCCGAGTGCGTGATTTCGTTCAGCCCGTACCGCAACGGTGCGATGGAATACGCGCATGTGCTGCTGCCGATCGCCCCGTTTACCGAGACCGCCGGAACCTTCGTGAGCACCGAGGGCCGGGTTCAGAGCTTCAATGGGGCCACCCATCCGCACGGCCAGTCCCGTCCCGGCTGGAAAGTGCTGCGGGTGCTGGGCAACCTGCTGGGGCTGGCGGGATTCGACTACGAGAGCCCCGAGCAGGTGCGCGACGCGGCGCTGCCGTCGATCGTGCCGGCCTGGCTGTCCAACGAGGTGGGCCTCGACCCGAGCCTGCCGCCCGAGGCCGCGGGCGAGGCCGAGCGGATCGCTGACGTGCCGGGCTACTGGACCGACGCGATCGTGCGTCGCGCCGCCTCGCTGCAGAAAACCGCCGATGCGCGCCCGCCACGGGCGACGGCGAACGAGACCACCTTGAAGCGCTTCGGCCTGGCGCGCGGCGATCGGGCCTGGGTGCGGCAGGGCGCGGCCGTGGCGCTGCTCGAATGCGCGGTCGATCCGCGCTTGCCGGACGGCGTGGTCCGGGTGCCGGCGGCGCACTCTTCCACCAGCGCGCTGGGCCCGATGTTCGGACCGATACGAATGGAACGCGCGGGATGAGCGGGCCGGGTCAGGCGCTGGAGCTGTCGGGCCAGTGGGGCTCCGCGCTCGCTGTGCTGATCATCCTGCTCAAGATCGTTGCGATCGTGGTTCCGGTGCTGCTGCTGGTGGCCTACCTCACGTACTGGGAGCGCAGGCTGATCGGCTGGATGCATATCCGGATCGGCCCGAACCGGGTCGGCCCACTCGGCCTGCTGCAGCCGATTGCCGACGCCGTCAAGCTGATATTCAAGGAAGTGATCCTGCCGGCGCAGGCCGACAAGGCCCTGTTCCTGCTGGCGCCGGTGCTGGTGATGATGCCGGCCCTGGCAGCCTGGGCCGTGATTCCGTTCGCCCCCGGCATCGTGCTGGCCGACGTCAATGCCGGGCTGCTGTACGTGATGGCGGTGACTTCGCTGAGCGTTTACGGCGTGATCGTGGCCGGCTGGGCGTCCAATTCCAAGTATGCGTTTCTGGGCGCTTTGCGCGCCTCGGCCCAGATGGTCTCGTACGAGCTGGCGATGGGCTTCGTGCTGGTCGGCGTACTGATGGTGTCGGGATCGCTGAACCTGAGCACGATCGTGAACCTGCAAGGCCGCGGCTGGTTCGCCGACCATGGCCTGACATTCCTGTCGTGGAACTGCTGGCTGCTGCTGCCCCTGTTCGGCGTCTACGTGATCTCGGCGGTGGCCGAGACCAACCGCCATCCGTTCGACGTGGTCGAAGGTGAGTCCGAAATCGTCGCCGGACACATGGTCGAGTACTCGGGAATGGGCTTTGCGATGTTCTTCCTGGGCGAGTACGCCAACATGATCCTGCTGTCGACCATGGCTGCTGTGATGTTCCTGGGCGGCTGGCAAGCGCCGGTGGATCTGGCCAAGTGGGGCATCGTGCTGCCGGCCTGGTGGAGCCATGGCCTTGCGCCCTGGTTCTGGCTGGTGCTCAAGGTGTTCGTCGGGGCCTCGATGTATATCTGGATCCGCGCCTCGTTTCCGCGCTACCGGTACGATCAGATCATGCGGCTGGGGTGGAAGGTGTTCATACCGATCACGCTGGCCTGGCTGGTGGTGCTGGCGGTTCTGATGCAGACGCCGTGGAACCCTTGGCGCACCGCTCCGGCGGGCGTCGTAGCGGCGGCCCAGGCATTGGGAGAAAAACGATGAGCACGGCGGCGCTGCAGCG
>DASZFP010000026.1:0-26756 GCA_035939615.1 Burkholderiaceae bacterium | reverse complement strand
TAACGGGGCGATCGTATCGTCGCTGAGTACCGTCAGGAAGGGATATCAAGGGCATGTGATGAGCGGGTGGTAGGCGCGATTGGACTCGAACCAACGACCCCCACCATGTCAAGGTGGTGCTCTAACCAGCTGAGCTACGCGCCTATAAAACGGCCGTTGATCATACACGAGGGCTTACAATCGGCGCCCGAGTTGTCATCTCCTTGAAATGAACACTTCACGAATGCGACAACGAGGACGTTTAGAGTCCGCCGATCCCACGGCGGAAGTGCCGATGTCTTCTCGCGATGTGCAACATGGCTCCTTGCTCGAACCCGGCAGTGACAAGTCGCAGCGGGAGCCGCGGCTCTCAGTGGGGTTGGCGCGCGGCCCGGCCGACATAGAGGATGCACAGCGCCTGCGCTACGAGGTCTTTGCGCAGGAAATGGGCGCCCAGCTGGGCGAAACCGACGACGCGCTCGATCAGGACGAATTCGACCCGTTCTGCGATCACCTGATCGTGCGGGACGACGACACCACGCGCGTGGTGGGCACCTATCGGATCCTGCCCCCGCACAAGGCGCGCGAGCTGGGCAAGCTGTACTCCGAAAACGAATTCGATCTGAGCCGCTTGACGCATCTGCGGCCGTCCCTGATCGAGGTCGGCCGCTCCTGTGTGCACGCGGACTACCGGACCGGCAGCGCCATTTTGCTGCTGTGGGCCGGCCTGGCGCAGTACATGAAGGCCGCCGGCTACCGCCACCTGATCGGGTGCGCCAGCGCCCCGCTGGGCGACGGCGGAATGCAGGCGGCTCGCCTGCGCGACGAGCTGCAGCTTTACCTGGCCAGCGCCGATTACCGCGTGTTTCCGCGCCTGCCGTTTCCGCACGAACGCATTCCACGCGCGACCACCTTCGAGATGCCCCCCTTGATCAAGGGCTACGTCAGGCTGGGAGCCAAGGTCTGCGGCGAGCCGGCATGGGACCCGGATTTCAACAGCGCCGACTTCCTGATCTGGCTGTCGCTGGACGGAATCAACCGCCGCTATGGACGTCACTTCGACCTGCTGGCCGCGCAGCTGGCCGCGGGTCAACCTAAGCGATGAGGCTGCCCCAAGCCGTACAGCGGGCCTTGTCGCTGATCGGCCGTCTGGGCAAGGGTCGCAAGCCGCGCCGCCGCAAGGCGCTGCGGCGGATCTATCTGGCGCCGTTCTGACGCACTTCTCCCCTCTCCCGCGGCGCGGGAGAGGGGATCAATGTCAGCGCCGGCGGGCGACCACCACGCCCTTGACCTCCCCGATCTGCACCAGGGTGCGGCGCGTCGTGGCGGCGTCGGGCACCTGGACCGTGAACTGCATACGCGCCTCGCCGTCGTGCGACAGGGTATTGACGCCCAGCACGTTGAGTTTCTCGCGCGCGAACACCTCCGAGATGTCGCGCAGCAGGCCGGGCCGATCCTGCGCCAGCACGAAGACCTCGGTCGGATAGCCATCGCCGCCCGCGCCCCAGGTCACGTCGATCACGCGCTCGGGGGTGCGCTTGGCCAGGGAACGGGCGTTGGGGCACTCGGCCCGGTGCACCGAGACGCCGCGGCCGCGCGTGACGAAGCCGATGATCACGTCCGGCGGGATCGGGTGGCAACAGGGCGCCAGGCTGGTCATCAACGAATCGACCCCGACCACCAGCACACGCCCCTGGGTCGGCTTGGGCGGCCGCAGCGCCGGCACGACCTCGGCAGCTTCCTGCGCCGGGGCCGTTCCCGACAGCGCCTGCTCGATGCTGCGGGAACCCAGCTCCTCGCGCGACACCGCCAGGAACAGGTCGTCCACTGACGCAAAACCCAGCCGCTGGGCGAGGTCCTCCAGGCCCACCGAGGTGCGCCCCAGGCGCTGCAACTCGCGCGCCACCACCTCCCGGCCGGCCGCCACCGACTGCTCGTGCTCGACCGCGTTGAACCACTGCCGCACCTTGGTGCGGGAGCGCGCGCTCGCCAGGAAGCCCAGTTCCGGGTTGAGCCAGTCGCGGCTCGGCCCGCCGCTGCGCGCCGCGATCACTTCGACCGTTTGACCGGTGCGCAGGCGCGTGTTCAGCGCGACCAGCGCCCCGTCCACGCGCGCGCCCCGGCAGCGATGGCCGAGCTCCGTGTGGACGTGGTAGGCGAAATCGATCGGCGTGGCCCCGGGCGGCAGTTCCACGGCGCGCCCCTGCGGCGTCAGGGCGTAGATGCGCTGCGCTGCCGCCTGCCCGCCAGGCTGGTCGCCGGCCTCGGCATCCAGGTTCCAGTCGAACAGGCGCCGCAGCCAGCCGATGCGCTCGTCGTATTCGGCCGCCGCATCGCGCCGCCCCTCCTTGTAGCGCCAGTGCGCCGCCACGCCCAGCTCGGCGTTCTGGTGCATCTGGCGCGTGCGGATCTGGATCTCGATCGGGCGGCCATCGGCATCCTGCACCACCGCGTGCAGCGACTGGTATCCGTTGCGCTTGGGTCGGGCGATGTAGTCGTCGTATTCGGTCTCGATCGGCGACCAGTTCGAATGGACCACCGACAGCACTTCGTAGCAGCCGGCGATCTGCTCGACGATCACTCGCAGCGCCAGCAGATCGTGCACCTGCTCGATCGACAGGCGCTTGGCGATCATTTTCTGGTGGATGCTGGCGATGTGCTTGGGCCGCCCGCTCACCTCGGCCTGGACGCCTGCCTCGGCCAGGATCCTGCGCAGGCGGTCGGCGGCCTGCTGGACCGTTCGGTCGCGCTGCTCGCGCGTCTGCTCGAGCTGGCGCGCGATCTGATCGTAGGTCTGCGGCTCCAGCAGCCGCAGCGCCAGGTCTTCAAGCTCCCATTTCAACTGCCAGATGCCAAGGCGATTGGCCAGCGGCACCAGCAGCGTGGCCGTTTCGCGCGCGATTGACCCCGCTGTGGCCCATAGGGCCACGGCGGAGTCACCCTCCGTAGCGCGCAGCGCGAAGGAGGGCTGCTCGGCCAGAAACCGCATCGTCTGCAGGCGCGAAGCCAGGCGCAGCACGACCACCCGCGGATCGTTGACCATCGCCAGCAGCATGCGCCGCAGCGCTTCGGCCTGTGGTTCACGGCGACGGGCATCGTCCGCGCCGACTGCGCGCGAGCGCAGGCTCTCCGACAACTGCCGCAATTGCCGCAGATCGCTGACCAGAACCGCCACCGTCGCCCCGGCCCGGCCGCGGACCCACTCGTCGGCATCGCGCAGCACCTCATGGGCGCCGAACAGGTATGCGGCCGCCAGCAGATCGGGGGCCTCGCGAACGGAACGCACGATCTGCGCAAGGCCCTCGGCGTGATCGGCCATCGGCTCGCCGCTGCGCAGCAGGCGGCCTTCATAGAGCGGAAAAATCAGGGCCCGCGCCTCGACCGGGTTCAAGGTCGAGTCCGGCCCCGGCGGGGGATGCTGTTGCTGCTGTGCTGTCACGGGATGTCCTGGCCCCGGGCGTTTGCGCACGAACGCCCGGCAACCCGCAAATTACACCGCCCGGCACAATGCGACCGGGAGGATCCAATGCTCAGGCGACCTGCATCGCGGCGATGGCCCCTTGACCTGGATGCGCCGCAGCGTAAACGGCTGGCCAAAGACGCCTTCGAGCTGATCGAGCGGGTGCAGGACGCTCGCAACCACGGGCCGATCTTCGTGCCCACGCCGGCGCAGCGCGTTCAAGCGATGCGGGCTGCTCCGCCCGAGCACGGCACCGACCTGACCGAGCTGGTGGAACGGCTGGGGGCGGCCGCCGAGGGTGGTTGGAGCAAGGCGCACGGCGGCGACCTCGGCTTCGTTCCCAACGGCGGACTGTACAGCGGCGTAATCGCTGCCCTGCTCGCCGCCGGGCTGCACGCGTTCACCGCCACGGCGCTCGAGTCGCCCGGCCTGGTCGCGCTCGAAGAAAGCGTGCTGCACTGGCTGGCGGCCCTGTTCGGGATGCCGCCTGCGACCGAAGGCCTGCTGCTGTCAGGCGGCTCGCTCGCCAACCAGACGGCGATCGTCTGCGCCCGCGACCAGGGCGATTTCGCGCCCGATCGCAGCGTGGCCTACCTGTCGGAACGGGTCCATCATTCGCTGCGCAAGGCCATGCGCCTGTGCGGAATACCGGCCGGGTGCATTCGCTCGATTCGAGCAACCTCGGTCGGGCCCACGCTTGGCCGTATGGATACACAGGCGCTGGGCGAGCAGGTCGAGCGTGACCGGGCCCTGGGCCTTCGGCCGTGGCTGATCGTGGGCGTTGCGGGCAGCACTGACACGGGTTCCGTCGACGACCTGAATGAACTGGCCGCATTCGCGTCGCGCCATCGCGCCTGGTTTCACGTCGACGCGGCCTACGGCGGCATGTTCGCGCTGACCAAGCGGGGCGCTGCACGGCTGCAGGGCATCGCGGCGGCCGATTCGGTCGTGGTGGATGCCCACAAGGGCCTGTTCCTGCCGTATGGCGTGGCCGCCGTGCTGGTGCGTCACCCCGGGGCGCTGGCGCGGGCGCATTCAGAGCAAGCGGCCTACATGCGCGATGTGCAGCGCCTGGCCGACCTGCCCAATTACTTCGAGCGAGGTCCCGAGCTGACACGGCCGTTTCGCGGCATGCTCGTCTGGCTGCCGCTGCACCTGCACGGCGTGGCCGCCTTTCGACAGGCGCTGGACCGCTCGCTTGACCTGGCGCAGCTGGCCGCGGCCCGCCTGCGCGTCGACCCCGCGATCGACGTGCTGCACGATCCGGATCTGTCGATCGTTGCGTTTCGCGCCGCGGCGGGCGACGCCGCCACGCAGCGCGTCTTCGCCAGCATCAACGCTTCAGGACAGCTGCGCGTCTCCAGCACGACGCTGCACGATCGGACCGCGATTCGCCTGGCCTTCCTGCACCCGCGGACCGGCGAGGCGCAGATCGAAGTGGTCGAGCAGTCCGTCCGCAGGGCGCTCGGATAGTCCGGCCAATTTAGAAGTTGTAGCGTCCCGTCACGCCGATCGTGCGCGGCATGTTCGTTAGGTAACCCACGCGGGCGCTGCGGCCGCGCTCGTAATCGAGCGCCAAGCGGGCCGTTTTGTCCCACAGGTTGTTGATGAAGGGGGACACCTCCCACTTCAGGGTCCTGATGCCGATGTGGAGGTTGCCGAGCGAGTAGCTCGGCAGCTGCGGGTTGAAGCCGATGCGGTTCGTGGTCAGCGGACCTCCAAACGGAATCAGCCGCGCCGCGCCCGACGGGCACCCTGTTCCGCCGCAGATCAGGCCGAAGTTCGGCGCCTCGTTTTCGAACTGAGAGAAGGACGAGCCGACGTACTGCACCGTGAAGACGCCGAACAGGGTCTTCCCGGCCTCGAGCGGGCGGGTATAACCGATGCCGGCAACGGCCTGCAGCCGTGGCGCGGTCGGTAGGCGGGCGCCGTCGGCGAGCCCGCCGACCACCGTCTTCACGCCCGTCGAGGACGTGGACGTGACCGAGGACGTGAGCTCGGCATTCACCCAGGTCGTCGAAAGGCTGAAATCCCAGGTCGAATTCGGCCGGGCAGTGAGCTCGGCCTCGATGCCGGTGCTGTGCGCGTTGGGCACGTTGAAGACGACGCGCGAGGAGCAGGTGCCCGCGGTGGTGGTCGCCTGCAGATCATGGATCTCGGTCCAGAACAGCGCACTGTTGAAGGTCACCTTGCGGTCGAGGAACTGCATCTTGCCGCCCACCTCGTAGTTCCACGCTGTCTCGTCCAGCCAGCCGGAGTGGCCCCCGAAGGTCACGATGTCGGACGGCGAGCACAGCGGGATATTGAGCGGATCGTTGATGCCGCCGAGCCGGAAGCCGCGCGAGGCCTGCGCGTAGGACAGCAGGTCGGGGTTCAGCTTGTAGGTCAGGATCACGCGCTCCGATACGCCATTGGACCGCACCGCGCCCCCGTTCTGCGAGCAGCAGCCGAACAGGCCCCCGAAGAGTTGCGTGCGGCTCTCGTTGAAGTTGTAGTAGCGCAGGCCGCCCGTGGCCGACCACTGGTCGGTGATGTGCCAGGTGCTCTCGCCGAAGAATGCGTACTGGCGGAAGTTATAGTGAAGGTCGGAATAGAAAGGCGTGTTGGGCGGCGCGGCGAGCGCCGTGGAGATCGGATACCCGAGCCGCGTCGAAAGGGCGTCGTATCCGGGCGTGGGCAGATCCTGACCGTAGTGGCGCCCCACATGCTGGAAGAACGCTCCACCGAGCCAATCCACCGTGTGGGTGCCGGACGACGCCAGGCGCACCTCCTGGCTGAACACGTTCAGCTCCGTGCGGTCGTACAGCGGCGAGTTCAGCCGCACATCCGCGGGTGTGGCCGTTTGGCCGCTCGGCCCAGGAGTGCCCAGGTCGTACGTGACGCTGCCGGTGAGCTGGGTGGCATCGCGCCGGACCGTGACCTTGCGGTGCGTATACGAGGTGACCGACTTCAGATCTGCGCCGCCCAGGTCGTAATCGGCGTTGAAGTCACCCAGCTGGAACTGGTCGTTGATGCTCTCCGGCTGCTGCGTGAACTGCTGGCGGTCGCCGATCGTTACCGCCGGCTGGGTCGTCGTGTAAGGGTTGCCCAGGATGTTGTACAGGTCCACACGCGGGAATCCCCCGGTGGAAAGGCTCTGTATGACGAACCGCGGTTCGAGGCTCAGGTCGTTGGTTGGTCTCCACAGCAACCCGAGACGGCCGCCATAGCGGTCTGCCGTGTTGACGTTTTTGTTGATTTCGCCGTTCGGCTGGATGGCATCGATGAATCCCGGCTGGTGATCCTGATAGAGGACGCCTCGCACCGCTGCGGTGGAGCTGAGCGGAACGTTCACCATGCCACGCACCGTGCCGCCCCCGTCGGTATGGCCCGCGGCGGTGAAGTCGCCGGTGGCTTCGACGTTGCTCTCGAACACGCCCAGCCTGGGCGCGCGGGTGATGTAGCGCAGCGTGCCCGACTCGGAGCCGGCGCCGAACAGCGTGCCCTGCGGGCCGCGCAGCACCTCGAAGCGATCGATGTCGTACAGCACCAGGTCGGGAGTGAACAGAGCCACCGAAATGGGCGACTCGTCCAGGTAGACGCCCACCTGCTCCTTCACGCCCGGCTGGTCGCGGATCACCTGCCCGGAACTGATCCCGCGGATGGCGATCTGGCTCTGACCCGGGCCCAGGTCGGCGATGGTCAGGCCGGCCACGTTGCGCGCCAGGTCAACGATGCTGTCGACGCCCGCGTTGCGCATCTGCGTCTCGCTGGGCGCGGCCACTGAAAAGGGCACGTCCTGCAGCAGTGCGCTGCGCTTCTGGGCCGTGACGACGATCTGCTCGGGTGGGACCGCTTCCGTTGCCGCCACAGGCGGCGGCGTCTGTTGAGCTCTGATGGCCGGGGCGAACAGCACTGCGACAAGAGCCGCCAGAGTCGGCTCGGCATGGGACCGGCGCATGATCTTCTCCTCTCCGTTTGCCATCGGCTCGAAAGGCCGCTTGACGAACCAGTCTAGTTGCCCAGCTCGCTGCTGTCGACGTGGGTGTCTGATATCCGCACAACGCATCGCCACCGGACTCTCGGCCAGCGAGCGCCTGCGCCGATGGGGCAGAATGCCGCATGCTCGGTCGGCTGCTCGGCGCGCTTGCCTCCGACGCGGTCGATATCCCGTCGCCTTTGTGGGACCGCGTGGTGGGCGAACTTGTCTTTTTGCGCCGTTTTGCCGCCGCGCCCGCATCGGGCCTGCGCGAGATGTGCGGCCAGCTGCTCGCCACCAAGGTGATGACGGGCGCCGCAGGTCTGGATCTGACATCCCATATCCAGGTCACGGTCGCCGCTCAGGCCTGTCTGCCGATCCTGAAGCTGGGCATCGAGTGGTATCGCGGCTGGAGTGGAATCGTGGTGTACCCCTCGGAGTACGTGGCGCAGCGCCGCATCCAGGACGAAGACGGGCTGGTGCACGAGTTCGAGGAAACGGCCGCGGGTGAGACGTGGGACGCCGGGCCGGTGGTCGTGTCGTGGTCGCAGGACGCCTCGGAGCCGGTTGCGGGCGAAGCCCCTTTCAACGTCGTCATTCATGAATTCGCCCATAAGCTCGATCTGTTGAGCGGCCAGGCCGATGGACTGCCGCCGCTGGATCGGCGGCTGCACGCGGGGCTGGACCCGCATCAGTGGCGCCGCGTGCTGGACGATGCCTATCAGCGCTTCTGCGCCGCCGTCGACCTGGTCGAGCTGGAGCTGCCCGGGGACGTCGATCCCGAGTCCAGCGACGCGGGGCCGTACTATGCGCATCTTCCGCTCGATGCCTACGCGGCGCAGGACGAGGCCGAGTTCTTCGCCGTATCCAGCGAGGCCTTCTTCGTCGAGCCGCAGCGGCTGCGCGATGCGCTTCCCGACTGGTATGCGCTGCTCAGGCGCTTTTACCTGATCGATCCGGTCACGGGTTATTGAGACGCGCTGCTCGCTGCGCCGCCCGGCGGCACCGACGCACCCGCGACCCGCTTGCCCACCGCGCGGCGAATGACGAGCGCGACCGCCACCACGGCCGCGCTCAACCCACTCAAGCCGAGCTGAATCATCATGTCCGGCGTGAACGCCATCAGCACCAGCACGGCGACGATGCCGGCGATCACCGCGTAGCTCAGCCACGGAAAAAGCCATACCTTGAAGGACAGCCGTTCGCCCTGGCGCTGCAGCCGCTGCCGGAAGCGGATCTGGCCGAGCGCGACCAGCATGTAGATGAACAGGATGATCGCGCCCGAGGTGTTGATCAGGAACAGGAACACCCCGTTGGGCGAAAGAATCGAGGCGAGTGCGGCGGCGAACCCCGCAGCTGTGCCGAACAGGATACCGAGCCGGGGCACGCGCTGCGCCGAGGTCACCGCGAACAGGGCGGGCGCGTCGCCGCGCCGGGCCAGCTCGTGCAGCATGCGCGAGGCGACGTACAGTCCGGAGTTCAAGCAGGACAGCACGGCGGTCGCCGCAATCACCGTCATGACGTGATCGGCCCCCGGAATGCCGATCGTCTGCAGCACCGGGATGAAGGGCGAGTCGCCCGGCACCACGCTGTCCCACGGCACCACGCTGACGATGATGGCCACCGATGCCACGTAGAAGATCAGGATCCGCAGCGACACGGTGCGCGCGGCGCGCGTGACGTTGCGTGCCGGCTCGGTGGTTTCGGCGGCGGCAATGGTGGCCACTTCGCTGCCCATCATCGAGAAGATCACGACCGGGACTGCCGCCAGCGCGGCGCCGATTCCTCTCGGGAAAAATCCGCCGTGCGCGATCAATTGCTGCGCCGCCTGAGCCGGGCCGGGGCCGAATGCGACGATGTACGTCAGTCCCACCCCGATGAAGGCGACAATGGCGCCGACTTTCAGCGACGCGAACCAGAATTCGAATTCCCCGTAGCTGCGCACCGACAGCAGGTTGGACGCGGTCATCGCTGCAATGAGAACCAGTCCGATCTGCCACACCGGAGCCGCAACCCAGTGCTGCAGCAGCTTGGCCCCGGCGATCGTCTCGACCCCGATCACGATGATCCAGAAGTACCAGTACAGCCACCCGATGACGAATCGGGCCCAGCCACCCAACCCGAGCGCCGCGTACTCGGCGAAGGTTCCCATGCCGGGCCGCGCCACGGCCATCTCGCCCAGCATCTGCATGATCAGGAACACCAGGACCCCGGACAGGGTGTAGCTGATCAGGACGGCGGGGCCTGCGATGTTGATCGCCGCGCTGCTGCCGACAAACAACCCGGCCCCGATGATGCCGCCCAGCGAAATGAGCGTCACATGGCGCGGCTGCAGCGACTGGGCCAGTTCAACCTGCGGCTGATCCGCCATCGGCTCATTCTCCTGTACGGGCGCGCCTGCCCGGCATCACGATGCCAGCAGGAAGCGCCGCACGATCGCGATCTGGTCGGCGTCGAAGAACATGGGCGCGTGGCCGACACCGGGCACCTCGACCACCTGGGCGCGCGGGCCGCGCTGCGCCATCTCGGCGGCGGTGGCCCGCGACAGCAGGTCCGACTCGGCCCCGCGCACCACCAGCACGGGTCCGCGCGCCGCGTCGTACAGCTCCCACAGCTTGGCTTCGGCCAGCGCGTTGCTCTGGGCCGATGTATCGGCCAGATTCACGGCGATCCCCGGGTCGTAATGAAAGATCCACTGCGAGCCGTCGCGCCGCAGCACCGATTCGGTCAGTTCGCGCCACTGCTGATCCGTTCGCAGCCCGAATCCGCCTGCGATCGAGCGCACATAAGCGGTGGCCTGCTCCAGGCTGTCGAAGCGCTCGATCCGGCCGACATACTCGGCAATCCGCACCAGGGCCTGCAAGTCCATCCGGGGTCCGATGTCGTTCAGGATCAGCCGCCCGATCGGGGCATTCGGCTGCCCCGCCAGCGACAGTCCGATCAGCCCGCCCATCGACGTTCCCAGCAGATCGACGCGATCGGCGCCGGTGCGGGCGATCAGGCTCGTCATATCGAACGAGTATTGCGGCAGCCCGTACAGCTTCGGGTCGGGCAGCCAGTCGCTGCGACCGCGGCCGGCCACGTCAGGGCAGACCACGCGGTAGCAATCGCTCAGGGCGTCGGCCAACCGGGCGAAATCGCTGCCGACGCGGGTCAGTCCGTGCAGGCACAGCAGCACGCGCGGATTGGCCGGGTCACCCCAGTCCGTGTATCGGACCGTGTGAAACCCGAGCCGGTTCAAGCATCGCACTTCACCCGAACGCGGTGTACTCATGGCGCCACTCGTTCAAATTTCGCCACATACTATCGAGAAATCGGCGGCGCGCCCGGGGGATTTTTTTCAGTCGTCGGGTTCCAGGGCGGGACGGGCCTCCTTCGCGCGTTGCGCTTCGGAGGCCGCGGGCCTGCCCGCCGTAGCCGCGGCGCCAGCCGCGGCGAAGGCGGGCTGGTTCAGCCAGTAGCGCCCGTGATCGAGCCGCCACTGCTCCAGCACCGCCGTTCCCTCGGGCCCGAAGCGCCAGCGGGCCGCCCCGCTCCAGTCGCTGCGCACCACCTGAGCGCCGCGCCTCTCGTAACGCGCCAGCACCTCCGGATGCGGGTGACCGAAGCGGCTGCGGTAGCCCGCCTGCACCGAGACCCAGCGCGGATGCACCGCATCGATGAATTCCGGGCTGGAGGATGTCTTGCTGCCGTGGTGGGGCGCGACCATCAGCTGCGCCGGCAACGCCGCACCGAACGTTGCCACCATGCCGGCTTCCTCGCGCGCCGGAACGTCGCCTGTCAACAGCACCCGGGTCGCGCCCAGCTGGGCCAGGATCACGCAGCTTTTCGAGTTGGTGCTGGCCCGCGGGCGGTCGTACTGCGCTGCCGGTGGATTCAATACCGACACCTGCAGGGCGCCAATGGTTGCGTGCTGCCCCGCTTCGCAGCGCTGCACCTGTGGCGCCCTCTGCAGCATCGGCAGCTCCACGTCGATCGACGTCAGCACCCGCTCGACCCGGATCGCGTCGACCACGGACTGGGTGCCACCCGAATGGTCCGAATCCATGTGCGACACGACCAGCAGGTCGATGCGCCAGATTCCGCGCGCTCGCAAGTAGGGCACGATCACGCGCGCGCCGGCGTCGGCGTCCTCCGACACCCTGGGCCCGGTGTCGAAGACCAGGGTCTTGCCGGCTGCCTCCAGAACCAGCGCCATCCCCTGCCCTACATCGAGCGCCGTCAGCCACAGCGCGCCGCTGTCCGGCCGCTCCGGCGGCATCACGAACGCCGGCACCAGCCAGGCCGCGCCGGCCCAGCGCACCGGCCAGCCAGCCGGCGCCAGCAGCCAAGCGATGCCCACGCACGCCACCGCCACCGCCCAGGCCGGGGGCGCTGGGAAAGCGGCCCAGGCGTACGGCAGCTGAACCAGCCCGTTCAGGATGCCCGCGAGCAGCCCGAACAGAGCCTCCGAGACGTGCAGCATCCCTTGCGCCGCGAGCAGCAAAGACGGTCCAAGGCAGCCGACCAGCGCGCCCAGCAGCGCCAACGGCGTGACCAGGTAGCTCACCAGCGGAATCGCGATCGCATTGGCCAGGGGCGAGATCAGCGACACCTGCTGAAACAGCGCCAGCGTCAGCGGTACCAGCCCGATCGTCACCGCAGCCTGCACGCGCGCGCCCTCGCGCAGCAGGCCGCCCAGCGATGCGCGCCAGGCGATCAGGCGCGTGCGCCGTGCGCGCGGCGCCGGGGTGGCGTCGGGCCGAACCGCTTCGGGCGACTGAAGGATCCGGCCGTGGCACGCCAGGAAGATCGAGGCGACTGCTCCAAACGACAGCCAGAAGCCCGTAGAGGTGACGGCCCACGGGTCCCAGCAGCACACCGCGGCTGCGGCGCCCGCCAGAATGGCGGCCGGGCTCAAGCGCATCCGCAGCAGCAGCGCGCCCGCCACCGTGGCCAGCATCGCGAAGGTTCGCTGCGCCGGCACGCCCCACCCGGCCAGCAGGCAGTATGCAAGGCCCCCGAACACCCCCGCGAGCGCGCGCACGGTCTGCACGGGTGCGAGCGCCAGCAGGCGGCTCGACCGGCGCCATACGGCCCCGGCCGCCACGGCCACCAGGGCCGCGATCATCGTGATGTGCAGCCCCGAGATGCTGACCAGGTGCGAAATGCCGGTCCGATTGAACAAGGTCCAGTCCGACTGCGCGATCAGCCCCTGGTCGCCCATCACCAGCGCGATGATCACCGGGCCGTAGCGCCGACCCTGCAGCAGCTGCTGCAGGCGATCGCGCAGACCCGCGCGCGCCCGGTCGACCATCGGGTTGAAGCGCCAGACCGCATCCTGCAGGCACAGCGGCGGCGCCTGACCGGTGCCATCGCGCACGCTGCCGGTCGCGCGCACGCCCTGTTCGAGCATCCACAACTCGCCGTCGAAGCCGGCCGGATTGAAGGTGCCGTGCGGACGGCGCAGGCGCGCCGTCAGCCGCCAGCGCTGGGCCGGACGAACGCCATCGGGCGGCTGATACCAGGACAGGTTGATCAGGGCCGGCACGTGTACGTCGGCCTGCCCGACCTGTTCGACCGCGAACGCAAAGCGCACGCCGCGTTCGATCCGGCTTGGAAGGCCGGCGATCACGCCGACCAGCGCAATATCGCGACCCGCATCGCCGAAACTCAATTCGTCGCTGAGCCGCTGCTGCGCCACCACAGCGGCGTAGCCGTACCCGAGCAACGCCGCCGCCGCGCAGGCCGCAACCTGCGCGGCCGGGACGCGCGCGCGGCGCAGCGCCCACGCAGCCGCCGCCAGCAGCCCGGCTGCGGCCAGCATCGCCGCCAGGGCCCGCTGCGACGGCAACTGGCTCGCCTGCTGCAGCCACGCCACCGCAGCGACGAATGCGACCAGCGCGAGGACCACGACCGGGCGCCTGTGGCGTCAGTTCCGGTGTGCGGAGCGCGGCCTCGCCTACGGCGGCGGACTCAACGCCGCCAGCCGCGGCAGGGCATCGAGCACATTGCGCCGGCTCAATTGCGCCAGCTGCTCGGGCGCAATCGAGCGAAGCTGCGCGATGACCGCCGCGATCCGCGGCAGCTCGCCCGGTTCGTTGCGCCGCGGGCCTCGGCCGCCGGAGCCTTGGCGGAGGGGGCCATCCTGGGCGTGCAGCCATTGCGGCGCGATGTCCGGGGCATCGGTCTCCACGACGAGCGCGGTTTCGGGCACCTCGGCCGCGTGGCGGCGTATCCGCAGCGAACCGTTGAAGGTCGCAGAGCCTCCGAAGCCGAGGCGGAACCCGCAGGCGATGAATTCACGCGCCTGCTGCTCCGAGCCGTTGTACGCGTGCGCGATGCCGCCCGGCACCTCGATCTGGCGCAGGTACTTCAGCAGCCGATCGGCCGAGCGGCGCACGTGCACGACCACCGGCAGCGAGCTGGAGCGGGCCAGCCGCAGTTGGGCCTGATAGAAGTGCTCCTGCTGTTGAGCATCCGGTGCACCTTCGGCGAAATCGAGGCCGATTTCTCCGATGCCGACGAAGTTCGGGTCGGCCTGGGCCATCCGGACGGCCTCGGACAGTTGATCCAGATCGGTCTCGGCTGCGCGCGATACGTACAGCGGGTGAATTCCCAGCGTGTAGGCGAACCCGAAGCGCTGTGCGGTGGCCTTGACGCGCCCGAACGTGGCAACTTCCACCGCCGGCACCACCATCATGTCGACGCCAGCGGCGCGCGCCCGTTCGACCACCTGATCGCGGTCGGCGTCGAACTCCTCCGCGTCCAGATGGCAGTGACTGTCGATCCACATTGGCGAACTTCTCGATGCCGATGTCTGAGCTTCGAAACCGCCGCAGCTTGCTCCAGAAGAGCTGGAGGATCGGCTGCGAGGGGGCTGGGCGGCCCCCTCGCTCTCCCCCAGCCAATGTAAATCAAGGGGTGACTAAGAGGGACCGCTGCCAGTTTAGGCGCGCGGCCGCGTGGCGAACGACCGCCGGCGGCAGTGCCGCGGTTCAGTGGCCGGGCTGTTCCGGTTGCAGTCGGCCGTCGCTGAGCCGGAGCACCCGGTCGCACCGCCCGGACAGTTCCGGATCGTGGGTCACGATCAACACCGCCGCTCCGCTGCGGCGCGCCGCGTCCAGGAAGACCTCGAACACGGCGTGCGCGGTTTCCCGGTCCAGGTTGCCGGTCGGTTCGTCGGCCAGCACGCACACCGGTGTGCCGACCAGCGCGCGGGCGATCGCGGTGCGCTGGCGCTCGCCGCCCGACAGCTCGCTCGGGTGATGGGCCAGCCGGTCGCCCAGGCCGACCGATCCGAGCACGTCGGTGGCGCGCAGCCTGGCCTGGGGCAGCGGCGCACGCCGGATCAGCAGCGGCATGCAGACGTTGTCCAGCGCGGTGAATTCCGGCAGCAGGTGGTGAAACTGATACACGAAGCCGAGCTGCCGATTGCGCAGCCGTGCCCGATCGGCCTCGTTCAGCGTCGACAGCGGCTTGCCGCCGATGGACACCATGCCCGCGTCGATCGAGTCCAGTCCGCCGATGCAATGCAGCAGCGTGCTCTTGCCCGATCCGGAAGCGCCCATCACGGCAACCACCTCGCCGGCGCGAACCTCCAGGTCCGCGCCCTTGAGCACCTCGACGGCCAGGTTGTCTTCCCGGTAGGCCTTGAACACGCCGCTCGCGCGGATCGTCTCAGTCATAGCGCAGCGCCTCGGCCGGGCGGATCCGCGCGGCCCGCCAGCTCGGATACAGCGTGGCCACGAACGACAGAACCAGCGAAATGACGCAGATCGGAACGATGTCGGCGGCGCGCGGGTCCGACGGCAGCTCGCTGATGAAATAGATCGACGGATCGAGGAAATGAATGCCGAAGGCATGCTCGACGGCTGGAACGATCGTCTCCAGGTGCGTGGCCAGCAGAAGACCGCCCGTCACGCCCAGGCCGACTCCGAGCAGGCCGACCAGGGCGCCCTGGATCATGAAAATCGCCATCACGCTACCCGGGCTTGCTCCCAGCGTGCGCAGGATCGCGATGTCGGCATGCTTTTCGGTCACCGTCATCACGAGCGTGGACACCAGGTTGAAGGCGGCCACCGCGACGATCAGCGCCAGGATCAGAAACATCATCCGTTTTTCGATCTGGGTTGCGGCAAACCAGGTGCGGTTCACGCTGGACCAGTCCCGCACCAGCAGCTGCGGTCCGAGCTCGCGCGCCAGCCGCGCGGCCACCTGCGGCGCCTGTTGCATGTCGCGCAGGCGAAGGCGTACCGCGGTCGGGCCGGCCAGCCGGAACACGCGTTCGGCGTCCGACAGGTTGATCAGCGCCAGCGCGCTGTCGAATTCGTAGTGGCCCGACGCGAAGGTGGCCACCACGTGGAATTGCTTCAGCCGCGGAATCATCCCGGCCGGAGTCAGGGTGCCCTCCGGCGCGACCAGGGTCACCTTGTCGCCCACGTCGACGCCCAGCGCGTGCGCCAGTTCCCGTCCCAGCACGATGCCGAACTGGCCGGGCCCGAGCGCATCGATCGAGGCGCCTTCCAGGTGTTGCGCGATATCCGACACGCCGGTCTCCCGGGCCGGGTCGATCCCGGAGATCAGCGCGCCGCGCACCACGTCGCCGCGCACCAGCATCGCCTGGGCCTGCGCCAGCGGCGCGGTCGCCAGCACCTCGCGCTCTGCGCTGGCGCGCTGCGCCAGCGCAGACCAGTCGTTCAGCACGCCGTCGAAGGCCTCGATCTGAACGTGCGGAATCACCGACAGCATCCGGTCGCGCACCTCGCGCTGAAACCCGTTCATCACGCTCAGCACCACGATCAGTGCCATCACGCCCAGCGCGATGCCTCCGATCGAGATGGCCGATATGAAGGAAATGAACGCGTTGCGCCGGCGCGCGCGCCGGCCGGCTCGTGTGTAGCGCAGGCCGATCCGAATTTCGAACGGAATGCTCAAGATCGGCCGGATGAAGTCAAGGGCATCAGCGATTCTATCCAACCGAGGCATTCGTACAATCGAGGCCTTGATTCGCGCAGCCCACACATCGACATGGCCCACGTGCTGCTGCTAGCAGGCGCCCTGATGCCGGAGCAGGACAGCGAGCACTTCGCTGCCGAGTCGGTCCCCGAGCCACTGGCACGCAGGCTGATGCGGGCCACACGGTCGCAGGAACGCTTCGATGCGCTCTGGTCCTATGGGGCCGCCCACCTGCCGTGGCTGGCACGTGCTTTTCGTGCGCCCGGCGATCCGCCTGCGACCGCGCCATTTGCATGGAACGCGGAAAGCGGCCACGGCCCGGCCGGTCCGACTTCGGCCGCAGTCTGGTTCTGCGAGCCGGTTCACCTGAGCCTGGAGCCCGAACGCACCGTGCTCACCGCGGTCGATTCGCCGCCGCTGACCGACGAGGAAGCCTGCGAGCTGTTCGCCGAGGCGGCCGATAGCGCGCTCAGCCATGGGGTGGAACTGCGACGCGGCGCCTCGCACTGGTACCTGCTGACGGATCCGGCCTGGCTCCTGTGGACCACGGCGCTGCAGGCCACGCTGGGCGCGTCGGTCGAGCACCGGATGCCCCGGGGCGAGCACGCCTCCCAATGGCGCCGCCTGCTGAACGAGGTACAGATGCGCTGGCACGCCAGTCGCACCAACCGGGAACGGGAAGCGCGCGGCCAGCCCGGCGCCAACGCCCTGTGGCTGCACGGTGGCGGCACCTGGTGCGCGCTGCAGGCGTCCCGCTTTGCCGCGGTCGACACCGATGATCCGGTCGTGCTGGGCTGGCAGCAGGCAGCCGGCCAAGGCGGGGGCACCCCGGCCGGGACCGATTCGCTGACGATCTGGCCGCATCTTTTCGAGGCCTACTGGCGAGGCGATTGGAGCGCCTGGGGATCGGCCTGGAAGCAGTTGGGGCCGAAGGTGGAGTCGCTGCTGCAATCCGTTCGCACCAGCCGCGACCGTCGCCTCGAGCTGGTCGCTTGCGGCCACCGCACCGCGGCCCGCTTTATGCTCGATGGCGGCGCCGGACTGCTGGCATGGCGGCGGCGCAGTCTGCGTGAATGCCTGCTGGAGAGCGCCCCGTGACGGCCATCGGCCTGGTGGAACGCCCGCATGACCCGGCCGCTGCCGGCCGGCTGATGGCAGCGGGTCTGCCGGCGCCGCTGGCGCGAGCGCTGGCAGCGCGCGGCGTCGCCTCGGCCGGGGAACTGGAGCCGCCGCTGGGCGAGATGCATCCGCCGGCGTTGCTCGGCCAGTGTCAGCGCGCCGCATCGCTGCTGGCCGACGCGATCGAGCAGCGCCAGCGTCTACTGATCGTGGCGGACTACGACTGCGACGGCGCCACTGCCTGCGCGCTGGCCGTGCGCGGACTGCGCGCGATGGGCGCGCAGGTGGACTTCCTGGTGCCCAACCGCTTCGAATACGGCTACGGGCTGACCCCCGAGCTGGTGGATCTGGCCTCGCAGCGCGACCCCGACTGGATCATCACGGTCGACAATGGCGTGGCCAGTGTCGAGGGCGTAGAGCGCGCCAACGAGCTGGGCATCGGGGTGGTGATCACCGACCATCACCTGCCCGGCGAGCGGCTTCCGGCGGCGCGAGCCATCGTGAATCCGAATCAGCCGGGCTGTGCCTTTCCGTCCAAGAATCTGGCCGGCGTCGGCGTGATGTTCTACGTGCTGGCGGCGCTGCGGGCCGAGCTGCGCGGCCGCGGGCGCTTCGACGCGGCCGGCCAGCCGCGCCTGGGCTCGTTGCTGGACCTGGTGGCGCTGGGGACGGTGGCCGACCTGGTGCGCCTGGACCGCAACAATCGCGCCCTGGTGGCCGCCGGCCTGAACAACATGCGCCGTGGCCGCCTGCAGCCCGGCATTGCCGCGCTGTTCCAGGTTGCGGGGCGCAACGCAGCCACCGCACGAGCCGAGGATCTGGGCTTCTCGATCGCACCGCGCATCAATGCGGCCGGCCGCCTGACGGACATGGCGGTCGGAGTCGAATGCCTGGCCTGCGACGACCCTGACCGCGCGCTCGAGCTGGCCACACAGCTGGACCGGTTGAACCAGGAGCGGCGCCAGATCGAGGCCAGGATGCAGGATGATGCGGTCGGCGACGTCGACGCCGCCGGTTTCGAACAGCGCCGCTCGATCGTGCTGTTCAACCCGCAATGGCACCAGGGGGTCGTGGGACTGGTCGCCTCGCGGATCAAGGACCGGTACCACCGCCCGACGATCGCCTTCGCAGCCGCCGACGCCGAGCTGCTGCGCGGATCGGGCCGCTCGATCGACGGACTGCACCTGCGCGACACGCTGGACCGGGTCACCAAGTCCGACCCCGGGCTGATCGAGCGCTTCGGAGGCCATGCGATGGCCGCCGGTTTGACCTTGCGCCGGCAGCACCTGGCCGCGTTCATCGACGCTTTCGAAGCGGCCACGCGCGCCGGGGCCGATCCGGCCCTGTTTGCGCGGTCGATGGCAACCGACGGGCCCCTGGCGGCTGCCGAGATCAGGCCGGACCTGGTCGAAGCGATCGAACGCGTCGTATGGGGCCAGGGGTTTGCCGAGCCGATGTTCGCCAACGAGTTCGAGGTGCTGGAACAGCGCCTGGTGCAGGAGCGGCATCTGCAGCTGACGCTGAAGCTGGAGCAGAGCCGGCTGCGCGCGATCTGGTTCGGCCAGGTCGAATCGCTCCCGGCGCGCGTGCGCCTGGCCTACCGGCTCAAGTTCGACACCTTCCGCGGCCTGCGGCGGATCAGTCTGCAGATCGCCGCACGCGGGTGATGGCCGAACGCCTTCTTCGGCGATAATGACGCGTTTCAGGTGGACTCACGCGATGGATGCCGAACAGCTGAACCAGACTGCCGCGACACTGGCCGACCTTCAACGGCGGCTGTCCGAGCTGCGGAGGTATCTTTGACGTCGATGCCAAGCAGCAGCGCCTGACCGAGGTGGCCGGCGCCCTGGAGCAGCCGAACGTCTGGAGCGACCCGAAGCGGGCCCAGGAGCTCGGGCGCGAGAAAAAATCCCTGGAGGAGGTCGTCGACCGGATGCGGCGGCTGAACCGCGAGCTCGGCGACGCCACGGAGCTGTTCGAGCTGTCGCGGGCCGACCAGGACAGCGCATCGCTGGCGACCATCGGCTCCGATGTCGGCGCTCTGGCCCGGCAGGTCGACGAGCTGGAGTTCCAGCGGATGTTCAACAACCCGCTGGATCCGAACAACTGCTTCCTGGACATTCAGGCGGGGGCCGGCGGCACCGAGGCGCAGGACTGGGCCGCGATGCTCGAGCGGATGTACCTGCGCTACGCGGAGCGCAAGAACTTCAAGGCCGAGCTGCTGGAGGAGTCGGCCGGCGAGGTCGCAGGCATCAAGAGCGCCACCATCAAGATGAGCGGCCCGTACGCGTACGGCATGATGCGCACCGAAACCGGCGTGCACCGGCTGGTTCGCAAGTCGCCGTTCGACTCCAATGCGCGCCGCCACACCTCCTTCGCCAGCGTGTTCGTCTACCCCGAGGTGGACGATACGGTCCAGATCGAGATCAACCCGGCCGATCTGCGCATCGACGTGTACCGGGCATCCGGCGCCGGCGGCCAGCACGTCAACAAGACCGAGTCGGCCGTACGCATCACCCATATTCCGACCGGAATCGTGGTGCAGAGTCAGAACGATCGCTCGCAGCACCGCAACCGGGCCGAATGCATGGCGATGCTGAAATCGCGCCTGTTCGAGCTGGAAATGCGCAAACGCATGGCCGAGCAGTCCAAGCTGGAGGAGTCCAAGACGGACGTGGGCTGGGGCCACCAGATCCGTTCCTACGTGCTGGATCAATCGCGCATCAAGGACCTGCGGACCAATGTGGAGATCGGCAACACGCAGTCGGTGCTGGACGGGGACCTGGACGAGTTCATCAACGCCAGCCTGAAACAGGGCGTCTGACCGGGTCCATGTCCGACGCCAACCCGCCAGAGAGCGAACCGCTCACTTCGATCGAGGCCGAGCGCCGCGCCAAGCTCGCGCGCCTGCGCCAGACCGGCCCGGCCTTTCCGAACGATTTCGTCCGTACCGACACCGCGGCGCAGCTGCACTCGCGCTACGCGCACGCCACCCGCGAGGAGCTCGAGCACCAGCCCGTTGCGGTGGCGGTCGCCGGCCGGCTGATGCTCAGGCGCCTGCAGGGCAAGGTGAGCTTTGCGACGGTGCAGGACGGGTCAGGGCGGATCCAGTTTTTCGTGAGCGATGCCGACACCGGCGCCGAGACGCACGAGGCTTTCCGCCACTGGGACATCGGCGACATCGTTGCGGCGCGCGGCGTGCTGCTCCGGACCAACCGCGGCGAATTGTCGGTCCGCTGCAAGGAGCTGCGGCTGCTGGCCAAGGCGCTGCGGCCCCTGCCCGACAAGTTCCACGGCCTGGCCGATCATGAGACGCGCTACCGGCAGCGCTACGTCGACCTGATCATGAACGAGTCCACGCGCCAGGTATTCCAGATCCGGTCGCGCGCGGTGGCCGAGTTGCGGCGTCTGATGACCGAGCAGGGCTTCCTGGAGGTCGAAACCCCGATGCTGCAGCTGATACCGGGGGGAGCTGCCGCACGACCGTTCGTCACGCACCATCATGCGCTCGACGCCGACATGTACCTTCGGATCGCGCCCGAGCTGTTCCTCAAACGGCTGGTGGTGGGCGGGTTCGAACGGGTTTTCGAGATCAACCGCAATTTCCGCAACGAGGGCATCAGCCCGCGCCACAATCCCGAATTCACGATGCTCGAGTTCTATGCCGCCTACCAGGACGTGCGCTGGATGATGGACTTCACCGAGCAGTTGCTGCGACAGGCCGCGGTGGCCGCCACCGGGTCGGCCACGCTGGCCTACCAGGGCCAGACCATCGATCTGGCGCCGCGCTTCGAGCGCTTGACGATCGCCCAGGCGATACTGCGCCATCGGCCCGGCTATTCCGAGGCGAGTCTTTCCGACCGGGACTGGCTGCGCCAGGAGCTCGGCCGCCTGGGGGCTCAGGCCGCGCCGGCGGCCGGCGTCGGAAGCCTGCAGCTGACGCTGTTCGAACACACGGCCGAGCCCCTGCTGGCGCAGCCGACCTTCATCATCGATTACCCGGTCGAAGTCTCGCCGCTCGCGCGCGCCTCTGATCAGCGGCCGGACATCACGGAGCGCTTCGAGCTGTTCATCGCGGGTCGCGAAACCGCCAACGGGTTTTCGGAGCTGAACGATCCCGAAGACCAGGCCGAACGATTCCGGCGCCAGGCTCAGGCCAAGCAGGCGGGCGACGAGGAAGCGATGTACTACGACGCCGACTACATCCGCGCGCTCGAGTACGGCATGCCGCCCGCGGCGGGCTGCGGAATCGGGGTCGACCGCTTTGTGATGCTGCTGGCCGACGTGCCGAGCATCCGCGATGTGATCCTGTTCCCTCACCTGCGGCCGGAGGACTCGGCCTGAGCGGCTCGATCGCAGACCGGATCGATCGCCTGTGGCGTGACTGCCAGTGGCACGCCAACGGGGCGCTGCCGGCGCACTGGCTGCCGCTGGTGCTGGATGGCGCCCGCTGCGGATCGGTCGATCCGGCCACCGCGCGACTGCTCGCGCAGGCGCCCTCCCCGTTCAGGCTGGACCGCTCATCCCTGTCGCTGGCGCCTGATCCGGGCAATGAGCCGGGCGATGAGCCGGGCCATGCGCGAACGGGCTCGCAGGCTCTGGCATTCGCGGCGCAGCGCCTGCACGAAGTCGGCGTCGTGCGCGAGTGGCGATCCGAGCAGCTCGACGTGTGCACCGAGGATGGCCGTTGCATCGCGACCATCGAGCGCGCCGCCTGCCGCGCGCTCGGAATCCAGACCCGGTCGGTGCAATTGAATGCGTTGATGCCCGACGGATCGATGGTGGCGGCGCGGCGTGCGCCCACCAAGCTGACCGATCCGAACCGCTGGGACAACCTGGCCGGCGGGATGATCGCGGCCGGCGAGCAGGACCACGAGGCGCTGGCGCGCGAGGCCTACGAGGAGGCGGGGCTGCGGCTGGCCGACCTGCCGGTGGTGCGCGGCTCGCAGTTTCGGGTGCTCAGACCCGTGCCCGAGGGCCTGATGATCGAAAAGGTCCAGGTGTTCGATGTGCAGCTTCCGAGAGACTTTGTTCCCGT
This sequence comes from Burkholderiaceae bacterium, assembly GCA_035939615.1. Lineage (GTDB taxonomy): Bacteria > Pseudomonadota > Gammaproteobacteria > Burkholderiales > Burkholderiaceae_F > VBCK01. The sequence continues at coordinate 4,265 of DASZFP010000026.1, read as the reverse complement.
GAACCTGGACGGCGAGGTCGCCGCTTTCTGCAGGCTGCCCATCGAATCGGCGCTGGATGCGATCGAAGGGGGCGATTTTACGCTGCAGGCGTCGATGGCCATCCTGGACGCGCTGCGCCGCGCCCGCTGATGTTCGACGCTTATCGGGATTCGGTCGACGCGGCCGGCTGCACCGCGTGCTGCACGATGTACTGACCGATCTTGCGTCCCATCTCGGTGCCGACGCGCGTCGAAAACCGATAGTGGAATCCGGCGCAGATGCGAGCCTCGGCAACCTCGTCCGCCAGCGCCTGCAAGCTGGTCCAGCGATGGGTGACGCCCGGCGCGGTCGAACTGGTCAACGACACCTCCAGGATGGTGTCGGATCCAACCAGTGACTCGATGACGGACACGGCGGCGCCGACCTGGATGCAGTGCGCGCACGGATACTCGGGATGCATCGGCGTGTTGTCGATCGGTTGCCAGGTCGCGTCGCGCAGGGTGTCCGGGTTGCCGCCCATGTCGCCGTTGCGAATGGCCGTGACCGGCCGCCAGAACTCGTAGTGGTACTTGGCGTCGAACACCGCGATATAGGCGTCGGTCAGTGCCGCCGCATAAAGCGACATGAAGCGGGCGCTGTCGATCAGGCTGAGCTGGCGGGCGGCAACCACCTGTCGGGCGATCGGGTGATAGGCGGGCGGCCCCACCATCAGCCAGAAGCGCGCCGTTTCGGTCTGACGGGCCGAACGCTCGGAACTGTTCTTGTTGCCCATTGACTTGATCTCGTTGTAGTCACGCGCCCATTCCGGGCTCTGCAGCGAGACGGGTGGTGGCGGCCGAAATTGCGATGGTGAAGTCAGGACGAACGGGGTCATGTCCACAAAGGCCGATCCGACCATGTTCGCGGTCGCGACGTATACGCCGGGGGCTGTTTTCGGGCGGTAGGCGTCCGGCGCCTTGGCTCCATCGTTGGCCCGCGCCTGCAAAACCATCCGGGCCACCTCTTCGCCGAGGCGCACGCCGTCGGTCTTCGCCTCCGTGTCGGGAATTTTCCCCAGCTCGCCCGCGAGACGAGCCTTGACGTCCGCAGCTTTGTCCGGATGCAGCTCGGCCAGGACGCTCGCTGCGGCGCTGGCCGCCGCCGCTTCCCGGGAGGTGGTCTGCGCCGTCGAGACTTGAAAAAGGAACGGACGATAACGCCGCTCGATCGAGTTGATGGCGTCAAATATGGCGACGTGAACGACGGCCATCTCCCGCTCGCCCAGCGCGCCCGGCGAAGCCACGCTGACACCGGCCGCGTCCCAGTCCGTGACGAGGTTGGCCCACGCCGAAGTCGCGAGGACGATCAGGCCGAGCGGGGCAACGATCCTTCCCGCCATGACGGTCAACCCGGAACACCTCATGATCTGTCTCCTGCTGTCGTGAGCGCAGACTGTGACCTTCGAGCCCTGGCCCGTCCAGTCCAGAATCTGGACTGGTCGATCGCCGAACGGACTGTTAGCCTGTTAGTGTGCGGGTGACTGCGCTAGCCCTGAGGGAGGAGCCATGCAGGCGTACGGCCAGTTTTGCCCGGTGGCCAAGGGCGCAGAAGTCTTTGCGGAACGCTGGATGCCGCTCGTGCTGCGCGAACTGCTGTGCGGCAGCACGCGTTTCAACGACCTGCATCGCGGCGTGCCGCTGATGTCCCGGTCGTTGCTCAGTGGCCGCCTGAAACGGCTGCAGGACATCGGCGCCGTCGTGCGCAAGCAAGGACCCGACGGTCCCGAATATCACTTGACCGAGTCCGGGCGGGATTTCGCCCCCATCGTCGATCAACTCGGTCAATGGGGCCAGCGCTGGTATCGCTCCCGGTTCACCCGCGACGAGCTGGATGTGGGCGTTCTCATGTGGGCGATGCGGCGCCGCGTCAATTCGACCGTGTTCCCGGCGGATCGCATTGCAGTCCAGTTCGATTTTTCCGACCAGCCGGCATCGAAGAGGAGCTGGTGGCTGGTGTGCGAGGACGGGCAGATCGACATCTGCCCCACGGATCCGGGATTCGAGGTCGGACTCTATGTTGCGACAGACCTGCGGACGATGACGCGCGTGTACATGGGCGATCTGCCGGTGCCGGCCGCCGTCCGCTCGGCCGCGATCAAGCTGAGCGGCCTGCGCGAACTGAGCCAGCGCTTCGAGCGCTGGCTCGGGTTGAGTCGCTTCGCCGCGATCCGGGATCCGCGTCAGCCGGTCCACCGTCCAGCGAAGCGGGTTCGATCAGCGCCAGCGGCTTGCGTGCAAATGAGCGACTAGCCGGCCGCGCGCCGTGAATGGACACGCGATCCGGCGCCTGCGCGCCGGTCTGCAGGGCGCGCTGCTGCTGCCCGGCGAGCCGGAGTACGAGCAGGCGCGCTCGATCTGGAACGGCATGACGACTCGACGGCCCGCACTGATCGCGCGGGTCGCGGCCACCGGGGACGTCATCGCGTGCGTGAATTTCGCGCGCGACAACGGCCTGCCGCTGTCGATACGCGGCGGCGGTCACAACGTTGCCGGCGCGGCGTTGTGCGACGGCGGTCTGACCATCGACATGAGCCGGCGTCGGAATGTCAGTGTGGACCCGGGCCGCCAGCTCGTTGGCGCCGAGGCCGGCGCCACCTGGGGCGACATCGACCGTGCGTCCAATCCGTCTGGCCTGGTGGTTCCTGGCGGCATCGTCTCCGCCACTGGCGTGGCGGGCCTGACGCTCGGCGGCGGCTTCGGCTGGACCTCGCGCAAATTTGGATTCGCTGCCGACAATCTGGTCGCAGCCGACCTGATCACCGCCGATGGCCAGTTGCGCCATGCCAGCGCAAACAACAACGCCGACCTGTTCTGGGCGCTGCGCGGCGCCGGGGGCAACTTCGGCGCCGTCGTGGCGTTCGAGTTCACGGCCCATCGGTTCGGACCGCACGTGCTGTGCGGCATGGTGGTCTACCCGTTCGCGCAGGCTCGCGCCGTCATCCGGCGCTTTTCCGAGGTCAGCGCGGCCGCCCCGGATGAGTTGTGTTGCGTGCTGATCCTGCGCCACGCACCTGAAGCACCTTGGCTCCCGGAGGAACTGCACGGTCGGCCCATCGCGGCGCTCGCGGTATGCTGGGCCGGCGATCCGGTGGCCGGCGAGCAGGCCGTCCGACCGCTCCAGACGGTCGGCAAGCCTGTGGCGGACACGATCGCGCTGAAATCCTTCCTGGAACATCAGACTTTGTTCGATGCCGGCCAGCCCTTCGGGCGCCGGTACTACTGGAAGTCGCATCATTGCGCGCAAATCAACCGCGCCCTGGCCGACGCCCTGGTCGAGCATGCTGAACGCCTGCCGTCGCCTCACTCGGCCGTTTTGCTGACGCACCTTGGCGGCGCGCCGGCACGCCACGACCCGACGATCAACGCGGTCGGGGCCCGAACCGCGCAGTATGTGTTGAACATTCAGGCCGCCTGGGAGAGCCCGCGGGACGACGTCCGGCATCTGGAGTGGGCCCGGGAATACTGGGTGTCCACGCGGCCCTTTTCGACCGGCAGCGTCTACGTGAACTTCATGACCGCGGACGAAGGCGAGGCGCGCGTGCGCGCCGCCTATGGCGAGGCCATCTACGAGCGGTTGGGCCAGATCAAGGCCCGCTGGGACCCCGGCAACCTCTTCTGTGGAGCGCAGAACATTGCGCCTCGATGATTGAGGTCGTGAGCGGACATCCGGATTCCCCTTGAAGGCCGTGTGCCTTCGCAGTTGAAAAGGGGACACGCTGAATCGGATCAATCTCCATTCAACTGTCAGGAGCTTGCATGGTTTGAGCCCAGAAGTCTGGCAACATGCGCGCGCCTTGAGCCCGAGGTTTAGAGCGAGCGTTGGGTTCGCTCAGGGCATACAGGTGGAGGACACTAATATGAACAAGATCGTTTACGCGTGGTTTACTCAAGAAATACTTGACTCTTCCTTGCGGTCTACACAATGTTCCAATCGAATGGCCGCAGCGGCCAGCGCTTCAATCCTCATCGGAGCCGTGTCCCTTGCGACACCTGCGGCAGCGGTCGCGGCGCCGTGCACCGGCCCGGGGGCACCTGCCACGACCCAGACCCGATGCCTGACCGCAGTTCAAATCCCGGGCAATCCGCTGCTGTCGTTCGACATCAGCTGGGCGGACGACGATCGCTCCGAGTATTACCTGAGCGATCGCTCCAACTCCGGCATCGACGTCATCGACACGGGCAGCAACACCTTCAAGCGGACCATCGGCGGCTTCGTCGGCGTGAAGTTCAACGCGACCGGCGGGGTC
>DASZFP010000025.1:0-9714 GCA_035939615.1 Burkholderiaceae bacterium | reverse complement strand
AGCGGACCATCGGCGGCTTCGTGGGCGTGAAGTTCAACGCAACCGGCGGGGTCAACAACAACATCTCGGGGCCGGATGGTGTCACTTCGCATGGACGGTGGCTGTACGCCGGTGACGGCGACAGCACGCTGCACGTGATCGATCTGGAAGCGCCAACCGCGTCGGCCACCCAGCAGGTCATCAGCACGGGCGGCACGACCCGGGTCGATGAAATGGCCTTGACACCAGACGGCACCTTGCTGCTGGCGGCCAACAACGCCGAAGACCCGCCCTTCGCCACGCTGCTCGCGGCCAATGGCGACAATGCTGCCAGTTCGGTCACGACAATCAGCAAAATCTCGGTTGACCCGGCGATCGTGCCCGCGGGCTTCGGCCTGTCCCTCGAGCAGCCGACCTGGGAGCGCGAGACGTCTCGCTTCTATGTGTCGATTCCCGTGATCGCGAACAATCCCCCGGGTTGCAACTATGGGCAGCTGGGCGGCGCCGTCACCTGCGACGGCGGCATGCTGGTGATCGATCCGAGAAGGGTGACGGCCGGGAGCGCCGAGATCGGCGCGTTCGATGCTGGCAGCAACACCGGCGTCGTCATGCTCAGCGGGTGCGGACCGAATGGCATCACGGTGGGACCGCACTCCAATCTGCTGCTGGGATGCACCCCGCAGAACAACCCGAGCGACAAGACCACTCTCGTCATCAACGCTCAGAGCAAGAACTCCGTCCACATCAGCGGCGTTACGGGCTCCGACGAAGTCTGGTTCAACTGGGGCGACTGGCGCTACTACACGGGCTCCAGCAGAGCCTGTGGACTGCCGGGCGGCTGCCCCGCGCCCAATGGCGGGGCCGTGCTGGGCGTGATCGACGGGCAAAGCAACATGCTGATCGAGACGATTCCGCAGTCACAGAACTCCCATTCCGTGGCCGCCGACCCCAGGCACAGGACCATCTACGTCCCGCAAGTGGCGCCCTTCTCGGTGGTCGGTGCCGGCGGTGATACCACGACCGTCGGCGCCGGGATCTGCGGCGGCAACAACGGATGCGTCGCCGTCTACGTCCACCCCGACGAATAGTGCGCCAGTTGGCGAACCGCCTCCAAGGCGGCGCGGCACGCGGGCTGCACCAAACTCAGGTCCGCGCGGGCGATCGCCTCCGTCAGCGCGGACTTCTTCAGGTCATCCGCCTCGAAGCGAATGTAGGCGAGGCGGGAGCATTCGGTGCAGACGGTCGATCGCTGCTGCTGCAAGGGCGGCAAATGCCAGGCGCGTCAATTCTATTTCAGAAGCGATAATGGGCCTCCTCGGAGGAGACCAGATCATGCCCGCACCTGTCGACGCCGTGCGCCCGATCCAGCTGAGCCAGATCCAGGAGGCGCGCCGCCGGATCGCCCGTACCATCGTTCGCACGCCGCTGGTCCGGCTTGAACTGGGACCGAGCTACCCCGACATCCGGTTGAAGTTGGAGAACCTGCAGCCGATCAACGCCTACAAGTTGCGCGGTGCCGCCAACGCGGTGGCGATGCTGTCCGAATCGGAGCGCAAGCACGGCATCTGGACGATCAGCGCGGGCAATGCGGGCCAGGGCGTCGCGTATGCGGCGCGCCAGGCCGGGGTGTCGTGCGCCGTCGTTGCGATCGAGACGGCGCCGGCCTCGAAGTTGGAGCGGATGAGGGCGCTCGGCGCAAGGCTGGTTCCGGTGCCGTACGAGGTGGCGTGGAAGGCGCTCGGCGAACGCTCCTTTCCGGGGATGGAGGGGGTGTTCGTTCACCCGTTCGACGACGACAACTTCATCGCCGGCCATGGCACCATGGGCCTTGAGATCCTGGAGGATGCGCCCGACGCGGCCGTGATCATTGCCGCCATCGGCGGCGGCGGCCTGATCACCGGCGTCGGCAGCGCGATCAAGTCGCTCAGACCCGATATCGAGATCTGGGGCGCCGAGCCGGAGACGGCCGCCCCGGCCGCGCTTTCGTTCGCCAAGGGTTCGCCCCAGGTATTTCCAGACTGGAAACCTTCGTTCGTCGATGGCGCCGGCGGCCACAGCGTCTTCCCGCGCATGTGGGAGCGCATGAAGCCCCTGGTGGATGGCTGCATCGTCGTCTCCCTGGAGCAGACCCAGCAGGCCATGTGGCTGCTGGCGGAAAAGGCGCGCGTCGTGTCCGAGGGCGCCGGCGCGCTGGCGCTGGCGGCGGCCCTGACCGGCAAGGTCGGCCAGGGGCCGATCGTGGCGATCGTCTCCGGAGGAAATGTGGATCTGAACAAGTTCTGCGAAATCCTGACCACCGCCCCCGCCTGGTCCTGAGGGGAGTCGACCATGGACATCATCGAATCGAGACTGCACGACCTCGGTCTTGCGCTGCCCGAGCCGATGGCCCTGCCGCCCGGCGTGACGCTGCCCTTTCCGTGGGTGCGCGTGCACGGCAACCGCGCGTTCATCTCAGGCCATGGGCCCCTGAGCGCGGATGGGGCACTGGCCCGGCCGCTGGGCAAGGTGGGCGCCGAGGTATCGGCCGAGCAGGCTCACGTTGCCGCGCGCCTGGTCGGCCTGGCGATTCTGGCCAGCCTGAAGCGCGAGCTCGGCGATCTGGATCGGGTCTCGGCCTGGCTGCGGATTCTCGGCATGGTCAACTCCGCGCCAGGGTTCAATCAGCAGCCCGCCGTTATCACTGGATTCACCGACCTCATCGTCAAGCTGTATGGGCCGCAACGCGGGCTGCACGCACGCTCAGCGGTGGGCATGGCCCAGTTGCCGTTCGACATTCCGGTCGAGATCGAGGGCGAGGTGGAAATTAGCGCTTGAGTCGCGCGGAATGGGTGGCTTTGGAGGCGGCGGGTGAACGATCCGGCCCATGCGTGGCGCGTCACGGTGGCCGACGGCGAGCAAACGTCGGCCGTTTTCGAGCCGGCCCTGGAAAATGGCGTCGGCGCCCTGTTCGTCTGTGCGCACGGCGCCGGCGGTCACATGAACGACAAGGGTGTGCTCGCCGCCAGTGAAGAGCTGCGCCGCCGCGGCCTGGACATCGTCCGGTTCAATTTTCTCTATCGGGAAAAGCGGTCGAGCGCTCCAGATCCGATGCCGCGCCTGAAACAGTGCACGATTGCGGTGGCACAGCACGTCCGCCGGACGCTGCAGCCGGACACCCTGATCCTGGGTGGACGCTCGATGGGCGGGCGGGTCGCATCGATGCTCGCCGCCGACTCCTATCCCTGCGATGGCCTGCTGCTGCTCGCCTATCCGCTTCATCCGGCCGGTCAGCCGGACAAGCTGCGCGACGCGCATCTGGAAAGGATCCAGGTCCCCGTGCTCTGCTTCAACGGTACGCGCGATGCCCTGTGCCGCCGCGACCTGATGGACGCGGCGATCAGGCGCCTGGCCGATCGATGGACCATGCACTGGCTGGATGGCGCCGATCACAGTTTCCGCGTGCTGAAGTCATCGGGGCGTACCGACCAGGACGTGTTGACCGAGGTCGGCGAGGCTTGCGCGACGTGGGCCACACGGGTAGCACGCGCCAGAGCCGCCCTCAGTCAGCCTCTTCGATCCACGCCATCTGAATCGCCTCCAGAATCTTCTCGCCCGAGCGGTTCGGGTCGTCGCTGAAACCGGCAAGCTCGCAGACCCAGCGGTGCAGGTCCGTGAACCGGACCGTTTTCGGGTCGACCTCCGGGAATTTCTCGGCCAGGGCCTGCGCAATCTGGCTCGTGTCGGTCCACTTCATCATGAATCACCCCCCGGTCAACGTCGCTCCTTGACCTGGTTGATCGAATATCGGGGAATTTCCACCACGACGTCGCGATCGGCCATGTTGGCCTGACATGACAGCCGCGATTTGGCGGTCAAGCCCCAGGCCCGGTCGAGCAGGTCGTCTTCCTCGTCGGACGAAGGCGGCAGCGACTCGAACCCTTCGCGCACGATCACGTGGCAGGTGGTACAGGCACAGGACAGCTCGCATGCGTGCTCGATCTCCACCCCGTGGTCCAGCAGCGCTCGGCAGATGCTCTGGCCCGAGGGGGCCTGCACGGTGGCCCCGTTCGGGCAGATCTCCGGGTGCGGCAACACGCGAATCACAGGCATCAGCGTGCCAGCACGTCGTCGATGCGGCTCCCGGCCAGCGCGTTTCGAATCGAACGGTTCATCCGGCGCGCGGCGAACTCCTCGGTCGCGCGCGCCAGATCGACCGTCGCACTTCTGAGCGCGTCGGACTCTTCGCCGTTCACCACCGCGATCAGGGCCTGCAGCGCGGTGTCGATCGCGCCACGCTCGGACGGGCCCAGCAGATCGGCGTCCGCCGCCAGCGCCGCCCGCGTGGTTTCGACCAGCCGCTGGCCATCGACCTGCAGCTCGCGCAGTTCGCGCAGCCGTTGGTCGTCGCGCGCATGGTCGATCGAATCGGCCAGCATGCGCGCCACCTCCTCGTCGGTCAGACCGTACGAGGGCCTCACGCTGACGGCCGCTTCGACGCCGGAGGTCATCTCGCGCGCCGACACCGACAGCAAGCCATCGGCGTCGACCTGGAAGCTCACCCGCACGCGCGCCGCTCCGGCCGTCATCGGCGGGATGCCCCGCAGCTCGAAGCGGGCCAGCGAACGGGAGTCCGCCACCAGATCGCGCTCGCCTTGCACGACGTGGATCGCCATCGCGCCCTGTCCGTCCTTGAAGGTGGTGAACTCCTGCGCCCGGGCCACCGGGATGGTCGAATTGCGCGGGATCACCCGCTCGACCAGCCCTCCCATCGTCTCCAGTCCGAGCGACAGCGGAATCACGTCCAGCAGCAGCCAATCGTCGCCCGGGGCGCGGTTGCCCGCCAGCAGGTTCGCCTGCACGGCCGCGCCCAGCGCGACCACCTGGTCCGGATCCAGGTCCGTGAGCGGTGGCTGCCCGAACAGCTCTGCAACGGCCTTGTGCACATGCGGCATCCGGGTTGCGCCCCCGACCAGCACCACGCCCTTGATCTGCGGCGGGGTGAGCCCCGCATCCTTCAACGTGCGCCGTGCCGAATCGATCGTCTTGCGCACCAGGTGCTGTGTCAGCGCGAAGAAGGTCTCGGCTGCCAGCGTCAGGTTGACCCAGGTGCCGCCGGCCAGTCTGGCCTGGATGGTCGCGTGCGGCCGCTGCGACAGCGCCTCCTTGGCGGCGCGCGCCTTGGACGTGAGCAGCCGCGCATCCTCGGGGCCGAGGCGCGACAGGCTGGTCTGCTCCAGGATCCAGCAGTACACCCGATGATCGAAATCATCGCCGCCCAGGGCGGTGTCGCCGCCCGTGGCCAGCACCTCGAACACGCCGCGGCTCAGTCGCAGGATCGAGATGTCGAAGGTGCCGCCGCCCAGGTCGTAGACCGCGTAGATTCCCTCGGCCGCGTGATCCAGTCCGTAGGCCAGCGCCGCCGCGGTGGGCTCGTTCAGCAGCCGGAATACGTGCAGACCCGCCAGGCGCGCCGCATCGCGCGTGGCCTGGCGCTGGGCATCGTCGAAATAGGCCGGCACCGTCACGACCGCGCCGGCCAGCGGCCCGCCCAGCGCGGCTTCGGCACGCTGTCGCAGCGACTTCAGGATCTCGGCCGACATTTCTACCGGGCTGCGAATGCCGGCCGCGGTGCGCAACTGCACCATGCCCTGCTCGGCGTCGACGAAATCGTACGCCACGCTCTGGACGTGCTCGACGTCGCGCAGCCCCCGCCCCATGAAGCGCTTGACCGAAACGATCGTGTTGCGCGCATCGGTGGCCTGGTGCGCGATCGCGGCATGGCCAACTTCGCTGGTGCCGTCGGGCAGGTAGCGCACCACCGACGGCAGCAGCACGCGCCCGGCTTCGTCCGCCAAGGCCTCGGGCAGACCGTGGCGGACCGTGGCCACCAGGGAGTTGGTGGTCCCCAGGTCAATGCCGACCGCCAGCCGGTGCTCATGCGGCGCGCTCGACATGCCCGGTTCGGCAATCTGCAGCAGCGCCATTGGGTCAGGCGGCCCGCGAAGCACGTGGCTCGTCGCCGGCCGCCTCGAGCTCCTTGATGAACTTGTCGATGAACATCACGCGCCGCACGCCATCGGCAGCACCGCCAAAATCATGCTCCACATCGAGCTTGGATTCCAGGCCTCGAAGCTCCTGCTGATACAGGGCCACGACCTCCTGCCGCAGCTCGGCCAGCCGCTGGGAGTCGTGCTGGCGCTCGATCTGCTCCAGCGTCTGCCGCCATTCGAGCTGCAGCGCCAGGAAATCGGGCGACACGGTGCGGCCGCTCTCGCCGCCCACGGCGACGCCGTTTTTCTCGCACAGGTAAGCGGCCCGCCGCACCGGCGAGCTCAGTACTTCGTAGGCCTCGTTGGCGAGCGTCGCCCATTGCAGCGCGGCGCGCTGCTCGGCCGCCCCCGCGGCGGCGAAACGGTCCGGGTGCACGTGCGATTGCACGGTGCGATAGGCGCGCGTTAAATGGTCCCCGTCCAGGCCGAAGCGCGGCTCCAGGCCGAACAGCGAAAAATAATCCGGGACCGGAACGGACACGGTGGGCACCAGGTTAGCGCCTTGCCGCTGCAGCGGGCCGCAGCGCGACCCGACGAGACGGCCGGGGCGGCCCGTTCAAACGCGGAACGACTCGCCGCAGCCGCAGCGATCACGTTCGTTTGGATTGTTGAACCGGAAACCCTCGTTCAACCCGTCGCGAACGAAATCGAGCTCGGTGCCGTCGATGAACGCCAGGCTCTTGGGGTCGACCACGATCCGGACGCCATGCGCCTCGAAGGTGCAATCGTCCGGTGCGAGCTGGTCGACGTACTCCAGCTTGTACGCCAGTCCGGAGCAGCCGGTGGTCCTCACACCCAGCCGCAGCGCGACGCCCTTGCCCCGCTTTTCGAGGAACTGCGATACCCGCTGCGCCGCGCGCTCGGTCAGTGTCACTGCCATTGCGAGCCAGCCCTCACCCTCAGGCCGCCGCCTTGGCCGCCTGCTGCGTGTCGGCCCGCGCGGCGACCTCGGAGACCTCTTCGCATTTGCTCCGATAATCGGCGATGGCCGCCTTGATCGCATCCTCGGCCAGGATCGAGCAGTGAATCTTGACCGGTGGCAATGCCAGCTCTTCGGCGATATGCGTATTGCGGATCTGCATCGCCTGGTCCAGCGTCTTGCCCTTGACCCACTCGGTCACCAGCGAACTGGACGCAATCGCGGAGCCGCACCCGTAGGTCTTGAAGCGCGCATCCTCGATCACGCCGTCCCGGCTCACACGGATCTGAAGCTTCATCACGTCGCCGCACGCCGGCGCCCCCACCATCCCGGTACCGACCGACGAATCGTTGCGGTCGAACGAACCGACGTTGCGCGGATTCTCATAATGTTCAACGACTTTCTGGCTGTACGACATCTGCTTGCCCTCTGACGCTTCAGTGCGCCGTCCACTCTACAGTATTCAGGTCGACCCCTTCGTTGTGCATCTCCCACAGTGGGGACATATCCCGCAGGCGGCCGACCTTGCTCCGCAACAACTCCACCGCGTAATCGATCTCTTCACGCGTCGTGAAGCGTCCGACGGTGAAGCGGATCGAGCTGTGAGCCAGTTCATCGCTACGGCCCAGCGCCCGCAGCACATAGGACGGCTCCAGGCTGGCGGATGTGCAGGCCGATCCCGACGACACGGCGATCTCCTTGATCGCCATGATCAGCGACTCGCCCTCGACGAAATTGAAGCTCAAGTTCAGGTTGTGCGGCACCCGGCGGTGCATGTCGCCGTTCACGTAGACCTCCGGGATCTCCGACAGGCCCGCCAGCAGGCGGTCGCGCAGGGCCCGGATACGCTCGTTGTCCGACGGCATCTCTTCCACCGCCAGGCGGAACGCCTCGCCCATGCCGACGATCTGGTGCGTGGGCAAGGTTCCCGAGCGCAGGCCGCGCTCGTGCCCGCCGCCGTGGATCAGCGCTTCCAGCCGTACGCGCGGCTTACGCCGCACGTACAGTGCGCCGATCCCCTTGGGCCCGTACGTCTTGTGGGCGGAGAAGGACATCAGGTCGACTTTCAGCTTCTCCAGGTCGATCGGCACCTTGCCGCTCGCCTGGGCCGCGTCGACATGGAACAGGATGCCGCGACTGCGGCACAGCTCCCCGATGGCCTCGATGTCCTGGATCACGCCGATCTCGTTGTTCACGAACATCACCGAGGCCAGGATCGTGTCGGGGCGCAACGCCGCCTCGAATTGGGCCAGATCGAGCAACCCGTCGGACTGAACGTCCAGGTACGTGACTTCGAACCCGCCACGCTCCAGCTCGCGCATCGTGTCCAGCGTGGCCTTGTGCTCGGTGCGCACCGTGACCAGGTGCCGCCCCTTGTCCCGGTAGAACTGGGCGGCACCCTTCAGCGCCAGGTTGATCGATTCGGTCGCTCCGGACGTCCAGATGATTTCGCGCGGATCGGCGCCCGCGAGGGCGGCGACCTGCTCGCGGGCGCGCTCAACGGCGCGTTCAGCGTCCCACCCGAACGAGTGGCTGCGCGAGGCCGGATTGCCGAACTGCTCGCGCAGGTACGGCACCATCGCGTCGACCACGCGCGGATCGACCGGCGTGGTGGCCGAATAGTCCAGGTAGATCGGAATCCGCATTTGGCCGCACCCGCCCGTCAGTTGACGGTCGAGCTTTCCTTCAGATCGGCCTCGCCGCGCGGAGGACGCCGTCCGGCACCATCCACGTTGACCGTCACGGGCGAAGTCTGGGTGGCCCGGTCCTTCTGCTGCTCGACCAGATCGCGCAGAGAGACCGAATCCAGAAAGTCGATCATCTGGCGGTTCAGGCTGGCCCAGAGCTCATGCGTCATGCAGCGCTGGTCGTTGTCGCAGTTTTCCTTGCCGGCACACTGCGTCGCATCCAGCGGCTCATCGACCGCGAAGATGATGTCGGCCACGCTGACCGATTCCATCGGCTTGGCCAGGCGGTATCCGCCGCCGGGCCCGCGCGTGCTTTCCACCAGCTGGTGGCGCCGCAGCTTTGCGAACAACTGCTCCAGGTAGGACAGCGAGATCCTCTGGCGCTGGCTGATACCGGCCAGCGTGACCGGTCCGCGGTGCTGCCGCAGGCCGAGGTCGATCATTGCCGTTACCGCGAAACGTCCTTTTGTCGTGAGCCGCATCGGAGTTGTCCCATGAAATTGAAACTCGCCTTCAAGCGGAAAATTTGCCGCACCCCAGCCGGTGTACCCCCTCAGCTACTGGTCTCGGGGACAAAGACCGGAGTCAATACCTGACTATTACAGTAGGCTATGATAATGGTTCTTGACCGCCCCAGTCAACTATGACTTGGGGTCGGAAGCGGGAAACCCCATGATTTATAAGGGTACTGCACTGCACCACTGAGAGCGACCCGGCGCGAGCGTCCGGATCGCCCTTGCGTTGCATCAGGCCGCTGCGTACATCGTGGCCCGTTTGCGGACGACTTCGATCAGCCCCTGGCAGGCGTCCTCGACGTAATCGAGCACCGTGTTGAACCCCTCGGGCCCGCCGTAATACGGATCCGGCACCGTGGCGGCGTCGTGTTCGCCCGCAAACCGCATCAGCAGATGCAGCTTGTGCTTGTGGGCGCGCGGACACTGCTGCTGCAGCAGGGCCAGATTTTCCCAGTCCATCGCCAGGATCAGATCGAAATTGCGGAAATCCTCTTGCGTGATCTGGCGCGCGCGCAGATCACCGATCTCGTATCCACGCCGCTTGGCCGCCTGCTGGGCTCGCCCATCGGGCGGCTCGCCGACGT
>DASZFP010000024.1:0-3151 GCA_035939615.1 Burkholderiaceae bacterium | reverse complement strand
CCCCACGACTTGACCCGGTCGACGATGGCCGCGAAGGCGGGCTTGTCCAGCACGGCCATGTCGGCCAGCACCTTGCGGTCCAGGTCGATGGCGGCCCGTCGCAGGCCGTTCATGAACGCGCTGTACGACAAATCGTGCTCGCGCACGGCGGCGTTGATGCGGGCGATCCACAGCGACCGGAATACGCGCTTGCGCGTGCGCCGATCGCGGTAGGCGTACTGGCCCGCCTTCATCACCGCCTGCTTGGCGACCCGGAATACGCTGCTGCGGCGCTGCGTGTAGCCCTTGGCCTGCGCCAGCACTTTCTTGTGACGGGCGCGGCTGGTAACTCCTCTTTTTACGCGGGGCATGTTCGTGCCTCCTCAGGAGTACGGCAGCATCCGGCGCACCGACTTCTCGTCGGCGGCGTGGATCTCGACCGATCCGCGCAGGTGGCGCTTGTTCTTGGTTTTCTTTTTCGTCAACAGGTGGCGCTTGAACGCCTGGCCGCGCTTGATCGATCCGCTCGCGCGGACCGTGAAGCGCTTGGCGGCGCTGCGCTTGGTTTTCATTTTCGGCATGACACGTTCCTCTTCTTCGATGCCGCCGGGCGCCCGGCGCTTGTGGGCCGGGACTTCAATTGCCTGCGACACTTGTCGTGCGGCACGCTGGCCGCAGCTTCCTACTTCTTTTTCCTCGGCGACAGCACCATCACCATCTGGCGCCCTTCGAGCCTCGGCATTGCTTCGACCTGGCTGATCGTCTCCAGATCGGCCTTGACCCGCTCCAGCACCTTCAGACCCAGTTCCTGGTGCGCCATTTCGCGGCCGCGGAAGCGCATCGTCACCTTCGCCTTGTCGCCCTCTTCCAGAAACTCGGTGAGCTTCCTGACCTTGGTCAGGTAGTCGTTCTCATCGGTGGCCGGCCGGAACTTGATTTCCTTGATCTGTATCTGCTTCTGCTTGAGCTTGGCCTCGTGCGCTTTTTTCTGTTCCTCGTAGCGAAACTTGCCGTAATCCATCAGCCGGCACACGGGAGGAACGGCGGTCGGCGCGATTTCCACCAGATCCACGTCGCCTTCCTCGGCCATCCGAAGCGCGTCGGCGGTTCGGACCACTCCAAGCTGCTCGCCCTCGATTCCGATCAATCGGACTTCCGGAACCGTAATCTCACCGTTGAGTCGATGCGCACGTTCTTGAGCGATGGTTGCAACCTCCTTGAAAAAAAATATCGAGCCGCCCGCCCCCGGGACTGCCGCCGCGCGCTCAGCCCGCGCGCGACGCCGGCGCGGCCTCGGCCGCGGCCACCGGGATGCTTCGCTGCTCGACTTCCAGCCGCAAGCGCTGCGCGAACGCCGCCAGGGACATCACCCCCAGGTCGACGCTCCCGCGAGCGCGCACGGCCACCGTTCCTGCCTGCAGCTCCTTGTCACCGACAACGCAGATGTAGGGTAGCTTTTGCAGGGCAAGACTTCGGATTTTATATCCGATCTTGTCGTCCCGCAAATCGGCGTCGACCCTAAATCCTTGTTTTTTCAGGGCTTCGGCCGTCGCCAGCGCGTAGTTGCGCTGGTGCTCGCTGATGCTGGCGACCGTCACCTGCACCGGCGCCAGCCACAGCGGCAAGGCGCCGGCGGTATGCTCGATCAGGATCCCGATGAAGCGCTCCAGGGACCCCACGATGGCCCGGTGCAGCATCACCGGAACGCGCCGCGAGTTGTCCTCGGCGACGTACTCGGCGCCCAGGCGTGCCGGCATCGAGAAGTCGACCTGCATCGTTCCGCACTGCCACGACCGACCGATCGAGTCCTTCAGGTGGTACTCGATTTTGGGACCGTAGAAGGCGCCCTCGCCCGCAATCGTCTCGAACGGGCAGCCGGACTGCTCGAGCGACTGCGCGAGCGCCTGCTCCGCCTTGTCCCACAGTTCGTCGGCACCGATGCGCCGGATCGGGCGGGTAGCGACCTTGTAGACGATGTCGTTGAAGCCGAAGTCGCGGTACACGCGCTGCAGCAGCCGCGTGTACGCGAGGCATTCCGGCAGGATCTGGTCTTCGGTGCAGAAGACGTGGCCGTCGTCTTGCGTGAACGCGCGCACGCGCATGATCCCGTGCAGCGCGCCGGAGGCCTCGTTGCGATGGCACTGGCCGAACTCGCCGTAGCGCAACGGCAGATCGCGGTAGGAGCGCAAGTCGGACTTGTAGATCTGAATGTGCCCGGGGCAGTTCATCGGCTTGAGCGCGTAGTGCCGGTTCTCCGACTCGGTGGTGAAGATGTTCTCGCGGAAATTGTCCCAATGCCCGCTCTTTTCCCACAGGGTACGGTCCAGCAGCTGCGGCGCCTTCACTTCCTGGTAACCGTTGTCCCGGTACACCTGGCGCATGTACTGCTCGACCTGCTGCCAGATGGTCCAGCCCTTCGGATGCCAGAACACCATGCCCGGGGCCTCGTCCTGCATGTGAAACAGGTCCAGCTCCCGGCCCAGCCGGCGGTGATCCCGCTTCTCCGCCTCCTCCAGCATGTGCAGGTAGGCGTCCAGATCTTCCTTGCGGGCCCACGCGGTGCCGTAGATCCGCTGCAGCATCTCGTTGCGGCTGTCGCCCCGCCAGTAGGCCCCGGCCACCTTGGTGAGCTTGAAAACCTTCAAGCGGCCGGTCGACGGCACGTGCGGCCCGCGGCACAGGTCGATGAACCGGCCCTCGCGATACAGCGAAATCGGCTCTTCCGGCGGAATCGAGCCCACGATCTCGGCCTTGTAGCGTTCGCCGATCGACTCGAAGAAACGTACGGCTTCGTCGCGCTGCCAGACCTCGCGCCGCACCGGTTCGTCCAGCGCCGCGAGCTCGGTCATCTTGCGTTCGATCGCCTGCAGGTCCTCCGGCGTGAACGGGCGCTGGTACGAGATGTCGTAATAAAAACCGTTTTCGATGACCGGACCGATGGTCACCTGTGCGTCCGCAAACAGCTCCTTGACCGCGTAGGCCAGCAGGTGCGCGGTCGAGTGCCGGATGATCTCCAGCCCATCGGCATCGCGCTCGGTGATGATCCTGACGCTGGCGTCGCCGTCGACCACGAACGAGGTGTCGACCAGGCGACCGTCGACGCGACCCGCCAGGGCCGCCTTGGCCAGCCCCGGCCCGATCGAGGCCGCAATATCGGCAACGGTAACGGGGC
>DASZFP010000023.1:0-3090 GCA_035939615.1 Burkholderiaceae bacterium | reverse complement strand
GCAGGCCTTCGTTGCAGGCCTTCCCCGGCTGGACCTTTGCCCGCGAATATTTCGTCGAGCACCGCTGGATGGCAACGCGTCGGGGCGTGCTTTGGCGGTTTGCGCTCCGGAACAAGCTCAGCGTCCCACTTGTCCTGCCCTGGCTTGCCGGGACCAGGGTCGAGGTGACGCTCGGCAACGATCTCAGCCTCTGCCTCTACGTCGCCGGCTCCTTCGAGCCCAACGAATTTGCCTTTCTCGATCGGATGCTGCGCCGCGGCATGATCGTCATCGATGTCGGCGCCAATGACGGGCTGTACACCCTGTTCGCGGCCCGCCGCGTCGGCTCGCGCGGACGCGTGGTTTCGGTCGAACCGAGCTCGCGGGAGCGCCGAAACCTCGAACGCAATCTGGCGCTGAATCGGCTGAGGAACGTGACGGTCGTGCCGGCCGCGCTGGCGGCCGAAGCCGGGTACGCGCAGCTGCAGATCGCACCGGCGTTGCATGGCGGGCACAACACGCTCGGCGGCTTTGCCCACAAGGGCGTCGCGGCCATCGGCTCCGAGCGGGTCCCGGTCGAGACCCTGGATATGCTTGCTGAGCGCCTGTCGCTTGGCAAAGTGGACGTGATCAAGATCGACGTCGAAGGCGCCGAGACGAAGGTGCTCGCTGGCGGCCGCCAGCTCTTGAAGATCGCGCGACCGGCGCTGCTGATCGAGGCCAACCAAGACGCCCTGCGCAAGCAGGCAACGAGCACGGACGAGATGCTCGCGCTGCTGCGTTCACTCGATTACGAGATCTTCGTTTTCTCCGACGCCACCGGCCTTGTCGAACGGTGGATCGAAGGGGCGCCGCTCTCGGCCAACATCGTCGCGCTGCCGAAGTAGCCTTTGACCCCCTCCGGCATGTGAAATATCGTGCGCGGCGCGCTCAGCGCCAATGCAAGCATGACCGGAAACGCCGCGACCTTCGCCACGCTGTTCCTGCGGGTCTTCCTGCCGTTCGCGTTCGCCTATTTCCTGTCCTACATCTTCCGCGGCGTGAACGCGGTGATCTTTCCCTATCTCGAACGGGACATCGGCATCACCGCGGGCGACCTCGGGCTGCTGACTTCCGCCTTCTTCCTGTTCTTCGCCGGCTGCCAGCCGGTGCTGGGCGTCATGCTCGACCGCTACGGACCGCGCCGCGTGCAGGCGGTGCTGCTGGCCATGGCGGCGTTGGGTTCGGCCTTGTTTGGCTTGAGCCTCTCGCTCGGCGAATTGGTCCTGGCCCGCGCGCTGATCGGGCTGGGCTTCGCCGGCGGGCTGATGGCGGCCATCAAGGCCATCACACTCTGGTATCCGCCGCAACGCTGGGGAGTGATCACCGGCTTGCACATGATGGCAGGCGGGCTGGGCTCGATGGCCGCCACGCTGCCCGTGCAATGGTCGCTGTCGGTCATGAGCTGGCAAGGTCTGTTCTTCTGGCTGGCCGGTCTCTGCCTCGCTACGTCAGCGATCCTGTTGGCGGTCGTGCCCGAGCGTTCGGCGACGGCGTCGAAGGGCACGCTCGGCGAGCAGTTTCGCATCACCGGCATTGTGCTGACCGACGGCTTCTACTGGCGCATCCAGCCGCTGATGTCCGTTCAGCAGCTCGCCTTCATCGGCTGCATCACGCTGTGGATCGGCCCCTGGCTGCGCGACGTCGGCGGCATCGCCGCCGAGGAGCGGGCCGACATCCAGCTCACCACCACGGCGGTCATGACTTTGGGCTTCGCGCTGAGCGGCGTGATCTCGGGCGCCTTCCACCGGATCGGCATCAGCGAATTCGGTACGGCTGGCATCACCAGCTTCCTGTTCGCGCTGGTCTGCGGCTGGCTGGCGTTCCTGCCGGCGCTCAATCCCGCCGTGGCCTGGCCGCTGTTCGGCTTTTTGGGCGCCTGCCCGATCCAGTACATGCCGCTGATGGTGTCGTCGTTCCCCGCCCGCTATGCCGGCCGGGTCAGCACCAGCAGCAACCTCGTGGTGTTCAGCGTGATCTTCGCCGGGCAGTGGGCGATCGGAAAAATCGTCGATCTGTGGCCCAAGACCGCTACCGGCTATGCGTCGGACGGCTACACCTGGGCGTTCGGGATACTGTTCATCCTGCAGCTTGCGGGTCTGGCATGGCTGGTGCTGTCGCGGGCGCGGCCGCTGGCGCGGCAGCACCTGGTCGCGGCAGATTGAGCGCAGCCACAAGGTCGCGCACCTCCTGCCGCGCCGCGACGTGGCTGAGCGTCAGCGATGGTCCGCCGCTGCCCCGCTTGAGATCGAGCAAGGTCAATCCGTTCAGGAACAGCTCCTTGTAGATCACGCGTTCGCTCAAGCCCGCGGCGACGCGAAAGCCGATGCGCCTGGCCAGCGCCGAGAGGACGGTGCCCATATCGCGCTTGTTGCGCGCCGCCAGCGACGACAGACGATTGCGCATCACCACCCAATCGACCGGCCGGCCGCCCTGGACGGCGCGGAGCTGACGCTGCTTCCAGACCGCCTCGGCATAGATCGACGGGCGGACGATCTTAAGTGTGTCGGGATCGACGCGGGCCAAAAGGTCGAGATCGATGAAGCTGTCGTTCAGCGGCGTCAGCAGCGTGCCGGCCCAGGTATGGGCGAGCCGCGACAGGTGCGTGTCGCTGCCCGGCGTGTCGACGATCACGAAATCGACGGCGCCGATCACCTCCTCCAAGGCCGCCTCGAACCGCGCCCTGTCGTCAGCTTCGGCGGCCGCACGGTCGGGCAGGGTCGACAGCGGCACGGCCGCATGCACCGGCATCGGCAGCTCGACGCCTTTGCGCCGGGCATAGGCGGCGCGGTTTTCGACGTAACGACCGAGCGTGCCCTGGCGCGCATCGAGGTCGAGCGTGGCCACGCGCGCGCCCTCGCCCAACAATGCGACGGCGACGTGCAGCGCCGTCGTCGACTTGCCCGAGCCGCCCTTTTCGTTGCCGATCACCAGCAGGTGGGCGCGCCCCGCCGTCCGGGCCGCCTGGGTCTGGGCGATGCTCGGATTGGGCGCCGGCTGGAAATGCCCACTCATGTGCTTTCCCTCCCCACGCGCCGCGTGGGGAGGTGGCCCAGAGGGCCGGAGGGGTCA
>DASZFP010000022.1:0-80625 GCA_035939615.1 Burkholderiaceae bacterium | reverse complement strand
CTGAGATTTCCGATCAGCTTGATCCAGATGTCGCGCCGGATCGCGCCCGAAACCTCGCACTCGAAGCCGGCCGCCTGCAGCGCCGCCGCGATCCGGCGCAGTCGCTGCGAATCGGATCCGTCCGGCTCGCCGATGATCAGGCGCCGCCCGGCCGTGTGCTGCACCCTGCCCGGCTGCAGCGCCTCGGCCGCCAGATGCACCACGCACCCGACCACGCGCGCCGCGTCCAGCGCCGCTTGCATCGCTCCATCCGGATCGAGCGAGCGCAACCGCATGCCGTCATGCGGCCCGCCCGCGCGATGGAAGTACCACCACGGAAGGCCGTTCAGCGCCGGCAGCACCACGGTGTCCGCGTCGAGCAGCGGCGCCAGCCGGGGCAACATGGCCGCCACCGAGTAGGCCTTCAGAGCGATCACGATCAGGTCCTGCGGCCCAAAGTCGGACGGCTCGGCGCTGGCGGGCAGGCGAAACGTCCCGGACCGCGGGCCGACCCGGTCGACCAGTTGTAAACCCTCGCGGCGGATCGCCTCCAGGTGCTCGCCGTGCGCGATCAGGCAGACCTGCTCGCCGGCCGCCGACAGCTTTGCCCCGAGCGTTGCGCCGATCGAGCCGGCGCCGACCACGCAGACCCTCACGTCGGCCGCACGCTAGCGAAAGGCCTGCTCGACACGCTTTTTGTCCCAGCCGGGTGCCACCAGCTCGATGAACGCATAGACGAAACCGCGCAGGTAGGCGCCCTGCTTGACGGCCAGCCGTGCGGTGTTGCGGCCGAACAGGTGCCCGCCGCACTTGATGGCGACCAGGTCTTCCGAATGGTTCCCGGTGGCCAGATCGGCGACGATTCCCACGCCCATCCCCGCCAGCACATAGGTCTTGATCACGTCGGCATCGATGGCCTCCAGCACGATGGACGGTTCGATCGCGGCTGCTGCGAACGCCTGGTCGATCCGGCTGCGCCCCGAGAAGTGCGATTCATAGGTCACGATCGGGTACTTGGCGAGTTCCTTCAGCGTGAGCCGCTCCGGATGGCGGGCAAAGCGCTCCAGCGGGTGGTCCGCCTTGACGACCACCACGTGCTCCCATTCAAAAACCGGAATCGATTTGAGCCCGGGCGTCTCCGCCAGCGTCTCGGTCGCCATTCCGATATCGGCCTGGCCGGCGGCCAGCATCGCGGCGATCTGCGGGGGATTGCCCTGCAGCAGCTTGACCCGCACTTGCGGGTATTTCTCGGCGAAACGCTGCACCACCGGCGGCAGCACGTAACGCGCCTGCGTGTGCGTCGTGGCCAGCCGCAGCGTGCCCTCGGGGCTGCCGGCGTAGTCGCGCGCCAGCTTTTTGAGATTGTCGATCTCGGTCATGATGCGCTCGGCCGCATCGAGCACCTGCTGGCCAGGCGGAGTCAAGCCCAGGATGCGCTTGCCGTGTCGCGCGAACACGGATACGCCCAGTTCCTCCTCCAGCTCGATGATGGCCTTGGATACGCCCGGCTGCGACGTGTGCAACATCTTGGCCGCCGCGGTCAGATTCAGTTTCTGACGGACGGCTTCGCGCAGGTACCGGAATTGCTGCAGATTCACGCGGGCGAGTATAGAGACCTCGATCCCGGCAACGAAAGTTTCTTCCAAAGGTCGATTCCGGCACGAAGCGTTTCTATAATGCGGGCTTCCTATCGGGAATGCGTGGGATGAAACTCGACCAGGCCGCAACACTGCTGGACGAACAGGCGATCTGCCTGGACGTGCTGCTCGAAAAATACGCCAAGGGCGACGAGAAAACGGCCGACGAGGTACGCCGCCGGGTCGCCCGGGGCCTGGCCGCGGTCGAACCGCCGCAGCTGCGCGAGCACTGGGAGCAGCGCTTCTTCGAAGCGATGGTGGCCGGCTTCATTCCGGGCGGACGGGTCAACTCGGCGGCCGGCACCGAGATCTCGGCCACGCTGATCAACTGCTTCGTGCAGCCGGTCGGCGACGCGATCAGCGGGGTGAACGGCGGCGTGCCGTCCATTTACCTGGCGCTGAACCAGGCCGCCGAGACGATGCGCCGCGGCGGCGGCGTCGGCTACGACTTCTCGCTGATCCGGCCTCGCGGCGCGCTGGTACACGGCACCCATTCGCGCGCGAGCGGGCCGCTGTCCTACATGCGCGTGTTCGACAAGAGCTGCGAGACGCTCGAATCGGCCGGCAGCCGGCGCGGAGCCCAGATGGGCGTGATGCGCTGCGACCATCCGGACATCGAGGACTTCATCAACGCCAAGCACGACGGCTCGCTGTCGAACTTCAACATGTCGGTGGCGGTGACCGACGAGTTCATGCGCGCGGTCGAGTCGGACGGAACTATCGAGCTCTGGCACGCTGCCGAACCCTTCGACAAGGAAGGCGCCGCGCGCCGCCCCGACGGGACCTGGGGCTACCGGCGCGTGCGGGCGCGCGACCTGTTCGACCAGATGATGCACTCGACGTACGACCATGCCGAGCCGGGCGTGGTGTTCATCGACCGGGTCAACGCAGACAACAACCTGTCCTACTGCGAGACGATTGCAGCGACCAACCCGTGCGTTCCTGCGGACACGTGGGTCATGACCAGCGATGGACCGCGCCAGGTCGAGGATCTGATCGGGGAGGCGCACTGCACGATCGTCAGCGGACAGCGGCATTCGTCCGGGTCGCAGGGTTTCTTTGCGACGGGGCACAAGCCACTGGTGGAACTTCGCACGCGCGAGGGTTTCAAACTGCGCCTGACGGCGGATCACAAGGTCCGCAGAATCCCGGATGTAACGCGGTATGGAGAGAGCGCAGAGTGGCTGGAGGCAGGCAAGCTTGTGCCCGGAGATCGAGTCTCGCTTCACAATCATCGCGAGCTCTCCGGCTGGCCCGGGCGTGGGACTGAAGCTGAAGGTTACCTTCTCGGATTTCTTGTCGGCGACGGATCACTGAAGCAAGACGGCTCCGGCGCCACGCTGGCGATATGGGCGCCGGCGGCGGCCCTCGCGAACGGAGCGCCGGTGGTCCCGCCGGGTGCTCGATCGCTGATCGATGCCGTAAGCGAAGCCGTTCAAACGCTGCACCACCGGGCGGACTTCTCGGGGTGGCATCAGGTCTCCGGGCGGCCTGAATGGCGTCTGACGTCGGCACCATTGCGGGATCTTGCGGAGTCTTTCGGCCTGCGGGCGGGGGCAAAACGGCCTGGCAAGCTGATCGAGCAGGCGTCCGCCTCGTTCTATCGCGGCTTTCTCCGCGGCCTGTTCGACACCGACGGATCGGTTCAAGGTTCGCAAGACAAAGGCATCAGTGTTCGCCTGGCGCAGTCGGACCTCGAAACGCTGGAGTGCGGGCAGCGAATGCTGTTGCGACTCGGAATTGTCGCGACGATCTATGCGGAGCGTCGCCCGGCCGGTTTCAAGATGCTGCCGGACGACCGCGGAGGAGCGCGTGCGTATCCGATTCGGGCACAGCACGAACTCGTAATCGCCAACGACAACCTGATTCGCTTCGCCGATATCGTGGGTTTCGCCGACTGCGAGAAGCGCGCGCGTCTCGATGGGTTGCTAGTAGCTTACCGCCGCAACGCCAATCGGGAACGGTTCTGGGTCACTGTCGACGATGTGGCCGAGGCCGGATCGGCGCCGGTCTTTGACGTTCAGGTGCAAGAGGTTCACGCATTCGATGCCAACGGCTTCTACGTGCACAACTGTGGCGAGCAGGCCCTTCCCAGTTATGGTTGCTGCTGCCTCGGCTCGATCAACCTGACGCGCTTCGTGCGCGATTCGTTCGCCGACAGCGCGGCCTTCGACTTCGACGGCTTTCGTGAAGTGGTCGGCATTGCGATCCGCGCGCTCGACAACGTGCTGGACGCTACGTTGTGGCCGCTGGCGGAGCAGGAAATCGAGGCGATGAACAAGCGCCGCGTGGGTCTGGGCTTTACCGGCCTGGGCAACGCGCTGACGATGATGAACCTGCGCTACGACGCGGAGCCGGCGCGCGAGATGGCCTCGCTCATCAGTAGCGCGATGCGCGACACCGCCTACGAGGCGTCGGTCGACCTGGCGAAGGAAAAGGGCCGCTTTCCGCTGTTCGATGCGGCGCGCTACCTGGCCGAGCCCCACTGCGCCGCACGTCTTCCTGAGAGCGTTCAGGCGCGGATCCGCGAGCACGGAATCCGCAACTCGCACCTGCTGTCGATCGCGCCGACCGGGACGATCTCGCTGGCCTTCGCGAGCAACGCCTCGGGCGGAATCGAACCGACTTTCGCCTGGACCTACATTCGCAAGAAGCGCATGCCCGACGGCACGCGCCAGGACTACACGGTCGAGGACTACGCCTATCGCCTCTACAAACACATGGGGGGCGACCCGGCCGAGCTGCCGCAGGCGTTCGTCGGCGCGCTGGAGATGCGCGCGGTCGACCACATGCGGATGATTGCGGCGGTGCAGCCCTACATCGACGCGGCCGTCAGCAAGACGGTGAACGTGCCGGAGGACTATCCGTTCGACGACTTCCGCGACCTGTACCTGCAGGCGTGGAAGGCCGGCTTGAAGGGCATCACCACCTACCGGCCCAACCAGGTGATCGGCGAGGTGCTCAGCGTTCGCAAGGACGGGGCGGTGGCGCCGCAGGACCTCGGCGAAGGTCCCGACCGCCGCGTGAAGCTGGACACGACCCCGGTGCCCGCGCTGGCCAGCCTGAAATGGCCCGGCCGGCCGGACCTGGCCGCCGGCAACATGGCCTGGACCTACATGGTCGAGATCCCGGCGCGCAACGAATCGTTCGCGATTTTCATCGGCGAGGTGGGCGCGCCTCCGATGCCGTTCGAGGTCTGGGTCAACGGGGCCGAGCAGCCGCGCGGCCTGGGGGCAATCGCCAAGACGCTGTCGATGGACATGCGTTCGGAGGACCGCGCCTGGCTGAAGTTGAAGCTGGACGCGTTGACCCGGTCGCGCGACGAACAGGGCTTCCAGATTCCGTTTCCGCCCAACGGCGAGCGCGTCTATGTGAGCGGCGTGGTGGCCGCCTTCGCGCGGATCGTGCACCAGCGCTGCGACGAGCTGGGTGCGTTCGCCGAGATCGACCGGCATCCGACGCCCGTACTGGATGCCCTGTTCACGCGCAAGGAACCGAAGGCCGGCGCGCTGGGCACGATGAGCTGGACGGTCGATGTGGTCAACCCCAACACGGGCGACGACTTCGTGCTCGGCGTCAAGGAGCTGAACCTGCCCGACGGCAGCCGGCGACCCTACTCGCTGTGGCTGGCCGGCGAGTACCCGAAGGTGCTCGACGGATTGTGCAAGCTGCTGTCGCTGGACATGCGCGTGGTCGATGCCAACTGGATCGGCATGAAGCTGAAAAAGCTGCTCAATTTCGGCGAGCAGAACGGCGAGTTCTGGGCACCGGTGCCGGGCGCCGACCGCTCGGCGCTTTTTGCGAGCACGGTCTCGTACATCGCCGCGCTGCTGCTGCACCGGTACAAGGTGCTGGGCCTGCTGGACGACGACGGACGCGCGATCCGTTCAGTCGGAATCCTGGCGATGCCTCAGGCGCGCAAGACGGTCGAGCTCGGAACCGCGGCGATCAAGGGCAAGGTGTGCCCGAGTTGCGGGGCCGCCGCCATGATCCGGCGCGACGGCTGCGAGTTCTGCACGGCCTGCGGCTTCACCGGCGCCTGCAGCTGACACCGGCGTTGCAACTAGCGCCGCGGTGCCCTTCCCTTGCGGGCCTGGGGCGCGTGGCCGCCGAGCGCTTTCTGGATCCGCTTGCGCTTGGCCCGGTCCATCTCGTCGAAGCTTTTCTTGCGATCCAGTCCGAAGGTGCGCTCGATGACCTCGAACCAGATGACGGCCAGCCCGAACGGCAGGGCCCACCAGTACCATTTCATGTCGGCGAACGGGCCGATGCCGGCGAAGTGCAGCACCAACAGCACGAGACCGATCCAGATCAGCCACATTGGGATCGAAGCTCCAGCGCTAAAAAAACACGACGACCGAACTATAGCGTCCGCGTCAATTATTCTTGACCCGGGTCGGCCAGCCCCGTCAACGGCCACCCCATCCGCACGTTAACATCCGTCATAACTCCGGCCGGGCCGGACTGCGTTGCCGCTTTCCCAAAACCGCGATTGTTCTCAGGAGAAAACTTGATGAATCGTGCCCTCGTGGCCCTTGCGGCCCTCAGTGCGGTGCTCTTCAGCACGGCCGCCTCAGCTCAGCAGGAACTCGCCAAGCAGAAGAACTGCTTCGCATGCCACGCGATCGACAAGAAGCTGGTCGGCCCCGCGTACAAGGACGTTGCCAAGAAGTACGAAAACGACAAGGACGCCCTGCCCCGCCTCGCCAAGAAAGTCCGCGAGGGCGGCGTCGGCGTGTGGGGCCAAATCCCGATGCCGGCCAACACGCAAGTCAATGAAGCCGAGTCGCTCCAGCTCGTCAAATGGGTGTTGTCGCTCAAGTAGGAATCCGGCGCGAGTCATTCCGCGGGGCGCCCAAGGGCGCCCCGTCTGTTGGTGAGCCGGTTGCCGCGGGTCACTGCAAATGATTGATTTAGCTGGATAAAATGAAGTGGGCCGGCCGCAGCGGCAGTTTTCCGCCGAGCGGATATCCCGCGTAGAATTTTCCGGCCACTGGTTTGACGCAAACCGCTTGGAGCCGCCATGTCACACAAATCCCTTGCCCTCTGTACGGCGCTGATCGCCGCAACGGTTCTGGCCGGCTGCAAACCGGGAGGCGCGAGCCAGGGAACCGTGATCAAGATTGGTTCGGTCGCTCCTCTGACGGGGGAGATCGCGCACCTGGGCAAGGACAATGAAAACGGGGCCAGGATGGCGGTGGACGACATCAACGCCGCCGGCGGCGTCAAGCTGGGCGACAAGACGTATCGACTGGAGCTCGTCGGAGAAGACGACAAGGCCGATCCGCGCGAAGGCACGCTGGCAGCGCAGAAGCTGGTCGACGACGGCGTGCTGGCGGTGGTCGGCCATCTGAATTCAAGCACGTCGATTCCCGCCTCCCGCATCTATGCCGACGCCAACGTGGTTCAGATCACGCCGTCATCGACGAACCCCAAGTACACCCAGCAGGGCTTTCGAACGACCTACCGCGTGCTGGCCAACGATAACCAGCAGGGCGCGGTGTTGGCCAACTTTGCGGCCAACGAGATGAAGGTCAAGCGGGTGGCGATCGTCGATGACCGCACCCAGTACGGCCAGGGCCTCGCCGACGTGTTCGAACGGGCGGCCAAGGAAAAAGGAGTGGACGTGCTCGACCGCGAGTTCACCACCAACAAGGCGACCGATTTCAACGCAATCCTGACCAAGATCCGCTCGATGAAGCCCGACTTGGTGATGTTCGGAGGCATGGACAGCGTGGCCGCCCCGCTGGCCAAGCAGATGAAGGAACTGGGCATGAAGTCGCGACTGCTGGCCGGCGACGGCTCGTGCGATCCAGGCTTCATCTCGATCGCCGGCGATGCGTCGGGCGTGCTGACCTGCTCGATGGCCGGCCGGGCGATCGAAAAAATGCCCAAGGGCGACGACTTCGCGAAGCGCTACCAAGCCAAATTCAGCACGGGAGTCCAGCTTTACTCACCCTACTCGTACGACGCCGTTTACGTGATCGTCGAGGCCCTGAAGCGGGCCGGACGCCCGGACCGGCAGGCGCTGGTCGAGGCGATGCCGAAGACCAACTTCGAAGGCGTGACCGGGCATATCGAGTTCGACGAGCATGGCGACCTGAAAAACGGCGAGATCTCCGTGTACACCGTGCAGGACTCCAAGCTGAACCTGCTGGCGAGCTTCCACTAGACCGCACCGCGCGGTCTTCCTTCCTGTTTCGAATTGCCGCCCACAATGTGCCTCGAGTCTTGATAGCATCCGGCGCGCGAGTGTCGGGGTGGGGCCATAACAACTGAAATAGCGCCCCGGGGGAGTCATCGATGGATACGTTGCTACAGCAGGTCATCAACGGCCTGGTGCTGGGCAGCCTGTATGCGCTGATCGCGCTCGGCTACACGATGGTGTACGGCGTGCTGAACCTGATCAACTTCGCGCACGGCGACGTGCTGATGATCGGCGCGTTGGCCGCGCTGAGCGCGATCGGCATGCTGCACGGTGCCTGGCCGGGCCTGCCCGGGTGGCTGCTGATGGTGCTCGGCATCTGCGCGGCCATTCCGGTGTGCGTGGCGCTGAGCCTGGTGATCGAGCGCGTCGCTTACCGGCCGCTGCGCAACGCTCCGCGCCTGGCCCCGCTGATCACCGCGATCGGCGTGTCGATCCTGATCCAAACGATGGCCATGCTGATCTGGGGCCGCAACTACCTGACGTTTCCCCAGTTGCTGCCGGGGGCCCCGATTCATATCGGCAACGCCACGATCACGGTGACCAAGGTGGTCGTGATCGTGCTGGCCGCGCTGATCATGGGCTCGCTGCTGTGGCTGGTGCAATCGACGAGGCTGGGCCGCGCCATGCGCGCCACCGCGGAAAACCCGCGCGTGGCCAGCCTGATGGGAGTCAATCCCGATTCGGTGATCGCGATGACATTCGCGATCGGCGCCGGTCTGGCGGCGGTGGCCGGCGTGATGATCGAGTCGACTTACCAGGTGGCCCACTTCTACATGGGCTTCATTCCGGGCCTGAAGGCCTTCACCGCCGCTGTGCTGGGCGGCATCGGCAACATTGCCGGCGCGATGGTGGGCGGCGTGCTGCTCGGTCTGATCGAGGCGCTGGGCGCCGGCTATATCGGGCAGCTGACCAACGGCATTTTCGGCAGCAACTACCAGGACGTGTTCGCCTTCATCGTGCTGTGCGCGGTGCTGATCCTGCGGCCTTCCGGCCTGCTGGGCGAACGCGTCGCCGACCGAGCTTAAGGCGCGGCATGAGCGAGGCGGCGGCCGCCGAACCTGCGAAGGGCCCGCCTCCCGCGGGTGGGCCGATGCCTGCGCGGGTGATCGGCGCGATGGCTGCGGTGGGGGCGACGCTGGTCGTGCTGCCGTGGGTGGCCGGCGCCTTCGGAGACGCCTGGATCCGCGCGCTGTGCTTCGTGACGCTGTACGTGATGCTGGCGCTCGGGCTGAACATCGTGGTCGGTTTCGCCGGCCTGCTCGATCTGGGCTATATCGCCTTCTATGCGGTCGGCGCCTATACCTACGCCCTGCTCGCCTCGCCCCACCTGACCGAGCATTTTCCCGCGCTCGCGGCCGCCTTTCCGTCCGGGCTGCACGTGCCGATCTGGGTCGCGCTGCCGATCGGGGCCTCGCTGGCGGCTGCCTTCGGCATCCTGCTGGGCGCTCCGGTGCTGAAGCTGCGGGGCGATTACCTGGCGATCGTCACGCTCGGGTTCGGCGAGATCATCCGCATTTTCCTGAACAATCTGAACGCGCCGCTGAATTTCACCAACGGCCCGTCGGGCATCACGCTGATCGACCCGGTCCGGATCGGCAGCTTCGACCTGGCCCATCCGGCCCCGGTGCTCGGGGTGCGGCCGTCCTCCCTGATGCTCTACTACTACCTGCTGGTGGGACTGGCGCTGCTGTCGATCCTGGTTTGCGTGCGGCTGCAGGATTCGCGGCTGGGCCGCGCCTGGATGGCGATCCGCGAGGACGAGGTCGCCGCGCGCGCAATGGGGATCAATGTTCGCAACGTCAAGCTGCTCGCCTTTTCCCTGGGGGCCACGTTCGGCGGCGTCGCGGGAGGCATTTTCGCGGCGTTCCAGGGGTTCGTTTCGCCCGAGTCGTTTTCGCTGAACGAGTCGATCATCGTGCTGTCGATGATCGTTCTGGGCGGGCTCGGGCACGTTCCGGGCGTCGTGCTGGGCGCCGTGATGCTGGCGATGCTGCCGGAAGCGTTGCGGCACACGGCGGTGCCGCTGCAGCTCGCCGTGTTCGGGCGCGTGCTGATCGACGCCGAGGTGCTGCGGATGCTGCTGTATGGAACGGCGACCGTGGGCATCATGCTGTACCGGCCCAGGGGACTGTGGCCGGCGCCGGAACACGGCCTGCACCCCGCGCCGGGCCGCGCCGCGGCCGCCACCCCGGAAGGGGCCCAGACGGTGTCGCGCCATGGCTGAGTGCGTGCTGGTGGCAAACGCCGTCAACAAGCGCTTCGGCGGCCTGCAGGCGTTGTGCGACGTGCAGATCCGGATCGAACAAGGCCAGATCTACGGTCTGATCGGCCCCAACGGCGCCGGCAAGACCACCTTTTTCAACGTGCTCACCGGGCTGGCCAGGCCCGATTCGGGGACGTTCGAGCTGTGCGGCACGCCGTACTGGCCGACCGACGCGCATCGGGTCGCCATCGCCGGCATCGCGCGTACCTTCCAGAACATCCGTCTGTTTCCGGACATGACCGCGCTGGAGAACGTGATGGTCGGGCGCCACGCGCGCACGCGCGCCAACGCGCTGGACGCCGTGCTGCGCACGCGGCGCGCCCGCGTCGAGGAAGCCGCGATCCGCACGCGCGCCCGCGAACTGATCGACGATATCGGCATCGGGCGCTACGCGTACTACCTGGCGCGCACGCTGCCGTACGGGGACCAAAGGCGCCTGGAAATCGCGCGCGCGCTGGCCACCGAGCCGCGCCTGCTGGCGCTGGACGAACCCGCCGCCGGAATGAATGCGACCGAAAAGACGGCGCTGCTGGAACTGCTGACGCGGATCCGGGCGCGCGGCGTCACGATCCTGCTGATCGAGCACGACGTGAAGCTGGTGATGGGCCTGTGCGATTGCGTGACCGTGCTCGACTACGGAAAGGTGATCGCGGTGGGCTCGCCCGCCCAGGTGCAGCGCGATCCGGCCGTGATCGAGGCGTACCTGGGACCGGCCCACCGCACGGTGCCGTCGCGGCAGGATTCCGCATGAACGCTCCGGCGCTGCGCGTTCGCGGACTGTGCGTGAGCTATGGCGCCATCGAAGCGGTCAAATCGATCGAACTCGAGGTGCCCGCCGGCGAGCTGGTGGCGCTGATCGGCGCCAACGGCGCCGGCAAAACCACCTCGCTGAAGGCGATCGCGGGCCTGCTGCCCTGGAGCGGGAGCGTGGAGCTGTTCGGCCGGGAAATTCGCGGCGCGCCCGCCCACCAGCTGCTCGGGCGGGGCCTGGCGCTGGTGCCGGAGGGCCGGGGACTGTTCGCCCGGATGACAGTGGCGGAAAACCTCCAGATGGGCGCCTTCACGCGCCGCGACGCCGGCATCGCCGAGGACTTCGAGAAGATGTACGAGCGCTTCCCACGCCTGAAGGAGCGCGCCCGCCAGCTGGCCGGCACGCTGTCGGGCGGCGAGCAGCAGATGCTGGCGATGGCGCGCGCGCTGATGTCCAGGCCCCGGCTGCTGCTGCTGGACGAGCCGTCGATGGGCCTGGCGCCGCTCCTGGTCGAGCGCATCTTCGACGTGATCCGCGAGGTGTCCGAGGGCGGCATCTCGATTCTGCTGGTCGAGCAGAACGCGCGCCTCGCGCTCGAAATCGCCCACCGCGGTTATGTGATGGACTCGGGCCAGCTCAGCTTGTCCGGGCCGGCCGCCAGCCTGCTGCACGATGCTCGCGTGCGCGAGGCTTACCTGGGCGAGTCCTTATAGACGCACCCCAGGCCGCTGTCAGAACGAATAGCCGACCGAGGCCACGATCGTCTGCGGATTGAAATTGACCCGGTCGCTGGTGCGGGTCAGGCCGGCCGTGTGGGCCACCAGCTTGGTCTCGACTTGAGCGGCCGAAAATGACGCAGTCAAATGCCAGTGGTCCAGCACCTGGTAACGCAGTCCCATGGTCGCGGCTGGGCCGATCGAGTTTTTCAGCGAGACCGAGGTCGGGCCCCCGAGCGCCGCGTCGCCGTTCGCGTTGATGTCGCGGTTGAAGAAGTGGGTCCAATTGATGCCGACCCCTACGAAAGGCCGCAACCGCGCCGATTCCTCGCAGAACATGTACTCGAGCAGCACGGTGGGCGAAAGCCACTTCACGGTCCCGACCGTCTGCCCGTTCCACGGCACCGAGCCGAGCTTGGCCGGCCCCTTGCCGATCGTATCGCTTTTGGGCGGCACCCCCGCTGCGAGCTCCACCACCAGATGCGGGCTCAGGCGGCGTATATAGGCCAGGTACTCCGTCACCAGGTTGCCCACGTCCGCGGTCACGCCCGGTGGCACGAAAGGACCTTTCACGTCATCGGCTGCCGTATGGTAGAAGACCGCGTAAATACCGACGCGCACGTCGTTGCTGTATTGGGCCGACGCAGTCCCCGGGCACGCGAAAAAGGCCAGCGCCGAACCGAGCGAGGCGATCGTTGTTGTGGTTTTCATGATCGGACCTCTCCCCCTCAGAATTGGCTGAAAAAGCCACGCGCGGCGGCCGAGCAGAACGGCGGCACCAGCGTGCCGTGATAGGCCAGCGTCACGGCCTGGGCGCCCCCGTCTTTCGCGCCGGCCGCCACGGCGGCGGCCGCGACGGCGCCCTTGGCCGTCGCGAACCCGACCTTCGCCGCCGCGAACGGGTCGGTGACCCCGGTCGGCGCCGAGTCGACGTCGAGCACCGTCAGGAGTTGCGGCGCCGCCAGTTGCGGGGTCCAGAAGGCCTGCATGACCCCGGTATTGACCGAGTAGAACACGGTCGGATCGGCGTTGCCGCCGCACAGCAGGACCGGAGCCGTCATCGGTACCCAGCTGCGCATGTCGTTGAGCTTCAAATCCACGCGCACCGGCTGCATGGGACTAGCGGGCGGCAGGCCGGTCAGGGGACCGATGCCCAATTGCGCCCCGACCACGCCGTCCGGGTGGGCCACCGCATCGCACAGGTAGTTCACCCGATAGCTGTTCGTGATCAGGTTGCTGGGGCCGAAGCCCAGCGCGAACAGCGGCGCCTCGGCCGGCGGAACGGTGGGCGGCGTGACCGCCGGAAGGATCGCGGCCAGCGTCCCGCTCACGAGCGCGGAACTGCAGGTGGTCGCTGTCACCGTGGGCACCGTGTTGTTGAACAGCTCCGTCAACGGCAGCTTGCCCTGCTGGACCAGCGTCGAAAACGACAAGCCCGGCAACAGCGTGGCGAATCCGGTCGCGTACTTCGTCTCGACGATGTCGGTGGTCGCCATGTACAGCGGGTCGTTCGGGTAGGAGTTCTGGTAGCTCGAAATGATCAGCGGGGCGAATTCAGTCGAGCCGAGGTTCACGTTGCCGAAGAAGATCGCATCGCCGAACGACGACAGCGCGTACGGCCCGGACATCGGCGCCGCCGCGGTCACCGGCATGCGGGCCGCCTGCATCGCCTTGTGCGTGGCCATCGCGACATAGCCGCCTGCCGAATAGCCGCTGATGAAGAGCTTGCCGCTGTCCAGCGTGGCGGCCGCCGGGACGTGGCCCAGCGCCGAGCGCGCAGCGGCGAGCGCATTGATCATGTCGCCGGCCAGCGCAACCCCGTTCACGAATGGGTGGTACGGCAGCGGCGAGCTGTCATAGCCCGCGTAGTTCGGCGCCACCACGATGTAGCCGTGCGCGGCGAACATCGCGGCGATCAGTCCCGACTCGGTGCTTCCTTCGTTGGTCGGATCGCTGGGATTGGCGATGTTGTAGCCGCGCGTGGACGCGGTCCCGTGTGCATACAGCAGGATCGGCCGCGCGCCGCTGCAGGTGCCGGCCGGACCGGTCGGAACCATCAGGGCGCCCGAGGCGTTGGTCGGTTCGTTGGCACCGCCGACCGTGTAGTACTGGATGTAGTGAAAATCGATTCCGCACACCGGAGCGCCGGTGACCAGGAGCAGCTGCGCGCCCGCCGGGGTTGCTCCCACTTGAGCCGCGAAGTCGGCGGCCGTGACGGAGCCGACGCGCGCGGGCGGGTTGTAGAGCAGCACCCCTTGCGTGCCGCTGGTGTTGACGGGTGTGGTGTTAGTGCCGCCGCCACAAGCGGCCAGAAAAACGGTAGCGAGCGCGGCCAGGACCAGGCTCTCGTTGCTGCGCATGAGGTCTCTCCTTGTTTGGCCGCATGCCGATCGGGCGCCTGCGGACCTTGCTGAGCGCATCTCCCGATCGTGGGGTCGGGTTTTGAGTGGGCACGATTCTGCCACGTGCCGACAGATCGTGTGCGTGTGTTGTATCCGGGCACAGGCGCGGGCGGTATCGCAATGCAGCAGCGGCGCAACGGTTACCGTGCGTTACTGCTTTGTCGCCACCGTGGTCAGCGCCTGATCGAGCAGCTCGACCATACGGTCGATTGCGTCCGATTCGATGTTCAATGCCGGCATCAAGCGAAGCAACTGGGGACGCGGAGCGTTCACCAGCAGCCCTTCGGGGGCGAGCTCGCGCGCGCAATCGACCACCTGCGCGGCGCACGGCCGACCCAGGTCGACCGCTCGCAGCAGCCCGCGCCCGTGCTCGCCGGGCAGGCGGTGGCGCGCGACGAGTTCGCTCAAGCGGCGCACGAGCTGCTGCTCGCGCATCCGCACGCCCTCCAGGAATGCCGGCTGCGCGACGCGATCGATCACGGCCGAGCCGACCGCCGCCATCAGCGGGTTGCCGCAATAGGTGCCGCCCTGATCGCCGTGCGCGAAGCAGGTTGCCCGCTCGCTCGCCAGCAGAGCCGACAACGGAACGCCGCCCCCCAGCCCCTTGCCCAGCGTCATGATGTCGGGCCGCACCGCTGCGTGCTCGCAGGCGAACAGGCGCCCGGTGCGACCGATCCCGGTCTGCACCTCGTCCAAAATCAGCAGCAGCCCGTGCTCATCGCACAGCCGGCGCAGCGCGCGCAGGAATCCGTCCTCGGCCATCACGACGCCGGCCTCGCCCTGGATCGGCTCGACCATGATGGCGACGGTTTCCGGCCCGATGGCGCGCCGCACCGATTCCTCGTCGTTCAGTTGCGCCTTCGGAAATCCGGGCACCTTCGGTTCGAACAGCCGGTCCCAGCCCAACTTGCCCGACGCGGACATCGTGGCCAGGGTTCGGCCGTGAAAGGCATCGGCGAACGTGACGATCTGCCAGGCGCCGCCCTTGTGCAGCGAGCCCCACTTGCGCGCGAGCTTGATCGCTCCCTCGTTGGCCTCGGCGCCGCTGCTGGCCAGGAAAACCCGATCGAGGCCGGACAGCCGCGTCAGACGCTCAGACAGCCCGATGGCGGCGTCGTTGTAGAACGCCGCGCTCGGGCTGATCAGCCGCTTGGCCTGGGCCGCGATCGTCTTGACGATTTCCGGCGGGCAGTGCCCGAGGCTGTTCACGGCCCAGCCCTGAACGAAGTCCAGGTAGCGCTTGCCGCGCTGATCGATCAGCCACGAGCCCTTGCCCTCGACGAACACCACCGGCGGCCGCGCCGCGATGTCCATCACCACTTCGGTTTCAAAGGAGCCGATCTTCAATCTCAGTCCTTCACGACATCCGCCTTGGACGTGAACGCATCGGCCATGAACTGGTCCCCGGGCAGCCGGCACTGGCGGGCGAAGTCCCGGCGGGCGGCTTCGATCATGGCCGGCGCGCCGCAGGCGTATACGTCGTACGGCGCGAGGTCCGGCAGGTCCTGCATCACCGCCTGGTGCACGAACCCGGTCCGTCCGGTCCATGCATCTTCCGCCAGCGCGTCCGACAGCACCGGAACGTAACGGAAATTGGGCTGCTCGGCGGCCCACCGCATCGGCAGCTCGTTCATGTACAGATCGCGCCGCGCGCGTGCCCCCCAGTACAGCACCACGGTGCGCGCCGGCCGCGACTGCGACGGATCATCGTGGTTCAGGCGCAGGTGGAAGATCGTCTCGGCGATGGCCTTGATCGGCGCGAACCCGGTGCCGCTGGCCAGCAGCACGATCGGCCGCTCGCTGCCGGCGCGCAGGAAGAACGTCCCCAGCGGCCCCTCCACCCGCAGGATGTCGCGCTCCTTGATCGGCTTGGCGGCGGCGCCGAACAGCGCATCCGTGAACACGCCGCCCGGCATGTGGCGCACGTGGATGCTGATCGACTCGTCCGCGTGGGGCGCGGTGGCGATCGAATAGCAGCGGCGCGCGCCGGCGCCCAGCGTGAATTCCAGGAACTGTCCGGCCCGGTACTGCAGCCGCTCCGAAGCGGGCAACTGCAGCGTGACGATCACGACATCCGGCGCGACCCGCTCCAGCTGGGTGATCCGGCACGGCATCTTGCGTGCGGGAAATTCGCCGTAGCCGGCGATCTCGCGCACTTCGATCTGGAGGTCCGAGCGCGCCTGCGCGCAGCACAGCAGGGCCATGCCGGCTGCGTGCTCTTCGTGGCTCAGGGCCGGCGCCGCGTGCCAGCCCTGCTCCACCTGACCGGACAGGACCTTCGCCTTGCAGGAGCCGCAAGCGCCGTCCTTGCAGCCGAATGGCAGTCCGACCCCGGAACGCAGCGCCGCATCCAGGATGTTGTCGGTAGCCTCGGCGGTGAATTCCCGGCCCGACGGACGGACCGCTACTTTGAACGCCATAGAATTCCGTCATGCAAACGAAAACGCCCGCCTTCGCCCTGCGGGCTTCGGCGGGCAGGCCCGCCACAGCGCCAAGCTCGAAGGCTTCGGCCGGAAGGCCCGCCACAGTGCCAAGCTCAAAGGCTGCGGCGGGCTCGCCCGCCGTAGCGCCAGGCGCAAACGCGTCGGAGGGCTCGCCCGCCGTAGCCCGCAGGGCGAAGGCGGGCAAGCCACGCCTGCTGGTGGTCGGCTGCGGGGGCGTCGGACTGGGAATTGTCGCACGGCTGAATCGGCGCTTCCGCATCTTCGCGACCACCACGTCGCCCGAGGGATGCGTGGCGCTGCGCCGGGCCGGCGCGATACCGATCGTGGTCGACCTGGATCAGATGCCGGCGGGTCGACTCGCCGGACTGGCTTCGCGCGTGATCAGCCTGGTGCCGCCGCCGCCCGATGGTTCGGCCGACCCTCGCACGGCGCGCCTGCTGCGCACGTTGCGGCAGCCACCGTCGCATCTGGTCTACATCAGCACCACCGGCGTCTATGGGGATCGCCAGGGCCAATGGATCGACGAAACGGCTCAACCGAACCCGATGACCGAGCGTGCGCGCCGCCGCCTGGATGCCGAGCGGCGCATGCGCGCCGCGCCGTGGCAGGCGTCGGTGCTGCGCGTTCCGGGCATCTACGGTCCGGGCCGCCTGCCGACCGAGCGCCTCAAGCGCGCCGGTCCAGCCCCGATCGCGGCAGAAGACGTACTGACCAACCACATTCACGTCGATGACCTCGCGCGCATCTGCATCGCGAGCCTGTTCCGCGCTGCGCCGCGGCGCCTGTACAACGCGGTGGACGATTCCTGCCTGTACCTGGGCGAGTACCTGGATCTGGTGGCCGATCGCTTCGGCCTGCCGCGGGCGCCGCGCCTGCCGCGCGAGGCGCTGCGCCAGGCCGTATCCGAGATGCAGTTCTCGTTCTTCCTGGAGTCGCGCCGCATCGGCAACCGTCGCATCCGGGACGAGTTGCGCCTGCGGCTGCGCTATCCGACGGCGCGCGACGGGCTGGCGGCGGCCTGCGAAGCGCAGTAGTCGGCTACCACCCGCGCCCGGCGTGCGTTGGAGAAAATGCACCGCCGGCCCAAGCCGGAATTCGGTCAGGAGGATCTCATGGCAGCCAAGCGCATCTTGATGCTTTGCGGTGATTTCGGCGAAGACTACGAAACCATGGTGCCGTTTCAGGCGCTGCTGGCCGTCGGACACACCGTGCATGCGGTCTGTCCGGGCAAGGCGGCCGGCGAGAAGATTGCGACCGCGGTGCACGATTTCGAAGGCGACCAGACCTACAGCGAAAAGCGCGGACACAATTTCGCGCTGAACGCGACCTTTGCCGAGATACGCCCCGACAGTTACGACGCCCTGCTGATCCCGGGCGGGCGCGCTCCCGAGTACCTCAGGCTGAATCTGAGCGTGCTGGAGTGCGTGCGCCACTTCGCCAAGGCCGGCAAGCCCCTGGCCGCCATCTGCCACGGCGCCCAGATCCTGGCCGCGGCGCGCGTGATCGAGGGCCGGCGCGTGTCGGCCTATCCGGCCTGCCGCCCCGAAGTCGAGCTCGCCGGCGCGAGCTACGCCGACATCGCGATCGACGCGGCCGTGACGGACGGCAACCTGGTCACCGCTCCGGCCTGGCCGGCGCATCCGGCTTGGATCGGTCAGTTCCTGCAGTTGCTGGGGACTCGTATCATCCTGTGAGGGCCGAGTCGGGCGACTCGCAACCGGGAGGGCAAGACCATGTGTGGCGTATTCGTAACTGCCGACCCCGAGCTGTACTCGCCCTACACCCGGTCGATCCGCCTGCACGGGGTCTCCACCAGCCTGCGGCTGGAGCGGATGTTCTGGGACGTACTGGCCGAAATCGGCGCCCGCGACGGCATGAGCGTTCCGCAGCTGGTCGGCAAGCTGCACGACGAGCTGGTGGCTGCGGGCGCCGACCTGGGAAATTTCGCCTCGTTCCTTCGCGTCTGCTGCCTGCGCTACCTGTCCTTGCAGGCACTGGGGGTCATCCCGACCGACCGCTCGATTCCGATCCGCTCCTTGCAGGCGGTTCCTGACACGCATGCGCGGGCCGTCCAGACGAATCTGAGATAACGGGAACGCGCGATCGCCACTTGTACTCCCCTTTGGTCATGGGGCAGCATTCGCGTGCTCTGGTAGGAGGAAGTCAGGAGAGTCACGCATGCCCCTCGTCCATCGATTGTCCGGACCCAAGTTCGCAACCAACGAAGACAGTCCCAGACTTCGCCCGAGCGCCGCCACTTTGCCCGGGCAGCCTCGACCAGCTCAGTCCGCCCCCGAGCCGAGCGGGCGCATCAACTGCAGGCTGTGCACAACCCGGGCGGCCGTGTTCGACTTATCGATGCCGTGCTGCGTGGACCGATACGAATCACTGTTCGGATCCGTCCATGAACATCGCAGCATGTTCGCGCATGCGCTGAGGGCGGCGCTGCGCGGGGACTACCTGCCGGCGCGCCGGCTGGTGGAGTCTTACCGGCGGGTGTTCGGCGCGATGGCGGCGGTGGAGCTCAAGCGGATCCTGTGGCAGTCGATCGCCGAGGGCCAGACTCACCCTCCTTCGCCCTACGGGCTACGGAGGGCAGGGCCTGCTTCGTCGCAAGCGTCGGCCGGGTCGCGCTCCGAAATCCATTAGGGCCGCAGTGAGGGCTTGCCCTGCGTAGCCCGTCAGGGCGAAGCAGGGCGGACCGTCGTCTTCCAGCGTTGAATCGCATCCAGCGTGTTTTCGACGTGCCCGTCCGGGCTCATGCTGGCAAACGCGTATATGACCTTGCCGTCGGGCGCGATCACGTAGGAAATCCGGTCGGCGACGTCAGCGCGGCCCGCCATCACCGCGTCGTACTGTTTCATCACGCGGCCACCCAGATCAGCCGCGACCGCAAACTTGTTGCGGCATTCCAGCACTGAAAACTTCTTCAGCGTATCGATGTCGTCGTTGGACATGCCGACCACGGTGGCGCCCAGGGACGCGAACCGGTCGGTCGCTTCCGAGAAGTTGTGCGCCTCGGTGGTGCAGCCCTTGGTGAACGCCTTGGGGTAGAAATACAGCACCACCGGCCCTTTTTTCAACGCATCGGCCAGGCTGAACGTGAATTCGCTGCCGCCCAGGGCGGCCGGCGCCGTGAAATCCGGAGCACTGGCGCCGACCGACAGCGCGGCCAGCGCGCCCCCCAGGCTGAGGCTCATCGCGGCGACCCCGACCAAGACCTTTAACGAGCTGCGGATCATCGGCTCCCTCCGTTGGAAAATCCGGCCGCCGCCCGCTGCGAACGGCCGCTCTTAAGACGCGAAGCGCAAGGACGCGGATCTTATTCCGATTCGCGCCGGCCGGTGCCTGCGCGCCGTGGGGGTGTGCCTCAAGTCCATGCGTTTTTCGCCGATCCACCTGGGGGGCGGATCGGTTATCGTCGGATTACGCTTACGCTGCGGAACGGACATGGGAGCACGTGAACACGCATATTTTGAGCTGACGCTGAAGGGCGCGGAGGAGCTCGCCCAGAGGACGTACCGGCTCGACGCCAAGATTCGCAACATCCTGTTCCTGATCCAGAAGGGCTACGCGACGGTCGAGGGAATCCTGGAGAACTCGATCTTTCCGCGCGATGAAGTGGTCGAAAGGCTGCGCGACCTGCTGCGCGGCCATTTCGTCACGCTTCACGGGGAAAAGCTCACGTCCACCACGATCCAGAAGACGCCCGATACCCGGTACGGCCCGGCAACCCCGCCGGAGGCCACTGCGCCCGAGCCCGAGCCCGAGCCCGAGCCGACCGTTCAGCAGTCGACCTACTACTTCGGCGGGCTCTGAGCCCCGTCGAAAGACCTTTTCTCGGGGCGCTGGTACAGTGCCCGAGCCCGCCTGGCGGGCCAAGGAGAGGAGACATGAGCAAATCAACCGGACGATGGGCGGCCTTGATGCTGCCGGTATTCGTGTTGGCAGGGGCGGTCGGCGACTGCGCGCTGGCGCAGGAAAAGAAAATGGAATCAGCGGGGCCGCCCGCCGGCACCACCAAGAACATCGCGGAGAACGAAAAGCTGCTCGTCTTCGAAGCCACCTTCAAGCCCGGTCAAGGGTCGCCGACCTCAAAGCGGCCGATGCGCGTCGTACGCGCGTTGACCGGCGGCACGATCGAGCGCACCTATGCCGACGGGACCAAGGAGACGGCGCAGTGGAAAGCCGGGGAGACCAAGTTGGTCTCGGAGCCTCGGCCTTACTCTTTCAAGAATGTCGGCACGAGCGACATCAGTTTCTTCGTGGTCCAGATGAAGTAGCCCGGGTCGCCGACGCGGATCCCGCTGGGCGCGAGAACTGAATCGCCGCGCGGTCGGTCGCGCCGACCGCGCGGCCCGTTATCAGTTGCTCGATACGGTGGTGGCGGACTCGTACCAGCCGCCGCCCAGCGCCCGGTAGACCGAGATCAGCGAGGTGCCGGCGTCGGTCTGCGCCAGGGCCAGGCCCTCGCGGTCGGCCAGCAACTGGCGCTCGGCATCCAGCACGGTCAGGAAATCGGTCACTCCCGCCTCGAACCGGGTCCGTGCCAGCTTGGCGGCCTGCTCCGAGGCACGCGCGGCCTTGAACAGGCTCTCGGCGCGCCGCTGGTTGCGATCGAAGCTGACCAAAGCGCCTTCGGTTTCCTCCAGCGCGGTCAGCACCGTCTTTTCGTATTGTGCCAGCGCGGCATCGGTCCTCGCCTCGTTCTGACGGATGCGCGAGCGGATCCGCCCGAAATCGAGCACGTTCCAGCTGATCGCGCCGCCCAGGTTGTAGTAGTAAGCCGCCGCCTTGCCCAGGTCGCCGGGGTTGAGCGCGTTCAGACCCAGCAGCCCGCTGATCGAGACGCTGGGAAACAGGTCCGCCTTGGAGGCGCCGATATCAGCCGTGGCCGAGGCGAGCTGGCGCTCGGCGATGCGGATATCAGGCCGGCGCCTGAGCAGCGCGGCGGGCGACCCGATGCCGTCGACCGGTTGGATGCCCGGCAGCGGCTGGACCTCCCTGGACAACGAGGCCAGCTCGGTCGGCGGCCGCCCGGTCAGCACGGCCAGGCGGAACCGC
Organism: Burkholderiaceae bacterium; assembly: GCA_035939615.1. Lineage (GTDB taxonomy): Bacteria > Pseudomonadota > Gammaproteobacteria > Burkholderiales > Burkholderiaceae_F > VBCK01. The sequence continues at coordinate 59,161 of DASZFP010000022.1, read as the reverse complement.
GACAGCTCGATGCCGGCCTCCAGCACGGGAATCGCAGCCCGGGTGCTTTCGACCTGGGCCTGGGCGCGCGACGTGTCCAGCTCGGTCCCACGCCCCGCATCCAGCCGCGCCTGCACCAGGTCCAGATTGGCCTGTTGGTTCTGTACCGACTGTTGCGCGATCTGCAGGCGCAGCTGCTGGCCGCGCAACTCGAAATAGTTGCGCGCCACTTCGGCCGTGACGCTGACCTGCGCGGCCGCGATGCCCGCCTGCGCGGCCGACTCCAAAGCCGCGGCCGACTCGGACGCCCGGGAATAGCGCCCGAACAGAGGCAGTTCCCAGCTCGCATTGAACGAGGTGTCGTAATCGTTCAGCGTGCGGTTGTCGCGGCTGACCCCGGGCGCCACCGATTGCGGGATGATCTGGCGCGTGCCGCTGGCGCTGGTACCGACCAGCGGATAGGCCTGCGCGTCCACGCCGAGCCTGGCCGCCCGCGCCGCCTGCAGATTGGCCACCGCGATGCGGATGTCGTGATTGGCCTTCAGCGCGTCCTCGACCAGCTGGCTCAGCACCGGATCGTCGAAACGCCGCCAGAACTCGCGCGGCGGCTCGGCCAGGTGGTCTCCGCTGATGTTCTCGAAGTCCGCCGCCAGCGACATCTGCGGCTCGCGGTAGTTGGGCCCGAGCGCGCAGCCGGCCAGAATCACTGTCAGCACAGCGGCGAGGCCGCCTCGGACTTCAGTCATCGCGCCGCCCCTGTGGTTGCATGCCCAGCGCCGCAGCGCCCAGTCCAGAGCTCGCCTGTGGCTGCACCCTGGCCTTGGTCGAGACCTTGCGCGCCAGGGTTCGCAGCAGCGTGTAGAACACCGGCGTCAGGAAGATCCCGAACGAGGTCACGCCCAGCATCCCGGCGAACACCGCGATACCCATTGCTCGGCGCATTTCCGAGCCGGCGCCCGTGCCCAGGATCAGCGGGATCACGCCCGCGCAGAAGGCCACCGAGGTCATCAGAATCGGCCGCAGCCTCATACGGCACGCGTGCAGCACCGCCTCGAGCATCGGCTCGCCGCGCGCCTCCAGGTCGCGCGCGAACTCCACGATCAGGATCGCGTTCTTGCAGGCCAGGCCCACCAGCACCACGAACGCGATTTGCGTGAAGATGTTGTTGTCGGCTGGGATTCCGAGAAAGCCGCTCAGCCAGACGCCGGTGATCGCGCTGAAAATGCACATCGGAACGATCAGCACGATCGCCAGCGGCAGCGACCAGCTCTCGTAGTTGGCCGCCAGCACCAGGAACACCAGCAGCACGCACAGCGGGAAGATGTACACCATCGTGTTGCCCGCGATCTTTTCCTGGTAGACCAGCTCGGTCCAGCTGTAGATGACGCCGCGCGGCAGACTCGCCTGCAGCACATGCTCGATCTCGGCCTGCGCCTGCCCGGAGCTGAACCCCGGCTTGGGTGCGCCGTTGATGTCGGCCGAATAGAACCCGTTATGCCGCGTGACGCTGACCGGCCCGAAGGCCGGCACGACCTTCATCACCGCGCCCAGCGGCACCATCTCTCCGCGGTTGTTGCGCGTCTTCAGTTGAGTGATCGAGTCCGCGTTCGCCCGGTATGGCGCGTCGGCCTGCACGATCACCTGGTAGGTCTTGCCGAAGCGGTTGAAGTCGTTCACGTACAGCGACCCCAGGTACAACTGCATCGTGTCGTAGATGTCGGTCAGGTTCATCCCCATCTGCTTGGCACGGGTCCGATCGATATCGGCGTACAGCTGGGGCACGTTGATCTGGTAGTTGGAAAACACCTGCGTCAGGATCGAGTGCGGGTTGCCGTAAACGCCGCCGAGCGTAGCCCCGATCGCCCCGGCCAGGGCCTGCTCGCCGAGCGAGTTGCGATCGAGCAGCTGCAGCTTGAACCCGCCCGCCTGGCCGATGCCCGACACCGGCGGCGGATTCAGTACGAAGATGAACGCATCCTTGATCCCGGCCGCATGCATGTTGACCTGAGTCGCGATGGCGTCGGCGCTCAGATTCCTCGTGGTCCGCTTGTCGAAGTCGGTCAACCCGAAGAACACGATGCCGGCATTGGTCCGGTTCGTGAAGCCGTCGATCGACAGTCCCGGAAAGGCGACCGAGTCGCGCACGCCCGGCACATGCAGGGCGATATCGCTGAGCTTGCGGATGACTTCAGTGGTCCGATCGAGCGTCGCTCCCTCCGGCAGCTGCGCGATTCCGATCAGGTACTGCTTGTCCTGTTGCGGCACGAAGCCGGGCGGTACGCGCCAGAACAGTACCAGCGTCAAACCGATCAGCAGCGCGTAAACCCCCAGCACCGCGGCCTTGCGGCCCAGGACGCCGGTCACGCCCCGGCCATAGGCCTCCGACGAGCGCTTGAAGAAGCGGTTGAAGCGGGTGAAGAAGCCACCCAGCACGCGCTCCATCGTGCGCATCACCACGTCCTTGGGCTCATCGCGGCCCTTCAGCAGGATGGCCGCAAGCGCCGGCGACAGCGTCAGCGAATTGAAGGCAGAAATCACCGTCGAGATCGCGATCGTCACTGCGAACTGCCGATAGAACTGTCCCGACAGGCCCGACACGAACGACAGCGGCACGAACACCGCGCACAGCACCAGCGCGATCGCGATAATCGGGCCGCTGACCTCCTGCATCGCCCGCACCGTGGCGTCGTGGGGCGACAGCCCCGCCTCGATGTTGCGCTCGACGTTTTCCACCACGACGATCGCGTCGTCGACCACGATCCCGATCGCCAGCACCAGGCCGAACAGCGTCAGCGTGTTGATCGAAAAGCCCAGGGCCAGCAGCACCGCGAAGGTTCCGACTACCGCCACCGGCACGGCCAGCAGCGGGATGATCGAGGCGCGCCAGGTCTGAAGGAATATGACCACCACCAGCGCCACCAGCAGGATGGCGTAGGTGAGCGTCTTGATCACCTCGCTGATTGAGGTTCTGACGAACTGCGTCGGGTCGTACACGATCTGGTAGTCCACGCCCTGCGGAAAATCCGCCTTCAGCCGCTCCATCGTGGAGCGCACGTTGCTGGACAGGGCGAGCGCGTTGGACTCGGGCGCCTGGAACACCGCAACCGCTACCGCTTCCTTATTGTTCAGCAGGCTGCGCAACGCATACGTGCCGGCGCTGAGCTCGACCCGGCCCAGATCGCGGATCCGGATCACCGACACGTCGGCCGGATCAGCCCGTACGATGATGTCGCCGAACTCCTCTTCGGTCTTCAGGCGCCCCTGGGTGTTGACCGACATCGTGAATGTGGTGCCGGGGGGGTTGGGGTCCGCTCCGACCACGCCGGCGGCGACCTGCGCGTTCTGCTCGCGGATCGCCGACACCACTTCGGCCGTGCTGACGCTGCGCGCTGCCAGCTTGTTCGGATCCAGCCAGATGCGCATCGCGTAGTCGCCCTCGCCGAACACCAGCACCGACCCCATGCCCGGGATCCGCAGCAGCGGGTCACGCACGTACAGCTGGGCGTAGTTGCGCAGGTACAGGGCGTCGTAGCGGTTGTCCGGCGACACCATGTGAACGACCATCGTCAAAGTGGGCGAGCTCTTTTCCGTGGTCACGCCGATCTGGCGCACCACGTCCGGCAGCCGCGGCAGCGCGCGGTTGATCCGATTCTGGACCTGGGACTCGGCCACGACCGGGTCGGTGCCGATCCGGAAGGTGCAGGTCAGCGTCATGGCCCCGTCGGACGTGGCCTGGCTGTCGTAGTAGAGCAGGTTGTCGACGCCGTTGATCTGCTCTTCCAGCGGCGTCGCCACGGTCTCGGCGATCACGCGCGGGTTGGCGCCCGGAAACTGGGCCCGCACCACGACCTGCGGGGGAGTCACCTCCGGGTACTCGGAGATCGGCAGCTTGAACAGCGAGATCAAGCCGACCAGAAACACGATGATCGACAGGACCGCGGCAAAGCGCGGTCGGTCGATGAAAAAATGGGAAACGTCCATCGCGAGCTACCTACCCCTGAGCCGCCGGCGCGACCGGCTTCTTGATCGGCATGCCCCGATCATCGATCGGCAGCTTTTCCGGCGTGACCGGCTGGCCCGGGCGGACGCGCTGCAGGCCGTCGACCACGACCAGGTCGCCCGGAAACACCCCGCTGGTGACTACGCGCATGCCATCGACCAACGGTCCCAGCGTGACCTCGCGGAACTGCGCCGTGTTGTTCTGCCCGATCACCAGCACGAAGCGCTTGGTCTGATCGGTCCCGATCGCCTGCTCCGGCGTCAGCACCGCCGTGTAGGTGCCGCTGCCCAGCAGCCGGATGCGCGCGAACAGTCCCGGCGTGAAGCGCCGGTCGCTGTTGTCGAACACCGCGCGCGTGCGCATCGCGCCGGTCTGGGGATTGAGCTGGTTGTCGACGAAATTCAATTCGCCCCGGTGCGGAAAGCCCTGCTCGTCGGCCAGCCCCATCAGGACCGGGTTCGGGTGCGACTGCGAGCCGGCTTTGGCCGACTTGGCGTATCTCAAATACGCATCCTCGCCGGCGTCGAAATACGCATAGACCTTGTCCTGCGACACGATCGAGGTGAGCACCGGACTGCCCACATTGACCAGGTTGCCCGCGGTTACGTTGGCGCGCGAGACGCGCCCGGCGATGGGGGCGCGAATTTCGCTGTAGCCCACGTTCAGTTGAGCGGTCTGCACCGCCGCCTCGGCAGCCTGCACGTTGGCCGTCGCGTTGCGCGTGCCGGATGTCAGCTGATCGTATTCCTGCTGCGAGATCGCCTTGACATCGATCAGCTTGTGGGCGCGCGCCTCGTCGAGGATCGCCAGCTCGACCTGGGTCTGGGCGGCGGCCAGTTGCGCGCGCGCGCGGGCCAGCTCGGCCAGGTACGGATCCGGATCGATCGTGAACAGCAGTTCGCCCTGCTTGACCTCCTGGCCGTCGTTGAAGTGGACCTTCTTGATGTAGCCGGTCACGCGCGGCCGCAGGTCGACCGACTGCGGCGCCTCCAGGCGCCCGGTGAACTCGTCGGATTCCTGCACCTGGCGCTTGACGGCCGGTGCCACCGACACGGTCGGCGGCCCGAAGGCCCCGGGCGGCGGGGTATCCGCCCTGGACTGGCAGCCGGCCAGAACGATCGAGCCGGTCACGATCAGCGCGGCGAGCAGCGCCGGGGTCCGCAGCCCATGGGCTGCCGAGATGCGCGGTAAGACAGTTGCGTTTGCCATGATCCGATCCTGAATCAATCCTGCGTGCGAATGAGAACTGCGCCGGCGTAAAGCCGTTGCCCGCGCAAGCGAACGATTATCCGCGCCCGCGCGATTCCTTGCGTCAAAAGCAACGAGGGCTTTTTGTCTGTCGAAACGCGAGACTTCGTGCCGCGTGAGAGCTCGCGATCCGGCCAGGTACTGCCGGCGTCAGCCGCTTGATCTGTGAGCCCCTCTTCATTTGCTTCCAACATTCCAACGGACACCGAGCCACGAATATAGAGGCAGCATCCAGACAAGATCACATCTGTGACCAAACCACCTCTTCATTTGCTTGTAAAATTCTGCCTGAGATTTGGTATACAAATTAGAGCTAATATCTAAACGAGACCACGTACGAAATCGTACTAGGGGTCGGACACGCCGCAAGGAGTGCGGTGCGCGTCACCTAGTCTCTATCAATAACCACATTGAACCTGCATTCTTTGCGGAGTCGCAATGGCCACGCTCAAGAAAAAATCCTCCTCCGACCCGGACGGCTGTCCGATCCGGGACGTGCTGGACCGGGTCGGCGATCGCTGGAGCATGCTGGTGCTGTGCACGCTCGCCAAGAACGGCACGTTGCGGTTCAGCGCCTTGAAGGTGCAGATCGAGGACATATCGCAGCGGATGCTGGCGCAGACGCTGCGCCGCCTCGAGCAGGACGGGTTCCTGTCTCGAACGGTGTACCCCACCAACCCGCCGCGCGTCGAGTACGCGTTGACGCCATTGGGCAAGTCGCTGCTGGAGCCGGTGTGGGAACTGGTGCGCTGGGCCAAGCACCATCACCGGCGCGTGCTGGACGCCCGCAAGCACTACGTGCCGCCGCTGCGCCAGACCGCGCTGTAGCTTCCACGCCGCGGCGCCAGCCTTTTGCAGGGAGGCCCTGGCCTCCTTCGCCGCGGCGCCAGCCGCGGCGAAGGAGGCTGCCTGATCGGCGGATGCGCCGCCGATTCCGATTCGTTAAGTTTCCCTTTTCGTCGCATCTGCGGCATCCCACCGAAGGGAAACACATTCATGGAACAGCTTCGTCACAACGCCGACAGCACGCCGCTTAAGGCGCTTTCGGACTCGATCGCTTCCACGGTTGAAACGGTGGGCCGGTGCACGGTGGCCGTGCGTGGGCGCGGCCGCCACGCGCTCGGCTGCGGAGTGGTGTGGCGCGCCGGCATCCTGGTGACCGCCGCCCACGTGTTCGGCCGGGCTCCGGCCACCGCGTCGGTCGTCCTCGCAGACCGGGCCGCTGCCGACCTGGCATTAATCGGCACCGATGCGCCCACCGATCTGGCCGTTTTCCGGCTGACCGACGACGAGCTGCCGGCGGTCGACGTGGGCCCAGGCGCGGCCGTTCGCCCCGGCGAACTGGCCATCCAGGTCGGGCGGTCCCAGGCCGGCGAGTTGACCGCCCGCGTATCCGTGGTCAATCGGGTGGCCGGCCCCTGGCAGACCTGGCTTGGCGGTCACATGGACCGCCTGATCCGGCTCGACTCCGGCGTGCACGACGGCTTATCCGGCGCCCCAGTGGCCGACTCCAGCGGCCGCGTGATCGGGATGGCGACCTCGGCCTTGTCGCGCGCGTACGGCATCGTGGTGCCCGAATCAACGATCGCCCGCGTGCTCGATGAGCTGCTTGCCAAAGGGCACGTGGCGCGCGCCTTCCTCGGCATCGGGGCGCAACCCGTTGCCGTCTCCGGCGCACGGCCGGGTGCACCCGCAGGCCACGACGGCGCCGGCCTGCTGATCACCTCGCTGCTGGCCGATGGACCCGCCGCCCAAGGCGGGTTGCTGGTGGGCGATATCGTGGTCGACGTGGCCGACCATCGGGCCTCGAGCGTGCCGGAATTGCGTGATGCTCTGGCCGGCAATATCGGACGCAGCGTGCGCGTCTCCCTGATCCGTGGCGGCTCGCCCGCCGAGGTCCAGGTGACCATCGGCCAATGGCCGACCGAGGCGCGCGCCAACTGATCGAGGTCGAATGCAAGTTCCGCTTCAAGCAGCGCTCGTTTCCGATTCACCTCTGGTGCTGGCCGGTCTGAAAGACGGGCTGGAGCAGCGCGGCGATTTCGAAATCGTATGTGCGCACGACAGCCTGACGATGGCACTGGCCGATTCGTTCGGCCAGGCGCGCGTGTGCATCGCCGATCTGGCCATCGACGCCGACTTGCGGCCGATCGCAGAAATCGCCGACCAGGGCCCGGCCCTGGTGCTGCTCGGACCCGGGCGGGACGGCCCGGTGGCCGACTGGCTGGCGGCCGGCATCTCGTTGCTGCCGCGCGATGCCTCGATCGAGGCGGTCGCGATCGCGGCGCACGCGGCCTGCGCCGGGCTGGTGGCCAGCACCGCCCGGCTGGCCGCGCAGGCGTTTCACGCCGGCTCGAACGCGGATCGGCGCGCGCTGGCCGGCGAAATCGACCCGCTCACGCCGCGCGAGCGCGAGGTGCTGCTGAAGATGTCGCTCGGGCTGGGCAACCGGCAGATTGCTCAGGCCCTGCACATTTCGGCGCACACGGCCAAGTTCCACGTGGCCCAGATCATCGCCAAGCTGGATGCGACTTCGCGCGCGCACGCGGTCGCCAAAGCCATGAGGTCCGGGCTGGTGGAGCTCTGAGCGGCGCGATTCACCCGGGCGGAGAAGCCAGCGCCCGATCGATCTGCTCCAGCATCCGGACCCGCTCGATCGGCTTGACGATGTAGGCCATGGCCCCGTTGCGCAGCGCCTCGCGCACGTGCTCGGCGACCGAGTCGGCCGACACGATGATGACCGGCGTTCGCATCATCGAGGCATCGCCTTTTAAGCTGCGCAGAACGTCGATGCCGCGCGCATCCGGCAGGCTCATGTCCATCAGCAGCAAATCGACGGCTTCGTTGCGGATCGCCGCCAGGCCCTCGACTGCGCGCGTGTAGATATCCAGCTTCACCTGCGGCCGCGCCGACAGGACCGCCCGCATCACTTCGGCATTGAGCGGATTGTCTTCGAAGTACGCAACGCGACGGCTGCCGTAGCGCGCGGCGCTCTCGCTCGGCCGGCCGCTTTGCGGGTTGAGCGCCGCACCGGTATGCGCGGCCGGCAGACTGATCGAGAAGGTGCTGCCTTGCGCCTCGACGCTGCTCACCTCGATGGTGCCGTTCATCAACTCGACCAGCTTCTTGGTCACCACCAGCCCGATCCCGGTCCCCGGCACCGGACCGGATTCGCGACCGAGCCGGTTGAAGGGTTGGAACAGCTCGGTGAGCTGCGTCGCCGACATTCCCTGGCCCGTGTCGGTCACGGTGATGACGACCCGGTCGCCGGCGCCCGGAGCAGCGCTGATGGTGACGCTGCCTGCGCGCGTGTTGTACTTGATCGCGTTGCTCAGCAGATTCGCGAGCACCTGTTTCAGGCGCGTCGCGTCGGCCAGAACCAGGCCGCCGCCGGGATCGATGGCGACCCGGACCGCGACCTGCTGCTGGGCCGCCAGGCTCGTCAGCATCGTGACCGTATCGCGGATCGCCGGATCCAGCGCCATCGGTTCCAGCGAGAGCCGCACCGTGCCCGCTTCGATGCGTGACAGGTCCAGCAGATCGTCGATCATCGCCAGCAGGTGCCAGCCGGCGGTTTCGATGTGTCCGATCTGGCGACGCTGCCGTTCGGACAGCGGCTCGGCGGGGCTGCCGGCCAGGATCTGGGCGAATCCGAGAATCGCGTTCAACGGCGTGCGCAGCTCGTGATTCATTCGCGACAGGAAGTCGTCCTTGGCCTGCCGCGCCTCCTCGGCGACCAGCCGCTGCTGCTCGGCGCTTCGCACCGCGGCTTTTTCGCGCTCCAGCTCGGCGGTGCGCTGGAGCACCAGCCGGCCGACGGTCTGGGCGCGCCCGGTCAGCAACAGCAGAAAGGCGCCGGTGGTCGCGATGGCCAGCACGGCCAGCGCCGAAAACGCCCACGGGCCCCAGCTGCGCAGCGCCCCGGCGTAGCGCGGCGTTGCGACCACGCGAACCAGCCAGTCCCTTCCCCACAGCGGCATCTCCGCTTCGTATTTCAAGGGCTGGCCCTCGACCGGCCGCTCGCACTCGTCAGGACCGGCGATGCGGCGCGCGGTCCCTCCCCCGGTGCGGTCAACCCAGCAGATCGCCAGGCCGCTGCCGGCGTCGATCAGCTGTCTTGGGTCGAGGCGCCGCACGTTGAGCACGGCGTAGACCGGCTTTGAGGCGACGGCGCCCGCGCGCGCCGCGCCGCCCGCATCCGGAATCCAGACCAGAAACTCGACCCGCTGTTCGTGCCCGCTGCCGAACGCCCACGGCTCGCTCGCGGCGATCTGCCCGCTGGAGAGCGCGCGCTGCAGCGCCGCCTGCACCGCGGGCGCGGCCAGGATGCGCTCGTCCTTGGCGCGCCGGCTCGATGCCACATCGAGGACCGGCATCATCGCTGCGCTGCCGGCCTTGGGCAGCGTCACCCGGCCGATCGACTGGATGGACGGCGCCTCGCTCAGCCATCGGGTCGAGTCGGACGAGTCGTCGAACTGCGCCTGGCCGAGCGCCGCCGCCTGCACGGCCAGCACGTCGAGCCTGAGCTCGTTGCGAAAGGCGCCCACCAGTTTTTGCGCATCGGACCTGAAGCGGGCCTCGATGCGCTGGTCCTCCCACCGCGCGATCATGCCGGCCGTCATCACGCCCAGCCCGATCATCACGAGCAGAGGCAGCGCCACCGTCCATTTGCGTGCGCTCCAGTTTTCGCGCGGCCTGGCAAACAGCGCGAACATGATCGGAGCTCCGACCAGGATGCCGAGCGTGTCGCCGAGCCACCAGTTCCACCAGTCGAACAGCGCATTGCCGGGCGCGACGATGTTCCACCCGATCAGCGTCGGAACCGAGATGCTCGAGCCCACCAGTGCCACCAGCGGGCACATCAGCACGAAGCGCACGATCGTTTCCGGCGTGTCCAACGCCGGTTCCGGTCCGCACAGGGCCTTGGCCACCCGGATCCCGATCCCGGTCTGCACGGTCGAGGCCAGGCTCACGATGACCGCGACCGACTGCAGCGCGGCGTGTCCATCCAGCAGCCCGCCGAACACGATGGCCCGCATCAGCAAGGAGCCCAAAAACACGGCCGGCAGTACGCTGTATCCGTAGATGACACCGGCCGCGAGCATGATGCCGGCCGGAGGGAATATGGGCGCGGCGTAACCGGGCGGGATCGCCAGTTGCAGCGCCGCCGCGCCCACGGCGGCGTACGCGACGGTCAGGAGCGCGATGCGCAGCAAGGTCACCAGCCATGTGCGCCCGCCAGCCATTTCGACTCTCGCGCCCGTCGCCAGAGGCGGCTGCCGTCAAGCCGGCGCGGCGGCCTTGTCCCGATACAGCCAGGCGACGATGACCCCGAGCACCACGGTCAGGACGCTGTCGAAGACGATCTGCTTGATCACCACGCCACCGGGCATGGGCTGCACGACGAAATAGATGATGTAGGTCGGCACGACGGTGAGCAGCGCAACGGCAACGCCGAAACGCACGCCCTGGGCCGTCCACGCCTTGGCCTCGACGCCGCGCGCGTAGATCCACACGAAAGCGCCCGACAGCATCAGGTGCGCCAGCACCATCAACGCAAAGTACTTGTGCGCGTCGTCCTCAGTGCGGAACAGGCCGGTGAGTTGCAGGTAGTCGGAATGCAGCAGCACGCCATGGACGATGAAGCTGCCGATGAACCAGGCGACAAACAGCACGATCCAGGCGATGAAGAATTTTCGGTTCACGTTGTCTCCTCCATTGGTTTTTGAACGGTCCGCGCCGGGTGCGTTTGCGGGCGCATTCAAAAGACTACGCCGCCACCTTTTGGAGGTAAATTGCGCACAAATGAAGTCAACCGATTCCGAGGCGCCTGGCGCCTACCGCTTTTCATCCCGGTTGCGCGGCGTTCAGAGCTCGGTGATCCGTGACCTGCTGAAGTTCGCCCAGCGCCCGGGCATCATTTCGCTCGCGGGCGGACTGCCCTCGCCCCAGACCTTCGATTTCGAGGGGCTGCGGCGCGCCGCCGACGAGGTGCTCGCCGGGGAGCCCGTTCGAGCGCTGCAATACGGTCTGACCGAGGGCCAGCCGGCCCTTAAGCGCGAGCTCGCGCGCCTGACGGCCTCGCGCGGGGCCGCGCCGGCCGAGGAAGACATCGTTGTGACGACTGGCTCGCAGCAGGGTATCGACCTGATGGCGCGCCTGTTCGTCGACCCGGGCGACGTCGTCGTGGTCGAGCGCCCGGCCTACCTGGCCGCTTTGCAGACCTTCGCGCTGGCGCAGGCCTCGTTCCGGTCGATCGACAGCGACGCCCACGGCGCCCGCGCCGAGGATCTGGATGCCGTGCTCGATGCGGCGGCGCAGGCCGGCGAGACGGTCAAGCTGATCTACGTGGTCGCCAATTTTGCCAATCCCAGCGGCGCCACGCTCAACCGCGAGCGCCGCTTGAGCCTGCTGCGGACCGCGGCCGCCCGCAGGATCTTCCTCCTCGAGGACGACCCGTACGGCGAGCTTCGCTCATTCGGCGCCAGCGTTCCGCCCTTGATCGCGCTCGCCTCCGAAGTGCCCGGGGCCGCCCACTGGTGCGGTTACCTGTCGTCGCTGTCGAAGATCGTCGCGCCAGGACTGCGGCTCGGCTGGATCGTGCTGCCGCCGGCGGTGCGCGAGCAGGCCGCCATCTGCAAGCAGGGCATGGACCTGCATTCGTCCACCCTCGCGCAGGAAATCGCCGCCCGCTACCTGGCAAGCGGCCAGCTCGAGGCCCGGCTGCCCTCGATCCGGGCCGCTTACCGCGAACGCAACGAGGCCCTCGCGGCCGCGCTGGACCGCCATCTGGGCGGCCGCATCGAATACAACCGCCCCGAGGGCGGCATGTTCGTGTGGGCGCGCTTGAACGAGGCAGTCGACGCCTCGGATGTGCTGCGCAGCGCCATCGACGAGGGGATGATCTTCGTGCCCGGCAGCGCCTTTTACGCCGACGCGCCCGATCGATCCACCTTGCGGTTGTCGTTCGCGACGGCCGCTCCGGCCGAGCTCGACGTCGCGGTGCAGCGGCTGGCGCGGGCCCTGGATCGCTGCTTGCGAGCAGTGTAGATTCTCAGAATACCTGATAGCCCCAGCCGAATTCGATGCAGGGCCTTACGCTGCACAAGTCACTTGCCTTCTTCTCAATTCGCCGGTAGACCGCTGTCTTCTGAACTACATGCCCCCCGGAAGTAAACCGGGGGACACGTGTTCGAGCCATTGCCCGCGCGGGCGTTGCCTCGCCTCGCGCGTGCAGCTTACTTCGGCGGCGGCAGGCCCGCGTTGAGCGAAAAAACCGTCCCGGCGTCGTAATACGCGGGATTTGGTTCGCCCGTCGTTCCATACAGGATGCCGCTGGGTGCCTGAATCAAGAACTGAGGATGACCGATTCCGGAGAAAGAGACCGTTTGCAGCAGCGCGCCGCCGGTCGGCGTGATCGAGTAGACGGACTGCCCAGGCGGATTGGTGATCCACAGATTGCCGTCCGATGCCTGAATTACCGTGCTGCACCCGGTCTTCGGAGTGCAGTTGTTGGGGCTGTTATAAATCTCCCGGTAGCTGCCCGACGTGCTGAGCTGAAAAATCAACTCAGAGGCATAGTTATTCTTCCACGCAGCACCGTATAGAAAGCCATCCGATCCTTGCCTCAAGACCCCGTTCGCAGGCCATCGCCCACTGGGGAACTGGAAGATCGCGGTCACCTGGCCGGAGGTCGTGACGCGGCACACGTGCGGCGGGCCGGAGACGTTTGCGACCGAGCAGATTCCGTAGAAGTTTCCGTCCGATGCCTGTTTGCCGAAGCCGCTCTGCGTGATTCCACCGGTACCCGCCGGGGTCAGCACCGTGTACGTGCCGACGGTCGTCAGCCGGAATATCCCATTGCCGTCCGCCCCATAGAAGTTGCCATCGGAGGCCACCGACAGACTGTTTGGCGCCTCCTCCAGCACCACTTGATAGTCGGTGCCCGACTTGCTGATCCTGAAAAGCGTTGGGTTCGGGTTGCTGTTGCTCCCGCGGGATATGACGTATAGAAAGCCATCGGGCCCTTCGACCACGCTCGTGAAGAAGTCGCCGTAGAAATAGCGGTTCGAGTTGTGCGTAGCTACGAACAGAGTCGTGAACTGCCCATCCGGCGTGACCTTGAAAACAGTGCCAACGGACAGGTAGGTGGTGCCGTAGAAATTGCCGTCGGATGCCTGGATCATGGCAGTCGGATCGTCCCCGTCACTCCCACCAAGGAACTTATGGATTACGCTGAGCGTGTCTGTAGCACCGGCGGAGGTGGCGGTGAACAAAAACGCCGCGAAGAACAGAGATAGAACGGCGGGCTTTGGACTCATTGGCGACTCCCCCTCGGACGTTGTATATCGGTGTTGTTAGTTGCTCCAAGGCGCCTTGTCAATGGGGCGTCGCCCGCGATCTGCTCTCCGGCGTCCGAACACAAATATTCTTCTTGCATCGTTGAACCTTGAACCGTCGAGCGGGAACACACCGTGTTCGGTAGCACGCGGGAGAATCGAAAGCGACGTTCGACCTGCTCTTGCGAGCTGCGCTCAAAGCAAAGGATGCTTCGCGAATCTCGGTAGATCAGCGAGATCAATCAGCGGTCGGGAACCGCCATGAACGCATCACGCGCTGAACTTGTAAACCGCCGAAAGGCGCCGACATCCATCAAGGCCCGTGACGTCTATCCGGGCCGCCTGGCCCGGAAGCACTCCCTGGAGTGGTCGTTGACCATGCCGACCGCCTGCATGAAGGCGTAGCAGATGGTCGCGCCGACGAATTTGAAGCCGCGTTTCTTCAGGTCTCTGCTCATCTGGTCGCTGGCCGCGAGCGCCTGCCGTCTTTTAGCCGGCTTGCCACCGACGAACTGCCAGATGTAATGGTCGAAACTGCCGAACTCGCCTTGAACCTGGATGAAGGCCTTGGCGTTTTCGATCACCGCGTTGATCTTGAGCCGGTTTCGAACGATGCCCTCGTTCTTCAGCAGAGCCGCTTTGCGGGCAGCGCCGTAGCCGACGATTTTGCGGGCGTTGAACCGGTCGAATGCCTTCCGGTAGTTGGCGCGTTTCTGCAGAATCGTGAGCCAGCTCAGGCCCGCCTGCGCACCCTCCAGGTTCAGCATTTCGAACAGGCGCCGGTCGTCATGCACCGGTACGCCCCACTCCTTGTCGTGGTAGGCCATCAGCAGTTCGTTCGACTGCGCCCATTTGCATCGAACCTTGCTCATGACGGCCCGATTCCGCGATACGCCCGTTGCACCGGCCTCATAGCTGATGCTTGAGCCCGACGTAAATGCCGTGCGGCATCAGACCCACCACGAACGGATTTTCACGGCGCCAGGCGTAATAGCCGGCCGCGGTGCCGATCGCGAATCCGGCCAGCACGTCGGTCTGCCAGTGCGCCTGCACCTTCATGCGCGCGATGCCGTCATACAGCGGCAGCGCCTCCAGCGCCCACACCGCCGGTTGGTCACTGCGATACGCGAGGATGAACGGCGTAACGATCGAGCTCACGGCCGCGACCTCCCCGCTCGGAAAGCTGTAGTGCGATCCGCCCTGGAACCATGCGTTGGGGTCGTTGCCCTGCCTTGGCCGCGCCCGCGTGAAGACATACTTCAGGATCTGCGCCGAGGCGCCTGCGATCAGCGACGAGTCGATCGCCCGCCAGCAGGTGTTGCCGATGCGCGTGGCGCCGCCCTCCCACAGGCCGCACAGTATTTCACCCCCGATCAGCGAATCCATCAGGATCAGCTGGTTGCTGCGCTTCCACACGCCGCTGTCATCGTAGCTCCAGCGGTGGTCGATCCCGAGAAAACCGCCCGCCCGGGCCGGCGTCCAAAGCAACACGGCGATGGCGGCCAGCGCGGCGACCGCACACCACTGGCTGCCGAAGGCGGCCTTGTCCGCCGGCTTGCCCTCCGTAGCCTTGGCGAAGGAGGGAGCCTCGGCGAAGGCGGAGCTGCCCCAACCTACCGGCATTGATTGGCCTGGTTGGACCACTCCAGCTGAACGGTGTACGCGCCCAGCTGTTTGGTCTTCCAGGCGCAGATGTCGCCGATTTCCCCGTTGGTGTCGTCGTACCAGCCCTGCCCCGGAATCGGATCGGTGATCGCTTCGCACAGTTCGTGCGAGCTCACGGACGTGATCGCCTCGAATACCGACAGGCCGCCGGTGCAGCCGCTGCATCCCGGATACGGCACCACCGCGTAGAAGATCTGGCCGGAGATGTCGTTGTGATAGCCGCAAAAGGCCTGGCAGGAAGCCGAGCCGCCCTGGACGGCGCGCACCCCCGGGGGAAGATAGATGAAGTAGAGCGCGTTGGGCCCGGGCGGCGGCACCGCCGAATTGGACGCGATCTGCTGCTGCAGCGTGTGCTGGATCGCCGTGTCGGACACCGACTGCTTCAGCACCGGTTCGGTGAGCACCAGGGTGCCGGTGTGTTTGCCGTGCCCGATGGTCCACCCCGGCGCGTTGTACTCGGACAGCTGGTCGATCAGGGCACTGGTCAGGATGTAGTCGAAGAACTGGTTGATCTGCGAGGACAGCGCCGCGTTGCCCGCGCTCTGCCAGTCGGTTCCCCAGAAGATCGTGAACACTTCCACCGCCTCCAGCAACGGCCCGTTGCGGTAGGTCAGTCGCGGCGCCGCAGCCGCGCCGGCGGCCGCGGCCTCCGGTGTCGGCCGGTGCACCGCATCGGGCAGGCTCAGCGGAACGATCCGGATCGGGTCGCCGCGGCCGGGGTAGATCTTCTTTGCCGGATGAAGTTGGGTGGCCACTGGGTCGGCTGCTATTGCGGCGCGCGGGTGGCGGCGACTTCGCGCGTCCGCCGCAACTCGTTGCTCTTGAGCTGGGCGAAGGCAACGTCCAGCAGCGACAGGTCCGCCGCGGGCGGACCGCGGCGGGCCAGCAGATCGCCGAGGATGTGATCGGCCTCGGTCCTGGCGCCGTGTTCGAGGTCGCGCATCATCGAAGCGGTCAACGTCGAATCGGCATCCGTCAGAAAGGCCTCGGCCCGCGCCATCGCCTGCGGGCGGGGCGCAAATCCCCGCGAGGCGGCAATCTGCGCGCATTCGCTCAGCATTCGCCGCAGCAGCTCCGCGTTGCCGCTTCGAACGATGTCGCCGACCGCGGCGCGCATCAAGCAGGTCGACCCGGCCAGCGCGGCGATGAACACCCACTTCTCCCACATCTCCTGGACGATCGTCTCGCTCAGCCTGGATTGGAACTTGGCCTTGGCCAGCAGCGCCTCGATCGTCTCGGCGCGCGGCGTGCGCGCGCCGGCGAGTTCCCCGAACGAGATCGCATGGTTGTCGTTCAAGTGAATCACGCTGCCGTCTTCCCCGAGGGTCGCCGCGATCAGGCACAGCCCTCCCAGGATCCGCTCCGGCCCGAAGCGCTCCGTCAACGCGTCCAGATGACGCATCCCGTTCAGCAAAGGCAATATCGCCGTGCCGGCATCGACGGCCGGCGCCAAGGATTCGATCGCGCCGGGCAGGTCATAGGCCTTGCAGCTGAGCAGGACGAGACCGAATCCCTTCTGCACCCGCTCAGCCGTGACGGTCGGGGGCGCTGGCAGCCGGATGTCGCCGTGGGGGCTGCGCACGAAAAGTCCCGCCCGCAACTGCGCCTGGCGCTTCGGCCGCACCAGAAAGGTCGTGTCCACGCCGGCCTCGAGCAGGCGGGCGCCAAAATATGCGCCGATCGCCCCGGCGCCGACGACCAGAATCTTCATCACGCCACCGAGTCTAGCGGCTTTGCATGTCGATGCGTCCCCGCAAATCCCCAGCAGTGGAGGGGCCGATTACCAATTTAGCGCGAACGGCGCGCCACGCGGGCATGGGATGATGCGATCCTCGCAAAGGGAGGTCCAAGCAATGAACGTGAAGAGCTCTACCCCGCACCGGACCGCGGCACTGGACACACCGAAGGGTCTCGGGGCCGAAGCCACGCGCGACATCTCGGGCGCGCTCAATGCGCTGGTGGCAGATTTTTTCGCGCTCTACCTGAAGACGAAGAACTTCCACTGGCACGTTTCCGGCCCGCACTTCCGCGACTATCACCTGCTGCTGGACGAGCACGCCGACCAGCTGTACGCGACGACCGACCCGATCGCCGAGCGAGTGCGCAAGCTGGGCGGAACCACGCTGCGCTCGATCAGCCATATCGGGCGCCTGCAGCGTGTGCTGGACAACGACGCCGACTTCGTCACACCGCTGGACATGCTGGCCGAGCTGCGCGAGGACAACCAGCGGCTGGCCGCGCGGATGCGCGAGACGCACAACGTGTGCGAAGAGTACGGCGACGTGGCCACCGCCAGTTTGCTGGAGGTCTGGATCGACGAGGCCGAGCGCCGCACCTGGTTCCTGTTCGAGGCGAGCCGCCCGGCGGAGACGGCGTCGCGCTAAGTCGGCGCTGCCAGCCCTCACCCTGGCCCCTCTCCCGCTGCGCGGGCGAGGGGCGAACGATCGCTAGCGTTTTTTGCCTTCCAGGTCGGCCGTGAATCCGATCGGCCGGCTCTTGCGCACGGGGGGAGCCGCCAGGCGCCGGATCGCGTCGATCAGGTCCGCGATCGCCTCGTCACGGCCCCCTACCCGTCCCTCGAGCTCGTTCAGCTTGGCCGCCAGATCCTTGTGGGACGACAGCATTTCGCGAATCGACACGAAGGTGCGCACGACCAGCAGGCTCACCTCGATCGCGCGTTCGGAATTGAGCACATTGCCGAGCATCAGGGTGCCGTGCTCGGTGAATGCGAACGGAAGAGTCGCTGAGAACTTCAGCCGGGCCAGGTGATCACAACTTGTGATCACCTCCTGCTTCTCCGCGTTCGTCAGCTGGAACATGAATTCGGCCGGAAACCGTTCCTGGTTGCGCCGCACCGCCTGATTCAGCACCCGCGTCTGCACGCCGTACAGGTCGGCCAGGTCCGCGTCGATCATTACGCTGCGGCCCCGAATCGTCAGGATCCGGTGTTCCAGAGACGCGGCAACCAGCTGGGCCGCACGCGGCTTTGTAGGGCTCATAAGGTTTGCCTGGCCTCCTGCTGGTTTGCCTGGCCTCCTGCTCGGAATTGGCCCGAATGCCGGCCATTCTTAATTGCAACTTTGGCGCCATTCTGGGGCAAAATCCGGTCTGACGACGCGCCTTTGCGCCTCGTCCGGTTGGGCTCGACAGGGTCTCGACAGGGTCTTTTGAGCCGGAGAAACCGCGTGCGCTCTGTGGTACCGGTCCTGCTGTGTGCGCTGCTCAGCGCGTGCGCGGGTGAACGACTGGCGCCCGAGCCGCCGGCGTTCCTGTTCCAGGATGACGCGTTCGCAGCGCCCGAGGAGCGGTTCAGCGCGAAGGATCTTTTCGCGCTGAGCGAGCCGATGCGGCAGTTCCTGCGGCACGACATCGCCGTGCAGTTGCGGGCGTCGGGACCGACCAACGGCCTGCTCGAAGCCCTGTACAGCAAGAACCAGTTGAAACTGTCCTATGACGCCGCCACCACGCGCAACGCGTCCGAGGCGTTCAACGCGCGGGCGGGCAACTGCCTGTCGATGGTGGTCATGACGGCCGCATTTGCCAAGGAACTGAGCCTGCCGATCGAATACAACGCCGCCGGCTATGAAGAGGTGTGGAGCCGAAGCGGCGATTTCCTGCTCGGCAGCGGACACGTCAACATCAGCGTCGGCGCCCGCGACTGGGACGTGACCGCCCGCCAGGTGGGACGCCCGCTGACCGTCGATTTTCTGCCGCCCGAAGACGTGCGCGGCCTGCCGTCCCGGCCGATCTCGGAGCAGATGGTCGTTGCGATGTACATGAACAACAAGTCGGTCGAGGCGCTGCTGCACGGCGAGCTGGACGATGCGTACGGATGGGCGCGCGGGGCGATCCGGGCCAGCCCCGACTTCGCCAGCTCCTACAACACGCTGGGCATCGTCTATCTGCACCGCGGCAATCGCGAGCTGGCGGCCCGCGTGTTCGCCTATGCGCTGGAGCTGGCGCCCAACAACACGTCGGTGCTGGCCAACCTGGCCGACGTGCGCAGCCGAATGGGAGACGCGGCGCAGGCAGCCGAGCTGCGCGCGCGCCTGGCGCGGATCGATCCGAACCCGCCGTATTACTTCTTCAACCAGGGTATGACGGCGTTTCAGCAGAACGATTTTTCAAGTGCCAGGAAGCTGTTCGCCAAGGAAGTCGCACGCGCCGACTACAACCAGGAGTTCCACTACTGGTTGGGTGTGGCGTACTACAAGCTCGGCGATGTCGAGCGGGCGCGCCGCCAGCTCGCGCTGGCGATGCAGAAAAGCGCCTCCCAGGGTCAGCACGACCTTTACGCGGCCAAGCTCGCCTGGCTTCAAACGCTGGCGCGCGGAGCGGACAGCGTGCGGCCGTTGATCACGCCGGCGCACTGACCGCGGTCGCACCTCACGCCGGAACGAACCCCGGCACGGCCAGGCGCGGGGGCGACTGGAAGTCGAAGCACTCCCAAAGATCGCCCGAAGGATCGCCCGCCTGCAGCGCCGGCGCGCTCCAGGCCGGCAGTCCGAACAGGCGCAGGCACAGCTTCACGACGCTCGCGTGCGAATACATGCGGCTGACGATCTGCCGCCGGGCGTACGGACTGACCACCACGCACGGCACCCGGTAGCCGTAGCGGAACTGCGAGCCGTGGTAGCCGGTCGGTCCCTGGCCGGCCCAGGTCGACTGCTTGGGCGCCGCGACGTGGTCGTACCATCCGCCCCAATCGTCCCACGTGATGATCACTGCCGTGCTGGGCCACAGCGCGCTCTGCGCCACCGCCTGGACACGCTGGCGCGTCCAGGCGTCGCCTTCCGCGACGGTTCTGGCGCCGCCCGGATGCTCGCTCTGGGCATACGGGGCATACAGCCAGGCGACGTCCGGCAAGAAGCCCTTTTTCACGTCGGCGTCGAACTGCGCCGACGTCACGTTCCAGGCGTTGCCCTTGAGCGCCTTGATGTGCGTGAAATACGACGAATTGGTGTCCGCGTAGTTGCGCCATTGACGTCCATGCTGCTGCAGCACAGCCGGCAGGCTCTGCAGATCGTACGGCGGCGACGGTTGAAAGGTGCGCTTGGCGCTCGTATTGTCGATGAGCGGCGAGTCGGCCGCGATCAGGAACAGGTGGTTCGGCTCGGACTCGGTCCCGACGTCGGTGAAGTACTGGTCGCACAGCGCGTACTGTTGGGCCAGCGCCCAGGTGGCAGGAATGTTCTTCGGTCCGTACTGCATTTTGACGCCGCCGGCGCCTTTGACCGCGGCCAGCCAGGCGGCGTGATCGTGATTCTGGTCGGCATGCGGGTCTGCCGCCGCAGGCAGGGTGACGCCATTCGCGCCTGGAAAGCTGCCGAAGTAGTTATCGAACGTGTGGTTTTCCTTCACGATGACGACCACGTGCTCGATCGGCGGCATGACGGGCTCCGTTCATCCAGGAAGATCCAAAGTATCGGCAGAATATGACCGCGGTGCTGCGCCAACGTGCGGACTACCAAGACTGGGCGAGCCGTGCCGGTCAGGCGTGAACCACGTCGTCGGCCTGTTCGATACCAGGCTGGCGCGCAAGCACCGCCGCCAGACACTCGGCCACCTGGGCGGCTTTCAGCGGTTTGAGCAAAATGGCTCGCGCATCGACCGCCGCCGCGCGCGCCTTCAGGTTCGCCCCGCAAAAACCGCTCATCAGGATCACCGGAAGCTGGGCATTGAGCTTGCGCAGCTCCAACGCCAGCTCCGGCCCACCCATTCCCGACATCACGACATCCGTCAGCAGCGCGTCGAACCGCATCGGGTCGGCGCAAAACACCTCCAGCGCCTGCTGCGCCCCCACGCATCCTACGGGTTCGTAGCCGATGGACGCCAGCACTTCCTCGGCCAGCTGCACCAGCACCGGTTCGTCGTCCACCACCAGGATCGCCTCGCCGTGGCCCGGCGCGGCCGCTGCCTGCTCCAACTCCACAGGCGGCCTCTGATCGGTCAGCGGCAGGTAGATGCGAAACTCGGTTCCCATGCCCGGGCTGCTCCGGACGGCGATCGCGCCGTTGTGGTCCAGCACGCTCGCGTGCACCAGCGACAGGCCCAGGCCGGTACCCACGCCCGCCGGCTTGGTCGTGAAGAACGGATCGAACATGCGGCCCAGCACGTCGGCCGGGATACCGCGTCCCGTATCGGTCACCTGCACCAGCCCGTAGCGGCCGGGCCGCAGCCGTCCCACCGCCAGGTCGCGCTCGGCCTCGATCTGTACCGCCTCGATCACCACCGCCACGCGCCCGCAGCCGTCGACCGCCTGCACGGCGTTGGACAGCAGGTTTCCGACGACCTGGTGAAGCTGGGCCGCATCGCCCAGCACGACCGTGGGGCCGGCGGAAAGGTGCGTATCGATCTGAACCTCGGGCGGCAGCGATGGGCGCGTGAGCTCGATCGCTTCGCGCACGACCTGCTCCAGCACGATCGGGCGCGGCGCGTTGATGCCGGGCCGGCTGAACGCCAGAATGCGCGCGACCAGATCGCGGGCACGGTTGGCCGCCAGCACGATGTTGTCGACATAACGGCGCTGCGAGCTGCCCGGCGCCGCATCCTGCTGCGCGAGCTCGCCGTAGCCCAGGATGGCGCCCAGGATGTTGTTGAAGTCGTGCGCGATCCCGCCGGCCAGCGTCCCCAGCGCCTCGAGCTTCTGCGACTGGTGCAGATGCGCGGCCAGCCGCTCGCGCCGCCGCAACTGCAGCAGGAAGGCGACCAGCAGCATCGCCGCCAGCGCCGTGATCGCGAACGTGCGGGCGGCGTTCTTCCACGCATCCTGGATCCAGCGCTGCAGCAGCGTCGCCTCGTTGCGCGCTACGGCGACCACTACCGGGTACCCCGGCACGGGGCACAGGCTGACGTGGGAGCGTCCGATGCGCGGATCGTCGAGCGTCACGCTGGTCGGGCGCGACTGGCCCGAGCTTGCCATCGCGCGCACCGCCTCGGCCAGCGCCGGCGGCGCCGTGCTGATCGATTCGCCATCGCGACTGACCAGCAGCACACCGTCGGAGCGCAGCAGATCGATCGTGCTGCCAGGGCCGAAATCGAGTCCTCGGTAGAACTTGCGGAAATAATCGGCGCGCACCGAAGCGGCGACGATGCCGCGGAAGCGATCGCCCGGCAGGCGACGGCTGAGCACGAAGGTGGTGTTGCCGATGGTGCGGCTGACCAGGGGCTCGCTGACGAACGTGCCCGCATCCCTGCTCGCGGCCTGAACGGCGAAATAGGACCGATCGGACAGATCCAGGTAGGCCGGTCCCGGAAGGGACGCCAGGTACATGCGCCGCGCCGGATCGAACAGAAACAGGCCCTGCACCTGCGGCACGCCGCTCACCTGGATCCGCAGCAGATCCGGGATGCGCTGCCGGTCGGCCGCCGTCGGCGCGCCGCCCGGATCGCGCAGCTCGGCCTGTCGAAGGATCAGGTCGATCGCCTGCAGCGCCCGCGCACTTTGCTCGGCCAGCGCATGGGCCACGTTGTCGTGCTGGCGGTCGGCCAGATCCAGCACGATCGCTCGATGGTGGTAGGTGTCCAGCAGGGCCGAGGTCCAGACCGCTCCGCAGACGGCGACCACGACCAGGATGAACGGGGCTCGCAGCCCCGTGCCGGCTGGATCCGGCGAGGACCGTGATACCCCTTTCGTCATTCCGGATATCAAATTCATGAATCGCGCCCCTGCACGCCGAGCGCCGCGAACAGTTCGCGCCGGGAAAAGGGCTTGGCAAGCACCTTGGCCACGGCCAGTCTACCCGCCATGGCATCATCCACACATGCACCCGACGGAAACCTCGCTGACGCGGCGATGATGTCGGCATTCGGAAAGGCCCGCCGCCAGGTCTGCAGCACGCGCTCGGCGTGGGAAGGACTGGGAATGTCGATCACGATGGCCCCGATGCTGCCGAGCTGCGCGCTCGCCTCGCATGACCCGGCGGACGGGAAGACCGCATGAAGGCCTCCCTGCTCGAGCCATTCGGCCACGAGGGCGCGCAGCAGCCCGTCGGGCTCGACCACGAGCACGCGACGCGGCTTCATGCGGCCCCACGCGGCGCTGGCCGGGCGATCAAGGCGCGGGCGCTGCCATGACGCAGGATATCGGCCCCCACGTGATGGTCGTCGACGACGACGCGACCCTGCGCCAGGTCGTGCGCGACTACCTGAGCGAGAACGAGTTCCGCGTCACCGAAGCGGCCACGGGCGGAGAGCTGACGGCCGCTTTCGCCTCCGAGGTGGTCGATCTGGTCCTGTTGGACCTCCGACTGGGCTCCGAGGACGGCATGCGCCTGCTGCGCCAGCTGCGCGATCGCTCGCAGGTGCCGGTCATCGTGCTGACCGGGCGCACCGAGGAAGCCGACCGGATCATGGGGCTGGAACTGGGCGCTGACGACTACCTCACCAAGCCGTTCAGCCCCCGCGAGCTGCTGGCCCGCATCCGCACCGTGTTGCGCCGCACCTATGCGGGTCAGGAGATACACGGAGCCAAGGTCTGCCGCGCCTACCGCTTTCCGGGCTGGGAGCTGAACCTGCGCACGCGCCGCCTCAGCGACAGCCGCGGAGGTCAGATCGCGTTGAGCAACGGCGAATTCAACCTGCTGGCCGCGCTGCTGGCAGCGCACGGGCGCGTGCTCAGTCGCGATCAGCTGATCGACATGAGCCGGCGCTACGACAACGAGGTCTACGATCGCGCCGTCGACGTACAGATCCTTCGGCTGCGGCGAAAAATCGAGCCCGATCCCCGCCAACCGAAGTACATCATCACCGAGCGCGGCGTCGGCTACAGCTTCGCCGCGCAGGTTGAAGCGGTGTACTGACCCGCCGCCTCGCGCGGGCGCCACTCGGGTCTGCATACGGATCCACGCCGGCGCCCGGCCCACAAAACCAATCGGTTGACGGCGCGACTGTCCGCGCCCGGCGTGAATCGGCCATTTCGGCCCATGTTTCACCTGTAACCGTGCGCGACACTTTTGCAATCGCGGCCGGCAGTCGGGCGCATACGCTGCGCAGCGGGGCTTGAACCGCGCGCTGAGCGCGCGCGCCCGCAGCGCGGTCTTCTACGAGAAGGAATGACACCCATGGATCAGGACATCGGCTTTGTGGGACTGGGCGCCATGGGCCTGCCGATGGCGCGCAATCTGATCAAGCGCGGCTTCCGGGTCCGCGTTTTCAACCGTTCCGAAGACAAGGCGCGCGAGCTGGTCAAGCTCGGCGCGATAGTGGCCGCGGTGCCGGCCGATGTGGTCGGCCCTGACGGCATCGTGATCACGATGGTCGCCGACGACCAGGCGCTGCGCGCCGTCACGCTGGGCGCCGGCGGCATCTCCGGGCGGCTCGGGCACGGTGGACTGCACCTGTCGATGAGCACGGTTTCGCCCGACCTGGTCGGCCTGCTGGCCGAACAGCACCGGCGCAGCGGCGCCACGCTCGTTTCGGCTCCCGTTTCGGGGCGTCCCGACGTCGCCGAGGCCGCCGCCCTGACGGTGTGGCTGGCCGGCGCCGCGCCGGACAAGGTGCGCCTGCGCGAGGCGCTCGGTGCGATGGCGGGCGCGATCTACGACGTCGGTGAGAATCCGCCGGCGGCCAATGTCGCCAAGCTCGCCACCAACCTGATGGTGCTGAGCAGCGTGCAGATGCTGGCCGAAGCGCTGGAGCTGGCCGAGCGCGGTGGCGTCGACCGCAAAGCGCTGGCGGCCGCCTGGACCGAGCGGCTGTTTACGGGACCGGTGATCAGCGGCTACGCCGCGCGGGTGGCGGCCCGGGCGGACGCGCCGGGCGGATTCAAGGTGGCACTCGCCTTGAAGGACATCGACCTGGTGCTGCGGGCGGCGGCCGCCAGCGATGCGGCGCTGCCGTTTGCGGACGCGCTGCGCCAGCGTCTGAAGACCGCCTACATCAATGGCCTGGGCGAACACGACGTATCGGCGCTCGCCGCCGATCTGCACGCGGCGGCCGGGCGTGCGGTGCCGCAAGCGGCCGCCGGCGCCTGAGATGGCCGCTCCTTCGAATCGACCCTTGCGGGGCTGACGCTTCATGTGGATCGTCGGGCTGGCGCTGCGGCGCCCATACACCTTCATCGTGCTGGCGGTGCTGATCCTGCTGCTGGGCGTGTTCGTGATCGCGCGCACCGCGACCGACATCTTCCCGAACATCAAGATCCCGGTGGTCGCCACGATCTGGCGCTACACGGGGCTGTCGCCGGACGAGATGGCCAAGCGCATCGTGCTGTTTTCGGAGCGCACCGCGCAGACCACCGTCAACGACGTCGAGCACACCGAGTCGCAGTCGCTCAACGGCATCGCCGTGGTGAAGTACTTCTTCCAGCCCAACGTCAAGGAGGAGCTGTCCTTCGCCCAGATCACCGGCGTGTCGCAGACCCAGCTCAACTCCGCCCCGCCCGGCACGACGCCGCCGTTCATCCTGGCCTACGACGCCTCCACCGTGCCGATCATCCAGATGGCGCTGTCCAGCGACCAGCTGTCGGAGGCCGAGGTCTTCGACATGGGCAACAACATCCTGCGCACGGCGATGGCGACCATTCCGGGCGCCTCGATGCCGTTCCCGTACGGCGGCTATCAGCGGCAGGTCCAGGTCGACCTGGACCCCAAGGCTCTGCGCGCTAACGGCTTGTCGGGCGCCGACGTGACCAGCGCCATCGGGCAGCAGAACCTGATCCTGCCGGCCGGCACGGAGAAGATCGGCGATCTGGAGTACTTCGTGTCGGTCAACGCGAGCCCGACCAGTATCGCCGAGCTGAACGACCTGCCGATCACCACGCGCAACGGCAGCGTCGTGTACGTGCGCGACGTGGCCCACGTGCGCGATGGCGGACCTCCCCAGACCAACATGGTGCGCCTGGACGGGCACCGCGCTGTTCTGATGAGCGTGCTCAAGAGCGGTAGCGCATCCACGCTCGACGTGATCAAGGAACTGCGCCGCAGGCTGCCGCAGGTTCAGGCGACCCTGCCCCCGTCCCTGAAGATCCAGTTCCTGGGCGATCAGTCCGTTTTCGTGCGCTCGGCCATCTCGGGCGTGGTGCGCGAGGCGGTGATCGCCGCGGTGCTGACCGGCCTGCTGATTCTGCTGTTCCTGGCGAGCTGGCGCAGCACGTTCATCATCAGCATATCGATTCCGCTGTCGATCCTGGCTTCGATCGTCTGCCTGGCGGCAGTGGGCGAGACCATCAACATCATGACGCTGGGCGGACTGGCGCTGGCCGTGGGCATCCTGGTCGACGACGCGACCGTGACGATCGAGAACATCAACTACCACCTGGAACAGGGCAAGGACGTCGAAACGGCGATCATGGACGGGGCCCACCAGATCGCGCTGCCGGCGCTGGTGTCGACGCTGGCCATCTGCATCGTCTTCATCCCGATGCTGCTGCTCAGCGGCATCGCCCATTTCCTGTTCATTCCTCTGGCCGAGGCGGTCGTATTTGCGATGCTCGCCTCCTACCTGCTGTCGCGGACGCTGGTGCCGACCCTGGCCAAGTACTGGGTCAAGGGCAGCGAGCACGCCGCGCACACGAAGACCGGGATCATGGGGCGCATCTTTGTGGCTTTCGAGCACGGCTTCGAACGCGTCCGCGCCTGGTACCGCGGGCTGCTGGAGGCGGCGCTGAAGGTGCGCGCCCGTTTCGTGGCGCGCTTCCTGGTGGGCATGCTCGCGATCGCCACGGTCGCGATCCCGCTGGGGCGCTACTGGCCCGGCCTCGGTCAGGACTTTTTCCCAAGCGTCGATGCCGGCCAGATCAAGCTGCACCTGAGGGCACGAACCGGCTTGCGCATCGAGGAGACCGCTGTGTTGTGCGATGCGGTCGAGGCCTCCGTGCGCCAGGTCATTCCGAGCAACGAGCTCGCATCGCTCGTCGACAACATCGGCGTGCCCTACAGCGGCATCAATACCGCCTACAGCACCTCGGCGCCGGTCGGGCCGGGCGATGCCGACATCTTCATCGCGCTCACGCCAGATCACCATTCGACCGCCGGCTACGAGGACGCGCTGCGCAAGCGGCTGACCCGCGAGTTCCCATCGACCAGCTTTGCGTTCCTGCCGGCCGACATCGTCAGCCAGATCCTGAACTTCGGCCTGCCCAGCCCGATCGACGTGCAGATCTCGGGCTTCAACGTCGAAGGCAACGCCAAGTTCGCCGACGCGCTGCTGCAGAAGCTGCGCCAGATTCCGGGCGCGGTGGACATGCGCATTCAACAGGCGTTCGACTATCCGAGCCTGCAGGTCGACGTCGATCGAAGCAAAGCCGAGCTGCTGAACATGACCCAGCATGACGTCGCGTCCAACCTGCTGATTTCACTGTCCGGAAGCTTTCAGACATCGCCCTCGTTCTGGATCGATCCGAAAACCGGCACCCAGTACAACGTCAGCACGCAAACGCCCCAGGCGCATCTGGACTCGCTCAACGCGCTGGCAACTACGCCGTTGGGCGGCGGCGCCGGGCGCCCGCCTCAACTGCTCGCCAATGTGGCCACTTTCCACCGCGGCTTCAGCCCGGCTGTCGTGAGCCACTACGACGCCATGCCGGTGATCGACATCTACGGCTCGGCGCAGGGCGTTGACCTGGGTTTCGTGTCCACCCGCATCGACCGGATCATCGCGTCGATGAAGGATCAGCTGCCACGCGGCTCGCGCATCTCGGTGCGCGGCCAGGTGCGGACGATGAACACCTCCTTCGACGGCCTGCTGGCTGGGCTGCTCGGAGCCATCGTCCTGGTATACCTGCTGATGGTGGTGAACTTCCAGTCGTGGCTGGACCCTTTCATCATCATCACGGCGCTGCCGGCGGCGCTGGCCGGCATCGTCGCGATGCTGTTCCTGACCCACACGACCATCAGCGTGCCGGCGCTGACCGGGGCCATCATGTGCATGGGCGTGGCCACGGCCAACAGCATCCTGCTGGTCAGCTTTGCGCGCGAGCGCCTCAATGCCGGCGAGGACGCCGCCCAGGCGGCCATGAGCGCCGGCACGACGCGGTTTCGGCCGGTGTTGATGACGGCGCTGGCGATGATCATCGGGATGGTGCCGATGGCGCTGGGCTTCGGCGACGGCGGAGAGCAGAATGCCCCATTGGGCCGCGCCGTGATCGGGGGCCTGATTTTCGCCACCGTAGCTACCCTGGTGTTCGTGCCCTGCGTGTTCGCGATCATCCACGGCCGACAGCAGCCTGCCCAGACGACGTGAACCGACGGAGCTGATGATGCCCGAACAACCCTCGAGCCGGACGCAAAGAGCCCGACCGTCCCGCCTGAAGATGCTGGCGACGGGCGCGCTGGTGCTCGGCGTGGGCCTGTTCGCCTGGACCGTCGTCAGCCGCGGCATGGCGCGCGGGGCGCTGGCGCAACGCACCATTGCGGCGGCCACCCCGACGGTTGCCACGATCAAGCCGCAGCACGGCCCGGCCGACCAGGAACTGGTGCTGCCCGGCACCGTGCAGGCCTACTACGAGGCCCCCATTTACGCGCGCACCAGCGGCTATCTGAAGATCTGGTACACCGACATCGGCGCGCACGTGACTCGCGGGCAGTTGCTGGCCGAGATCGATACGCCCGAGGTCGATCACGAATTGGGACAGTCCCTGGCCGACCTGGCCACCGCGCAGGCCAATTACGAGCTGGCCAAATCGACCAACGTGCGGTGGCAGGGACTGCTGGCCACTGAATCGGTCTCGAAGCAGGACGCCGACCAAAAGGCGAGCGACGAGGCCGCCAAGAAAGCCGCGGTCGCGTCCTCCGCAGCCAACGTCGGCCGGCTGCAGGATCTGGAATCGTTCAAGCGCGTGACCGCGCCCTTCGACGGCGTCGTCACCGCACGCAACACTGACATCGGCGCGCTGATCAACGCGGGCCAGAACTCGGGCGCGGCCCTGTTCCGGATGGCCGACACGCGGCGCCTGCGCATCTATGCCCAGGTCCCGCAACCGTACGCGGCCGCCGCCACGCCCGGCGTGGTGGCGCAGTTGCAATTCGCCGAGCGCCAGGGCAAGAGCTACCCGACCCAGGTGGTGCGCACCGCGCAGGCCCTGGACCCGGTCGCCCGCACGCTGCAGGTGGAGCTGCAGGTCGACAATTCCAACGGCGAGCTGTTTCCCGGCTCCTACGCGGAAGTGCACTTCAAGCTGGCCGGCAATGCCGACTCGCTCAGGTTGCCGATCAACGCGCTCCTCTTCCGGTCGGCCGGCCTGCAGGTCGCGGTGGTCGGACCCGGCCACGCGATTCAATTGAAGAACATCACGTCGGGGCGCGACTTCGGAAAATCGCTCGAGGTGCTCGGCGGGCTGGATCCGAGCGACCAGGTGGTGCTGAACCCGCCGGACTCGATCACCGAGGGCGCCGTGGTGCGGATCGCCGGCGAGCCCGAAGAGAAAGTGGCGGCGGAGCCGGCGCCGCCCGTGCGCCGGGACTCGGGCTCGTGAATCTGCGGTTCGGCCCAATGGCGCTCGCGGGCGCGCTGGCCGGCTGCTCGCTGGCGCCGGTGTACCACGTGCCCGAGAGCGCTCCCGGCGCGCCCCAGTACAACGAGAGCCCGGACTGGAAAGCCGCCGCGCCGGCCGATGCTAGCCCGCGCGGGCCGTGGTGGGCCGTTTTCCAAGACGAAGGGCTCGACGCGCTGCAGTCGCAGGTGGCCGACGCCAACCAGAACCTGAAGGCGGCTGTGGCCCGACTGGACCAGGCACGGGCGTTGACGCGCGAGGCCCGTGCCGCTTACTTTCCGACGGTGACGGCCGACGCCAGCGTCACGCGCACCCGCCTCTCGAGCAACGCGCCGCGGTCCCTGCCCGGCAGGACGGCCACCTTCAACGATTTCCTGCTCGACGCCGATGTCTCCTATGAAGTGGACCTGTGGGGCCGACTGCGTAATACGGTGGCGGCGGCACGAGCTTCGGAGCAGGCGAGCGCCGGCGATCTGACCGTTCTGGACCTGAGCCTGCGGTCGGAGCTGGCGACCGACTACTTCACGCTCAGAAGCCTGGACGAGCAGCAGGCGCTGCTGGACCGCACTGTGGCCGATTACGCCGATGCGCTCAAGCTCACCCGCAACCTGTACGAAGGCGGAGCCGGGGTGGTCGCCGATGTCCGCCAAGCCGAAGCGCAGCTGGAGACGGCCCGCACGCAGGCCGAGGACACGCGGCTGCGGCGCGCTCAGTCCGAGCACGCGATCGCGGTGCTGGTCGGCCGGGCCGCAACCGGCTTTCATATCGAACCGCACGCGCTTGCGCCGGATCTGGAGCCGCCGATGGTCGATGCAGGACTGCCGTCCGCGCTGCTGGAGCGCCGGCCGGACGTGGCGGCGGCCGAACGCCGGGTCGCATCCGCCAACGCCCAGATCGGGGTGGCGCGCGCGGCATACTTTCCCGTGTTCTCGCTGTCGGCCGTGGCCGGCGTCGAGAGTGTGGCCGCCAGCTCCTGGATCCAAGCGCCCAGCCGGTTGTGGTCGATCGGGCCGGGCCTGCTGCAAACCGTGTTCGACGGCGGTCTGCGCCACGCGCAAAACGACGCCGCGCGGGCCGCCTACGACGAACAGGTGGCGCTGTATCGCAGCACCGTGCTGACCGCCTACCAGGAAGTCGAGGACAATCTGGCCTCCCTGCGCTATCTGGCCCGCGAAAGTACCAGCGAAGCGGCCGCCGTAAAGGCCACGCAGGGCGCGCTGCAGCAAGCCGAATACCGCTACAAGGGCGGCGCAGCCACCTACCTGGAGGTCGTGTCTACGGAAAACGCAGCCCTGGCGGCGCAGTTGTCGGCGGCCGACATCCAGCTGCGCCGCATGAACGCCACCGTGCTGCTCGTGAAGGCTCTGGGCGGCGGATGGCGGCGCAGCGCCGACGCCCTGGCCACCGAAGCCCGCGACACAAAGGCGGCCTCCGCATCACCGGACGTGTCATTGCGGTGACGTAGTCGTTGTTCCGGCAACGCTGACGGCTCTTTAATTAAGCCGTCAACTTCTGCGCGTAGCTTCGCGCCGTCTTCGGCGACCGAGGCTAGACCCTCCCATCGCTGTTGCTTCCAATCAAAAAGCCTGAACACAGGAAGGAGATGCAATGGCCGCGCTCGCAGTCCCCCGTTTTTCCCGTCGCCTCAAACCGGTCTTCCCATCGTTGCTGGCGGCATTCGCGCTGATCGCCAGCGCAATCTGCGCCACCGCAGCCGCACAGGAGGACGGCGAGGGCTGCCGCCTGAATTCGGCCGGCAGCGCGATCCGGCACATCGTTCATATCCAGTTCGACAATGTGCATTTCCGTCGCGACAACCCGAATGTGCCGTCCGACCTTGAGCAGATGCCGAACCTGCTCAACTTTCTGGAGGACAACGGGGTCCTGTTGAACAACCATCACACCCCGCTCATCTCGCATACGGCCGATGACATCATCACGACCCTGACCGGCGTCTACGGCGACAAGCACGGGCAGCCCGTGGCCAACTCGTATGGCTACTTCCGCCCGGACGGGTCGGTCGGCTTTTCCAGCTCGTTCGGCTATTGGACCGATACGGCGCCGGACGGCAAACCGCAGATGATCGACCAGAGCGGCAAGACCCATCCCGCCCCCTGGGTGCCGTTCACGCGGGCCGGCTGTGACTTCGGCGCTTTTTCGACGGCGAACATCGAATTCGAGAATGTCGGCTCCGACATCAACAACGTGTTCGGATCGGCGTCGTGGGAAGCAGCGGAAGCGGCCTCCAATTTCGACCAGGCCGTGGCCGACTTCGAGGGGATTGCAATCCACTGCGCCCGCCACAGTCCGATCTGCGCAGAATCGGGCCAGGCGGACAAGTTGCCGGACGAGCCGGGCGGCTACCTCGGATTTGACGCGCTGTTCGGCAACTACTTCGTCGCCCCGCGGATCAATCACGGACAGCCGTCCGTCAATGACATCGATGGCCACGTGATCGACGATGGCAACGGCCATGTCGGATTCCCGGGATTCGATCCGTCGGCTTCGCAGACACTCGGATACGTGGCGACGATGCTGGAGGCGGGGGTACCGGTCGTGTACGCGTACATCGCCGACGCCCATGACAACCACTTTACGTTCTCCGGCAGTTACGGCCCCGGCGAGACCGGCTACGTGCAGCAGCTGGCCGCATACAACGAGGCGTTCGGCAAGTTCTTCGCGCGCCTGAGCAGCGACGGCATCACGAAGGACAACACACTGTTCATCATCACCGCCGACGAGAACGATCACTTCGCCGGCCAGGCGGGCGCCCCGGCCGGATGCGACGGCATCCACACGCCGTGCACGTATATCCGGCTGCCGGCCGGGTGCGACGGCGACAGCGTGGCTTGCACGACGACCAACCTGGGCGAGGTCGGCGCGGATCTGCGGGCGTTGCTGTTGACCGAGTATCCGGCGACCACACCGCCGGCGTTTTCCGTGCACAGCGACTCGGCCCCGAACGTCTACGTGCTCGGTCAGCCGGGACCCACCGCTGCGTCCACTCGCGCCCTGGAGCACCACATGGGCGCGCTGCAGGGCTTCGATCCCATCGTCAGCAGGAATGTCCCGGTGATGGCCGCGATGGCCGACCCGGCCGAGATGGCGCTGCTGCACATGGTCACGAGCGACCCGGCCAGGACGCCCACTTTCACGCTGTTTGGCAACCCGGACTTCTATCTGACGGCCAGCAGCAAAGCGACCGCGTGCGCGTCGCTGGCGGCCTGTTCCAACCAGCAGCCGGGCTTCAACTGGAACCACGGCGACTTCCAGGAGGACATCACCCGGACCTGGCTGGGCATCGTCGGCCCCGGAGTGCGCCCGCTGGGCGTGTCGGATCAGCCGTTCTCGGATCACACGGATATTCGCCCGACACTGCTGGCGCTGGCCGGCCTGACGGACGACTATGCACACGACGGACGCGTGCTGTTCGAAGTGCTGCAGAGTTCCGCGCTGCCGAACTCGGCCCAGCAGCATCGCGAGACACTGCTGCGGCTGGCCGACGCCTACAAGGCGATCGATGCACCGCGCGGCTCGCTGGGGCGCGCCTCCCTGTCGGTGTCGACCCGCGCCGTCGCGAGCGACGATGCGACCTACGGCGCGTACGTGAGCAGCCTCACGGCCCTGACCCAGCAGCGCAACGCGATCGCCGCCAGCATGATCCAGATGCTCGAGGGCGCGGCCTTCGGCAATCAGCCGATCGACGAGGGCCGGGCGCAAAGCCTGACCGAGGCGGCCGAGCAGCTGCTCCGGTCGGTCTCGTCGGATTAGTTCGGGCGGGAGAGGGGAGCAACTTTCTCCCCTCTCCCACTTGGAAGCAGCTTTCTACAGATACTTCAGCTTCTTTCTGAGCGGCTTGAGCACCACGATCGCCAACACCGCGGCGAGCAGGTCCAGCGTGATCACCACGCCGAATACCGGGATCCAGCTGCCCGTGACATCGTGCAGCCTGGCAGCCATCGGCCCACCCAGCACCGAGCCTACCCCCTGCGCCATGTACAGGAACCCGTAGTTCGTGGTCGCATGGCGCTCGCCGAACGTGTCGGTCAGGGTGGAGGGAAACAGCGAGAAGATCTCGCCCCAGCCGAAGAACACCAGGCCCGACAGCAGGATGAACAAAACCGGGTCCGCGCGGAACTGCAGCCACGCCGTCATCGCCAGACCTTCGAGCAGGAACGCGATGAACATCGTCTTTTCCCGCCCGATGTTGTCCGACAACCACCCGAAAAACGGCCGGGTCAGCCCATTGGTGACGCGGTCGATGGTCAGCGCCAGGGGCAACGCGGCAAAGCCCCACACGATGACCGAGGCGACTCCGAAATCGCGCGCGAACGCGGCCGTCTGTGAGATGACCATCAGGCCAGAGGTGGACATCATCGTCATCATCACGAACAGCAGCCAGAAGACGGGCGTCGTCAGCATCCGGGCTGGAGTCACGCCCGGGAGCCGTTCCAGGTGGCCGCTTCCCAGGGCCTGCTGCTCGTGTGGCGAGCGCTTCAGCCCCTGCGCGGCCAGCACACCGACGACCGCGAAGATGAGCCCGTACGTCCACAGCGTCGGCTGGTAGCCGGCGCTGGCGATGCTCGAGGAGATCGGGAACGTCGTCAGGATCGCGCCCATGCCGTAACCCGCCGCGACCATGCCGACCGCGAAGCCGCGCCGCTCCGGGAACCACTTGACCATCTGGCTGACCACGCCGATGTACACGATGCCGGTTCCGATGCCTCCCAGCAGGCCATAACTCAGATAGAGCGCGGTGAGCGTGGTGGCGTGCGAAGCCAGCATCCAGCTGGCTCCGCTCAGCAGCGTGCCGACCGATATCAGGAACCTGGGTCCGAAGCGGTCCACCAGGAACCCCTGCAGCGGCGACAGGAAAGTCTGCAGGACGATCAGGATGGAGAAGGTCACCTGCAGCTCGGGCAGCTTGACCCCGAGCGCGGTGCTCAACGGCTTGGTGAACAACGTCCAGGTGTACTGCTGGCTGGAGATCGCCATCATGCAGACCACCCCCAGGCCGAGCTGAACCCAGCGCGTCCATCCGCCGGCGCTGGCCGGCTCGCTCGCGACGTAGTCCGCCGCGCCTGCGTCGGTGTTCGACATGGCTTCCAGGGTAACGCGCCCGGACCGGTTCGTACAGGCCGGGCCGCCCGACTCTAGAAAAGCTTGGTGAACAGCCAGTAGAGCGATCCGGACAGCAAGATCGCCGCCGGCAAAGTCAGGACCCAGGCCATCAGCAGGTTGCGGATCGTGGCCACCTGAAGACCCGAGCGGTTGGCCGCCATCGTTCCGGCCACACCGGAGGACAGCACGTGCGTGGTCGACACGGGAAGCCCGAACATGTCGGCGGCGCCGATCGTGATCATCGCAACCAGCTCGGCCGATGCACCCTGCGCGTAGGTCAGGTGCGCTTTGCCGATCTTTTCGCCGACGGTGACCACGATCCGCTTCCAGCCGACCATCGTGCCCAGCCCGAGCGCGATCGCCACCGCCACCTTCACCCACAGCGGGATGAATTTGGTGGCCGCATCGATCTGCTTCTTGAACGCCTTCAGGTCCGCCCGGGTGTCCGCATCGAACCGGACCGCCGCGCTCTTGTCGAGAAAGCGGATCGCCTCGGAAGCGAGGTACATGTCGTTGCGGACGTTGGACACGGCCGCCGCCGGAACCTGGCGCAGCGAACCGTGCTCTTTGACGCGATCGGCGATGCTGCCGGCGAGCGCCGCCAGGGCGGGAACGACCTGCGGGGTGAGGTTGCGCGTGCGGACGTATTCCGACAGGGCGGCGCGCGGATCGGCGGGAGCGGCCTCGGGTGCGCCGCGCACGAGTGCGGCCTGGGTGACCTGGGCCATCGCGACGAACTGCGTGGTCTGGTCGGCCTTCATCGCGCGGTTCAGCGCGTAGGCGGTCGGCACCGTGCCGACCAGGATCAGCATGATCAGGCCCATGCCCTTTTGCCCATCGTTGGACCCGTGCGCAAAGGACACGCCGGTGCAGGTGAGAACGAGTATTCCGCGGATCCACCAGGGCGGCGGCTGGTTGGCCGCGGGCTCCTGGTACAACGCGGGCTTCTTGACCAGCTTGCGCAGCACCAACAACAACAGCGCCGCGAAAACGAAGCCCACCACCGGCGAGATCAGCAGCGACTCTCCCACCCTCGTCACCTGCCCCCAGTCGACCCCGCTGGTGCCGTCGCGCCCGTGCATCAGGGCGTTGGCAATGCCCACCCCGATGATCGAGCCGATCAGCGTGTGCGATGACGAGGCCGGCAGGCCCAGCGACCAGGTGCCCAGGTTCCAGACGATCGCCGCGATCAGCAGCGCAAAGACCATCGCGAAACCCGCGCTGGATCCGACCTGCAAAATGAGCTCGACCGGCAGCAGCGAGATGATGGCGAACGCGACCGTGCCGGAGGAGACCAGCACGCCGAGAAAATTGAAGACGCCCGACCAGACCACGGCGAAGTGCGGCGGCAGTGCATGCGTGTAGATCACCGTGGCCACCGCGTTGGCGGTGTCGTGGAACCCGTTGACGAACTCGAAGCCCAGCGCGATCGCCAGCGCCACCCCCAGCAGCAGGAACGGCAGCCAGGTCGTCGCCCCGGAACCGGCCTCGTTCATGTCGCTGACCAGGCTATAGCCGGCGAAAACGACGCCCGCGCCCAGCAGCCCCAGCAGAATCAGGATGAACACCGGCCCGAGACGCCGGTTCAGGTCCGGGCGCCTTGGGCGGCCAGGCGCGGCGGCGGCGGCCGGTGCGGTTGCAGCGTTCATCATCGAAGCTCCCCTCCCAGGAATAGGCCCATGTTCACGCCGGCGAATGACGGATCCGTGACAGGAAGCTGAAACCTGTGACCTGGACCCTCGTTTGCCCTCTGTCAGGGTCCGCGCCTCAGGCCGTAGGCCTAACCCTGCCTTCCGGGTCGGCCGTGGAACGCGAGATACCGGATAGAACGCCGGCCCGGCGAGGCCTCTGGGATCGCATCCAGCCGAGGCGCGCCCCTTTTCGCGCGTTTCAACAGGGCACGGCACCGGGAAAATCAAATCGTTGATGGTCGCCCTGACCACGCGTTCGATCGCGCTGATGGCGCGGGTCCTGAGGACAAATCCTGCAAGGTCCATGAAATGAAATTGCCGACGATGAAAATCAGTCACCGCCTGGCGGCCGGATTCGGTTCCCTGGCGGTTCTGCTCGCAGTGCTCGCCGCTACCAGCCTGGGGTCGCTGCACAGCCTGAGCAGCGAGATCGACAACCTGGTCGACCTGCGCGTTCCGATGATCGAACGCACGGCCGCCTGGCAGTACAGCCTGCTGCAAAGCGCGCGTCACTCGCGCAATACGCTGATCCTGGATGACAAGCAGAAGATCCAGGCTGAAGTCGACGACCTGCGCAAGGAAAGCGATAACCGCAGCGAGATCATCAACTGGATCGCCGGGCGGGTTCTGGGCGACGAGGCAGCACAGCGCGCGGTCGAAGCGCTGAAGCAGCAGCGTTCGACCTACCTGGCGAGCGAAGGGCATTTCATCAAGCTGGTCGAGGCGGGCGACCTGCCGGGTGCCAAGAAGCTGCTGCTGGATGAGACGCGGCCATTGCAGCTCGCCTACCTCACCGGGATCACCGCATTCGAGGACACCCAGAAAACGCTCGTTCACCAGCAGGGCGAGCAGGCGGGCAACACGATGGCGTGGGGCCTGACCGCGGTGCTGGCGGTATCCGGCGTTGCGCTGCTGCTGGCCGGCCTGGTGGGCTTTCTTCTGGCCCGCTCGATCACGCGCCAGCTCGGCGGCGAGCCCGATTACGCGGCGCACATCGCGCGCGAAATCGCCGCCGGCAACCTCGCGATCGACGTGCAGACCCGCGCGGACGACCATTCGAGCCTGCTCGCGGCGATCAAGACCATGCGGGACGCCCTGGTCGGGATCGTCGGCGAAGTACGCGCCGGGGTGAACGCGGTGAGTAGCGCCAGCTCGCAGATCGCTGCGGGCAACCAGGACCTGTCGGCGCGGACCGAGCAGCAGGCTTCCTCGCTGCAGGAGACCGCTTCCGCGATGGAGGAGTTGACCGCCACGTTGAAGACCAGCGCGGACAGCGCCCGCCAGGCCAATCAGCTGGCCGCGTCGGCCTCCGAAGCCGCCACCGAAGGCGGAGCAGTGGTCGGCCAGGTCGTGGCCACGATGGAAGAGATCACGGTGGCCAGCAAGAAGATTGCCGAGATCATCACCGTCATCGACAGCATCGCCTTCCAGACCAATATTCTCGCCCTGAACGCCGCGGTCGAGGCCGCCCGCGCGGGCGAGCAGGGCCGCGGCTTCGCCGTGGTGGCGAGCGAGGTGCGCAGCCTGGCCCAGAGGAGCGCGCAGGCGGCCCGCGAGATCAAAAGCGTGATCGGCAGCAGCGTCGAGAAGGTCGATGCAGGATCGAAGCTGGTCAACCAGGCCGGCGCGTCGATGGGCGAGATCGTCACGCAAGTCCGGCGCGTGACCGATCTGATCGGTGAAATCACCAGCGCGGCCCTGGAGCAGTCGGCCGGGCTGGGCCAGGTCAACCAGGCGGTCGCGCAGATGGACCAGGCGACCCAGCAGAATGCCGCGCTGGTGGAACAGTCGTCTGCCGCTTCGCACAGCCTGAAGGATCAGGCCGAGCGGCTGGCCCAGGTCGTGGCCGTGTTCAAGCTCAACCGCCAGGAGGCTGCCGGCCCTGTCGCGGACGCGCAGGAAGGCGTAAGGGGCGCCAAATCCGCCTCCCCGCCCCCCAGGGCGAGCCGTCATCCGGTTGCCCAAACGGGGTCCAGAAAGCCAGTGCGCCCAATCAGCCGGGGCGCCGTCGCCGCCACCGCCGGCAATCCGAACG
The DNA here is from genome assembly GCA_035939615.1 of Burkholderiaceae bacterium. Classification (GTDB taxonomy): domain Bacteria; phylum Pseudomonadota; class Gammaproteobacteria; order Burkholderiales; family Burkholderiaceae_F; genus VBCK01. Next base: position 20,652 of record DASZFP010000022.1, on the reverse strand, counting down.
ACGGCTGGACCGAGTTCTGAACGGCTCGCAGTCCCGGCTCGGCTCGATGAGCGGCTGACGCACGCCGGCGGGGCCGACGACCGTTCGTCCCGGCCACCGGCATTTCGTCCGCGCGGGTGGCATTTCGTCCGATCGGCACCCGGTTCGGCGGCTGAAGGGCTAGGATTCGGCCTCCTTCGACGAGGCCGCAAGCCCGGAAACCCACTGTGGAATCTCTGAGCTGGTCGACCCGCAACCCGGTCGCGATGGTCGTGCTGGTGGTGTTCGTCGCCCTGCTGGGCCTGCTGAGCCTGGCCCGGCTGCCGCTGCAGCTGTTCCCGGACATCGATCGGCCTCAAATCACGATCAGGGCGAACTGGTCGACCGCATCGCCGGAGGAAATCGAGTCCGAGATCCTCGAGCCGCTCGAGAAGGTGCTGCAGGGGCTGCCGGGCGTCGAAGAGCTCGAGGGCAACGCCAATGCCGGCGAGGCGGCCATCACGCTGCGCTTTTCGATCGGCACCGACATGCGCAGCGCGCTGATCGAGGTGCTCAGCCGGATGAACCGGCTGCAGCCGCTGCCGCGCGATTCGGACCGGCCCGTGGTGACGCTGGGCGGCGACGACAACTCCAACGACACGCTGTGCTGGTTTTTCGTGCAGCTTCTGCCGAGCGCGCCCGGCACGATCGGCAGTCACCGCCGCTTCATCGAGGACACGGTCCGCCCGAGGATCGAGTCGATCCCGGGGGTGGCCTCCGTCACCGTCAACGCCGGCCCGCCCGACAACGTCCACATCACGGTCGATCCGGCCCGGGCCGCCGCGCTGGGAGTGGCGTTGCCGGACATTGCAAACCGGGCCGCCAGCGCCAACAACGTCTCCGGCGGCCAGCTCGACGTCGGGCGCCGCCAGTACGCGCTTCGATTCACCGGCCGCTTCGATCCGGACCAGCTCGGCGCGCTCGTGCTGGCCTGGCGCGACGGCCGCCCCGTGCGCCTGTCGGATGTGGCCAGCATCGATGTGAGCCCGCCGACGCGCCAGTTCTTCACCTACCAGAACGGCAACCCGGCCATCGGCATCCAGATCCGGCGCGCCAACGGCGCCAATGCTCTGGCCACGCTCGATGCGGTCAAGGCAGCGGTGGCCGAGCTGCGCGACGGGCCGATGAAGGCGCGCGGCCTGGGCATCGAACAGTCGTTCGATTCGTCGCTCTTCATCCGGCGGGCGGTGAGCCTGCTGACCGAGAACCTGGTGGTCGGAACGCTGCTGGCGCTGGGCGTGGTGTGGTGGTTCATGCGTGAGCTTCGGATCACCGGGCTGATCGCGGCCTCGATACCGCTTTGCCTGTTCGGCACCTTCATCATGCTGGAGCTGCTCGGTCGCAGCCTGAACGTGATCTCGCTGGCCGGCCTGGCCTTCGCGGTCGGGATGGTGGTCGAAGGCGCCATCGTCGTATCCGGCAACATCGTGCGCCTGCGCGAGACTGGGCTTGCGCTGCCGCAGGCGGCGCGCGAGGGCGCCCGCCAGGTCGCAGGGGCCCTGTCTGCTTCGACCGCCACGACGATCGCCGTTTTCGTGCCGGTGCTGTTCCTGAAGGATGTCGAGGGCCAGCTCTTCGGGGACCTGGCGTTGACGATCTCGATCGCGGTGGCGATCTCGATCGTGCTCGCGCTGACGCTGCTGCCCTCGGCCGCGGTGTTCGTGATGAAGGGCATCTCCGGCACCTCCGGCTACGGCCATGGCTGGCCGGGCCTGACCGACCGGATCCTGAAAGCGACCGATACGCGCGGAAAGCAGCTCGGATGGATCGCGGCGCTGCTGGTGGTGCCGATGGCAGGAGCCTACTGGCTGCTGCCCCCGCTCGATTACCTGCCGCCGGTCAAGCGGGCCGCGATCGATGCCTTTTTCACATTTCCGCCGGGAATGAGCCCGGAGACGGTCAACCGCGAACTGCTGCCGGTGCTGCTGAAGCGGATGAAGCCGTACATGGACGGCACCGCCCAGCCGCAACTGAAGAACTGGTACATCATCAGCTGGCCCGGCGGCGGCACGATCGGGGCCCGCGTGAAAGACCCGAACCGGATCCGGGAGCTCGAAACGCTGATGCGCGAGCGGATCATCACGGATCTGCCCGATACGCGCGCCTTCGCGTTCGAAGGGGAGCTGTTCGAAGGGATCGGCGGCTCGGCCCGTTCGATCGGCATTCACCTGCAAAGCGAGGACTCGCCTGCGCTCAATCAGGTCGCATTGAACGGTCGGGCCCTGCTCGAACAGGCGTTTCCGGGTTCGGCCGTGCAGAGCTTTCCCAATCCAGAGGCCGCCTCACTCGAGCTGCGCGCGGTGCCCGACGATCGGCGCATCGCCGAGGTGGGCTGGGACCGTGCGACCATGGGCACGGTGGTACGCGCGCTCGGCGAGGGAGCCTGGCTGGGCGAGTATTTCGACGGCCACACCCGCTTGCCGATCATGCTGCGCGTAGCCGGCGGCGCGACGCCCGAGGAGATTGCGGAAACGCCGCTGTTCACGCCGTCCGGCCAGCAGACCAGACTCGGAGACCTGGTGAACCTGTCGACCGTTCTGGGGCCTCCCGGGATCCGGCGCATCGATCATCGGCGCACGGTCACCCTGACCATCGATCCGCCCGCCTCGATGTCTCTGCAGGACGCGCTCAGCGCCATCAACCGCGACGTGCTGCCGAAGATTCGAGCGCAGATGCCGGCGGACGGCTCGATCCGGATGGCGGGCAGCGCCGACAGCCTGAGCCGCACGCTGGTGACGATGGGACGTGTGTTCGGCCTGGCCCTGTTCGTGCTGGCCCTGCTGATGACGGCGCTGTTCCGCTCGGTGCGCGACAGCGCGGTGGTCCTGCTCACGGTGCCGCTGGCGCTGATCGGTGGAATGCTCGGCTTGCGCGTGCTCGGACTGGTGGCGTTCCAGGCGCTCGATCTGCTGTCGATGATCGGTTTCGTTATGATGATCGGCGTGATCGTGAATCATTCGATCCTGCTGGTGGCAGCGGTTCGCGGAGCCCAAGGCGGTGGAGTTTCGCTGGAAGAAGCGATCCGTCAGGGCTTGAACCAGCGCCTGCGCGCGATCCTGGCCAGCACGCTGACGGGGGCGCTGGGCGCGCTGCCGATGGCGGTCAACCCGGGACCGGGCAGCGTCATCTATCGCGGCCTGGCTGCCGTCAATATCGGCGGCGTGATCGTCAGCCTCGTGTTCAGCCTGATCCTGATCCCGGCGTTGATCCGCCTGTTCGGTGCGCAGCACGCCGTGCCGGCACCAGTGGCCGAGGCGGCGTCATGATGCTCGGGCTGAGGATTGCCAGATGGCTGGCGCCGGTGGCCGCGGCGGCCGCCGTTTCATCCGCGCTCGGGGCCGGCCCGGCTCAATCGGCCCCGGTCACCGTCGAGGTGGCCACCGCGCGCACGGCGCACGTGGCACCGCACACCTGGATTCCCGGCTCCATCGTCAGCCGGGACGACGCACGCATCGCCGGCATCGTGGCCGGGCGCGTCGTGTGGATCGCCGAGGTCGGACAACGGGTCAGCGCAGGCGCCGCACTGGCGCGCCTGGACGACACGGTGGTGGCGCTTCGGGTCGCGGATCTGCAGGCGCAGGTCGAGCGTGCCCAGTCGCAGGCGCAGCTGTCGCACAATCAGCTGGAGCGTTTTCAGAGCGCGGCGAAGATCTACCCCGTCAGCCAGCTCGATGAGGCGCGCACCCAGCTGGAGATGGCCCAGCACGACGTCGCGCGGCTGACGGCGCAATTGAACCAGGCCAAATACGAAACGGAGCAATCCGTGATTCGTGCGCCGTTTCCCGGTGTCGTGACCGAGCGTTTCGCGCAGCGCGGAGAATATCTGCAGGTCGGCGCGTCCGTGGTCCGGCTGGTCAACACCGAAGACGTGGAGGCGCGCGCGACCGCCGCGCTGGCTTTCGCGGGCAACGTGAAGCCGGGTCAGGCCGCCTCGTTGCGGGTTGCGGGCGAGGAGCGGCGCGGCACGGTGCGCGCGGTGGTACCGGTCGGGGACGACCATTCGCGCCAGTTCGAGATCCGGGTCGCGCTCGGCAAAACGCGCTGGCCGGTCGGAACGGCGCTTGAGGTCAGCGTGGCCACCGGCGCCGACCGCACCGCCGTGGTCGTTCCGCGCGACGCGATCGTGATCCGGCAGCCGCACTCGTACGTAATGCGCGTGGTGCAGAACGGAACGGTCGAGCGCCGCGAGGTCGAGTCCGGCAGCGCCGTGGACGACCTGGTCGAAATCCGCACCGGTGTGTCGGCGGGCGACCGCCTCGTGGTGCGCGGCGCCGAGCGGCTGGAGCCGGGACAGCAGATCATCATCACGGACCCTCATCCCGCCGCGGACCGAACCCCGCCCAGGGGCGGTGAGGGGTAGCGCTCCCTCACTTCAGATTGCTGGCATCGAAGGCGTCCGGCAACAGCTCGGTGATCGTGCGCCGCTGCACGACCTTTCCGTCCAGATCTGCGTACCAGACCTCGATGTCGTGGCCTGCGTGCATCGCTGCCTCCGAAATGAGTTGCCGGCACCGCCCGCACGGTGCGGTCGGCTTGGGCCGGCGGCCAGCTGCAGGCCTTTCGGGGCCCCCGACGACTGCAATGCGCCGTATCTTGTCCAGGGCTCCGGCCGAGGACGCCGCCTGCAGCGCACCGACCTCGGCGCACATCGTTACGCCGTAGGAGGCGTTTTCCATGTTGGCCCCGACGAACGTGCGGCCGTCGGATGTCTCAACCGCCGCGCCCACCCGGAACTTCGAGTACGGCGCATACGCATGGCTGGCCACATCGCGCGCGGCCTTCAGCAGCGCCAGCGGCGGCTTCTGTGGCCCCTTTTCGACGGTGGGGCGCTTGCTTCCCTTCAGCAGCGTCAGGCGCGGCCTGGACTCCGGCTTCACGGAGCTCGAGCGTTTCGTCTCCTTCACGGCTTTCATTGGGTCGCGCTCGAAAAAACGAAGCCGACGACGTGCCGCGCTTGCATCAGGAACTCCAGAAAAAATCCGATCGAAGCGATCAGCGACACCAGCCAGGCCAGCTGATACACGGTCTGCCGGAACCTCATCGCCCGGTCCAGCGACTGAATCTCGCGGGCAAATTCGAAGGTCCGGTTGCCGCGGTTCTTCGTCACCCTGCCGAGGAAGCCCCAGCTGATATTCGCCACGAACAGGCACAGAAAAAGCGAAAGCGCCGACAGGCAGGCCGCCAGGATCACGAGTATGGCATCCGGCCGGGTCGTCGATAAAATCGATTCGGGTCGACCAAAAAGCCCCAGCAGAAAGGCGGCGGCGGCGATCAATACGCCGTCGAGCCTCATCAACGTGGACGCCTTCGCGTCAAGTATCGAAAGCACCCCGTAGATCCAATCCACCACTTCCCTGGCCTCGACGCTCTCGTGTTCGCCCAGGGGCTCGCAACAGACGCTACCCGGATTCCTCAGGTGCGCTTTTGCCAGCGCATAGCGTCTCTGAACGTACAGGGGCCATCTTTCCCATTCCATGGATGAGTCCTCGCCTGCGCCGCCGCATTATATTGCGGGCATCAGGCTGCGGCCGCGTTGAAAGCGATCCGCTTCGCGAGGTGGGCGAAGCGCCGACAGGGAGAGGCTGTATGCACACGATACTGGGGGCCGGCGGCGTCATCGGCACGGAGTTGCTCAAGGAGCTGGCCCACACGGGGCAACCCGTGCGCCTGGTCAGTCGAGATGCCAGGCTGGTTCAGGGCGCCGCCGAAGCGGTGCGCGCAGACCTGTCGAACCTCGATCAGACGATGCGCGCCGTTTCCGGTTCGGCCGTCGTGTACCTGCTGGTCGGCCTGAAATACGATGTTCGACTCTGGCGCGAGTTGTGGCCTCCCATCATGAGCAACGCCATCGAGGCCTGCAAGCGGGCGGGCGCAAAATTGATCTTCTTTGACAACGTCTACATGTACGGAAAAGTGAGCGGCCCCATGACCGAGCAGACCCCCTTCAATCCGTGCAGCAGCAAGGGCGAGATCCGCGCTCGGATTGCCACCATGCTGATCAACGAGTTCAAAGCCGGCACGCTGACGGCGATGATCGCGCGATCGGCGGACTTTTACGGCCCCGGTGCCGCAACCAGCGTCGCCAGCGTCCTGGTGTTCGACAAACTCGCCAAGCGTGCGACGCCCTCCTGGCTCGTCGACGATTCCGTGCCACACTCGTTCACCTATACGCCGGATGCCGGCAAGTCTCTCGCCTTGCTGGCTCATTCCGACTCGGCCTGGAATCAGACCTGGCATGTCCCGACGGCATCGAATCCGCCGACCGGAAAGGATTTCATCAGGATGGCTGCCAGGGAGTTTGGAGCCGAGCCCCGGTATCGCGTGCTCGGCCGGCCGATGATCAAGATTGCCGGCTTCTTCAATTCCGACGTCCGAGAGATCTACGAGATGCTCTACCAGAGCGATTCGGAGTACCTGTTCGATTCGACCAAGTTCTCGATGGCTTTCGGTTTTCAACCCACCGCGTACGCCGAAGGTATCCGGACAACGGCGTTGGCGTACCCGGCGGCGATGCGCATTAACTAGGCGGCTGCGCCTGAGGAGGGCACATGCGATTCTCGATCATCGGAAGTTTCCTGGCTTGCGCGGCGGCACTGGGCCCGGCCACGGGACAGACCCCACCGGCTGCACCGGCCATTACTCGAACGGTCGTGGCCTCCACCAAGCTGCCAACGGTGGTGGATAAACCGCTGCACTTCAAGGCCGTCAGCGTCACCCTGGCCTCGGGGGCGAGCAGCCGCGTTTCGCCCACCAACGGGATCGTCTACCAGCTATCGGGGTCGACCGAGGTCTCGGTCGGCGGCGAGGTCAAGACACTGGGCCCGGGCGAGGGGCTGTACATCGCCAGCGGCAGCGCAGCGACCTTGAAGGCGGGCAACGGCGCACCTTCCACGTTGCTGCACTTCCTGCTCGCGCCAGGCGCGGATCTCGATAAACCGCTCGAAGCGCCGCCCGCTGTGGTGAAGGAGCTGTATCGAACCGCCGCGCCCCTTCCCGCGCTGAAACCCGGCGTCTATGACCTCACCTTGACGCGTGTCACATTTCCGGCGCAGATGCCATCGAACGCGCCGCACCATCGATCCGGCGCGGCGCTCTACTACATCATCTCCGGAACAGGCCTGAACACGGTCGAAGACAAGTCGGACGCAAAGCCTCCGGGTTCCCTGATCTACGAACCGTTCGGTCTGGTGCATCAGTGGGGAAATCCGGGTGACATGCCCTTGACCTTTATCGCGTTCAACATCAACCCGGACGGCGTGGCGGCGGTCGTTCCGGGCGCTCCCGCGAAGGGTCAGTAGCGAGATCCTGATCGAGCGCTCAGGGGCAATCGTTGTGCAATATGCTCGGGGCCGGAGGACCCGCGATGCAGGGGATGGCGCTTAAATACTCGTAAATGGCTTCCATGTCGTGCATCGTCATGCGCTGAAACGCCGGCCAGGGCATGATCTGAAGAAGATTGCCATCGAACGGCGGGGGAAGGCAATTCTGCGTTACGTTCGCCGAGCATGGCGGATGCAGATGATCCAGGTCCTCACCGGTCACCAGGATGTGGACAAATTCCGCCAGGGTGCGCCCTCCCTCGGGCCGGCCGGTCTTGTCGGGCGTCAAGTTGCGCGAGACGATGTGAGTACCTGCCGGGACCAGGGGGCCGAAGTCAAGGCCGCCGCCCAGGTAGGTTGCCTGGTTTACGATCTTCGGCTGGCCGAAGAACGGATTTCCGCCGGCCGCGTACTGCGTTGCCGGGCCGGCGCTGTGACAATCGTTGCAAGCGGCGGCGACATTGACCAGATAGCTTCCCAGACCGACCATTGAGACCTCCCTGCCCTGAAGGTTCAACGGCACCGGTGCCGCCTGAAGGCCCCGCTGGATTCTCGGGTCACCCGATTCAGAATCGTCGGCCTCGGCCCTGACGTGCACCAGTGCAGCCAGGATGGCTGCCGCGATGACGAGGGGCAGCGGAAGCTTCGCCCGTCTGGCAACGTAGCGTCGGTTCATGCTGTGCTCTCCTTTGGTTGCAGTTGCGACGTGTTCCGGGCGCAGCATGGCCCAATGGATTGCTCAGATTTGAGCGCAAAACGTGCTCGATCTTTGCTTGGTCCGCGTTCATCCAGCGTTCCCCTTTTCCTGATCCCAAAGCCACCGTGACAGGCGCCTGAGCGCGGTCGTCAGGCAGCGTCGATAGGTGCCGAAGGACAGGCCGAGCCGGTCCGCCGCGGCCTCCTGCTTCGGCGCGGGGCGGAAATAGGTGAGTTCGATCACGCGCCGCAGCTTCTCGTCGCGTGGGCTCGCGAACAGGGTGTCGACCGTCTCGGACAGCAGCGCCTGCAAGTTGGCCGCATCGGCGCGGCCGCGCGTGGCCATCAGCCGCGAGCGCAGCAGCGGACTGCCGGCGAGCAGGTCGAGCCGGCTGTAATTGCGCAACGCGCCCTTCAGCGCTGCCGTGAACTCCGGGAACGACCACGCGGTCGGGGCGGACGGCGAGCTGAAGGTCAGCAGCGGTACGGCCGTCCTGGCCCGCGCCGACTCATCGATGTCCGCGGGCAATCCCGCCTTGAGCATGCCCTCGTAGATATACCGACGGCCGGCCAGGTAGGTCGGGTCGTCGCTGGATGCGCCATCGCGGTAACGGCGGACGGTGAAGGTGGGATTGGATGCAAGGCCCTCGGCCGCCGCCTGGCGCGCCTCGGCGGTCTTGCCTTGATGTGCCAGGGCCGCGGCAAGGGTGAACTGGCCCATCGAATACATTCGATTGGCCTCGACCGCGCGGCGCAGCCAGGCGACCGCCTCATCGTCGCGCCCCAGAGCGAGCTTCGCTTCGCCCGCAACACGGCACCAGACGCTGGTGAGCGTATCGCGCGGGCTTAGACGAAACGCCTGGACAATGTGGCCCTCGGTTTCTTCCGCGCGTCCCAGCATTGGCTTGGCCCAACCGATGGCCGAGTAAGAAGGGGCCAGGTTTCGATCGAGCGCGATGGAATGCTCGGCCTGCGCGATGCCCATGGCGGCCCGCTGGGTGGCCATGTAAACCCTCGCCAAGGCGCCGTGCGCGCGAGCGTTGTTGGGCGCCAGCGCCAGCGCCTTCATGGCGGCCGCCTCGGCTACGATCAGACAGGTCGCCCGGTCGTCCGTGGTGTAGGTGGCCGCAAACAAGAACTTGACGCTGGCCAGGCCGATGAGCGCCTTGACATCGTTCGGTGCGAGCGCCAGGGCTTCTTCGAAGAAGCGCTCGGCCAGCAGCAGATTCGCCGGATCGTGGCCCCGGTTCAGAGCGGCCCAGCCGCGCAACACGAGGTCGAGCGCATCCGGATCTGTTGACTGCACGCGCTCCGCGCGCCGTGCTTCGGCCTCCGTCAGCTGTGCGTCCATCGCCCGGGCCAGGTGAGCGACGATCGTGTCCTGCATTTCGAACAGCTCCGCGCAGCTCAGATCGAAGCGTTCGGCCCAGACCTGGGTCCCAGTCTCGCTGTCCACCAGTCGGACGTTGACTCGGAGCTGGCGCTCGCCGTACTGGACGCTGCCTTCGAGCGCGTAACGCACGCCCAGCTCGCGCCCAACCTGCTTGACGTCCACCGCCTTGCCTTTGTAGGTGAAGGCGGTGTTGCAGGCAATCACGAACGCGTCCGGAATCCGCGACAGATCAGTCGTCAGGCTCTCGGTGATACCGTCGACGAAGTACTCGTGCTCGGCAAGTCCGCGCACGTCGACGAAGGGCAACACCACGATGGAAAGGCGCGGGGCATCGACCACGGGCGGGGCCGTCGCTCACGGAAAGCCGGCGCCAACTGCGAGCTCGGCCTGGGCATCAGCCAGCCTCACCTGTTCCGGATCGAGGCCAACCGATCCGGCGAAAAAGCGGGTCGGTGGCTCGGCCTCGTCGACCAGATTCGCGATCGCCTGCGCAAGCCTGGCATCAGCGACCGGGTGGTGACCATTGCGCTGTTCGCGACCGGGCTCGACGATGGTCACCGAAAGTCCGAACCGTGCGATCTCCTTCGACAGGCACTGCGAGAAGCATTCGAGCGCGAACTTGCCGGCGCTGTAGAGCGGGCCCAGTTCCGCGCCGGGGACGCCGCCAAACGAGGAAATGTTGAAGATCCGCCCGGTGCGAGCGAAGCGCAACGTCGGCAGCACCGCCCAGGTGAGGTTGAAGACACCGAACAGATTGGTCGTGAACTGGGCCTGGGTGTCCTGGATCGCATTTTCTTCGAAGAATCCCAGACAGCCGCAACGTGCGTTGTTCACCAGTACATCGATCGTGCCAAATCGCGCCAGGGCGGTTCGCACCGCCGCTCTGGCCTGACCGCCGTCGACGACATCGAGGCCCACGCTCAAAAGCTGATTGCTGTCCGGGCCGAGGCCCTCGATGACAGCCTCTCGCCGTCGGGCCGTAGCGACGACCCGATCCCCGGCCCGAATAGCGGTCTTGGCTATTTGTGCACCGAGCCCCCGGCTGGCGCCCGTGATAAACCAGGTTTTCTGCATCTTGGCTCCGTCACCACTGAGCGTTCACTGAAGCGCATCGCGATCGGTGCGCTTGATGCAGACCATGATCGGGCAGTCGGCTGCCCACTTGACAGACCAATGGCAACTCGATCTCTGCTCGGTCTGCACTCGCGGGCACCGGTCCGGAGCCTTACCTGCGAGGCCCTTTCGCGACGCTGCCGCCGGCCTGAGCGGATCTCGAGCATCTTTTGAGTGAACCGATGCCGTCAACTGCCGCTCGCCCGTGAGCGGATCTCGAGCAGCTTTTGCGGTCGCATCTGAGCACCGCGTTGGGTCATTCTTCGCCTCGAGTCAGTCTGATCCTGCGAGGTCTCAAATGAACGTTTATCGCGCCCGTCACCGTGACGACCTGTTGTTCGTACTGGTGCTGCTGCTGCCGCCCGTCTTCGTCGGGGCTCACTACGTCGGCTCCGGTGCTGCCGAGCTCGCGCGCCTTTCGCGGGCCTGGTTTAAATCGGAACAGTCGATCCGGCCTACGCCGGCCGTCGTCGTTCCTGGTCCCATAGCCAGCGTGCCAGACGGCCGAGCGCGGTCGTCAGGTGGCGCCGGTATGTGCTGAAGGACAGGCCCAGCCGATCCGCCGCGGCCTCCTGCTTCGGCGCGGGGCGGAAATAGGTCAATTCGATGACGCGTCGCAGCTTCTCGTCGCGCGGGCTCGCGAACAAGGTATCGACGGTCTCCGAGAGCAGCGCCTGCAAGCCGGTGGCGTGGGAGTGCCCCCGCGCCGCCATCAGGCGCGAGCGCAGCAACGGATTGGCAGTGAGCAGGTCGACGCGGCTGTAGTCGCGCAGTGCGTTCTTCAGCGCAGCGGCGAAGTCCTCGAACGAGCACGCGCTCTGCGAGGTCGGAGCACCAAGGTCCGGCACCGGCGGCGCCGTGTGCGCCGGCACCGATTCGTCCTTGTCCGACGGCACCCCCGCTTTGAGCAGGCCCCGATAGATATGCTCCCGGTAGGCCAGGTAGGTCGGGTGGTCGCTGTAGGAGGCTTCGCGAAATCGACGCAGGCTGAAACTCGGATGGATCGTAAGACCTGCCCCCGCGGCCGCCCGCGCTTCGGCGTTCTTGCCTTGCTGCGCCAGAGCCGCAGCCAGAATGAATTGAGCCATCGCATACATCGGATTGGCGTCGACCGCCCGGCGCAGCCAGACCACAGCCTCATCGCTGCGCCCCAGGCCGAGCTTCGCTTCACCGGCGACACGGCACCAAACGCTGGTAAACGTATCGCGTGGACTGAGACGAAACGCCTGCACAATGTGGTCCTCGGTCTCTTCGGCACGTCCCAGCATCGGCTTGGCCCAGGCGATGGCCGAGTAAGACGGAGCAAGGTTTCGATCGAGCGTGATGGAATGTTCGGCTTCGGAGATTCCCAGTTCAGGCCGTTTGGTCGCCATGTAGACCCTCGCCAGCGCGCCATGCGCTCGAGCGTCGTTCGGCACCAGTGCCAACGCCTTCGTGGCCGCGGCCTCGGCCGCTGTCAGATAGGTTGCGCGGTCGTCCGTCGTGTACGCGGTAGCCAACACGAACTTTACGCTGGCAAGCCCGACCAGCGCCTGGACATTGCTTGGGGCAAGCAGCAGGGCTTGTTCGAAGATGCACTCCGCCGGCACCAGAGTCGTGGGATCGTGCCCCCGGTTGAAGGCGGCCCAACCGCGAAAGACGAGATCGAGTGCATTCAGATCTGCGGACTGCACGCGCTCGGCGCGCCGCGCTTCGGCCTCGGTCAGCTGCGCGTCCATCGCTCGGGCCAGGTGAGCGACGATCTCGTCCTGGACCTCGAACAGCTCGCCTCGGTCCAGATCGAAGCGCTCGGCCCAGAGCTGAGTGCCGCTCTCGGCGTCCACCAGCCGGACATTGACGCGCAGCCGGTCACCGTCGCGCTGCACGCTGCCTTCGAGCGCATAGCGCACGCTCAGCTCGTGCCCGATTTGCCTGACGTCGACAGCCTTGCCTTTGTACGTGAAGGCGGTGTTGCAGGCGATCACGAACACATCCGGTATCCGCGACAGATCGGTCGTCAGGCTCTGCGTGATGCCGTCGACGAAGTACTCGTGCTGCGGATCGCCTCGCAGATCTTCGAAGGGCAGCACCACGATGGAAAGGCGCGGGGCGTCGGCCAAAGGCGAGGCGGCCCTCGGCTGCGCCGTATCCGATTGGGAATCCGAACTCGCTACGATCGTGGACTCATTGACTGCAGGCATGCAACCGCTGCGCCAGGCTCACGTCTACCTGGCGTCTAGTGAAATGAGGGGTTGGCAATTCCATTGGGCAATCGGACCTACGCCGGCTTTCCTCTTTCCTGTTCCCACAGCCAGCGCGCCAGGCGGCTGAGCGCGGTCGTCAGGTGGCGCCGGTACGTGCCGAAGGACAGGCCGAGCCGATCGGCCGCAGCCTCCTGCTTCGGCGCGGGCCGGAAATAGGTCAGTTCGATCACGCGGCGCAGCTTCTCGTCGCGTGGATCCGCGAACAGGACTCCGACCGTCTCCGAGAGCAGCGACTGCAGGCTGGCCGGGGTGACGTGCCCGCGCGACGCCACCAGGCGCGAGCGCAGCAACGCATTGCCCGCCAGCAGGTCGACCCGGCTGTAATCGCGCAGCGCGCCCTTCAGTGCAGCGGCGAACTCGGGGAACGACCAGGCGTTTTGCGAGGGCGGCGCGCTGGGGGTCAGCGCGGGCGCGCCCGCCGGCACCGATTCGTCGCTGTCGGCGGGCACCCCCGCTTTCAGCAGGCCCACATAGATATGCTGGCGGTAGGCCAGGTAAGTCGCGTTGTCCCCGGGCGCGCCTTCGCGGTAACGGCGCACGCTGAAGCTCGGAACCAGCGCAAGCCCTGAGGCCGCCAGCGCCCGCGCCTCGGCCGTTTTGCCTTGCTGTGCCAGCGCCGCGGCCAGCGTGAATTGAGCCAGCGGATACATTCGGTTGGCCTCGACCGCCCGGCGCAGCCAGCCGACCGCCTCATCGTCGCGCCCCAGGGCGAGCTTCGCCACGCCCGCGATATGGCACCAGATGTAGGCGAACGTATCGCGCGGACTGAGACGAAAGGCCTGGGCAATGTGGCCCTCGGCTTCCTCGGCGCGTCCCAGCATCGGCTTGGCCCAACCGATGGCAGCATAGGAGGGAGCAAGGTTGCGATCGAGCGCGAGGGAACGCTCGGCCTGCGCGATGCCCAGTTCAGGCCGGTTGGTCGCCATGTAGACCCATGCCAGGGCGCCGTGCGCGCGAGCATCGCCGGGCACCAGGGCCAGCGCCTTCAGGGCGGCCGCCTCGGCTGCGCTCAGATAGCTTGCGCGGTCGTCCGTGCTGTAGTTGGCTGCGAACGCCAGCTTGGCGCTGGCCAGACCGACCAGCGCCCTGGCGTTGTTGGGTGCAAGCGCCAGCGCCTGTTCGAAGACGCGCTCGGCCAGCAGCAAATTGCCCGGGTCGTGCCGGCGGTTGAAGACGGCCCAGCCGCGAAAGACCAGATCGAGCGCATCCGGGTCTGCCGACTGCTCGGCGCGCCGCGCCTCGGCCTCGGTCAACTGTGCGTCCATCGCCCGGGCCAGGTGAGCGACGATCTCGTCCTGCACCTCGAACAGTTCGCCCGGGCCGCGATCGAAGCGTTCAGCCCAGACATGGGCGCCGCTCTCGGCGTCCACCAGCCGCACATTGACGCGCAGTTGGCCACTGTCGCACAGGACGCTGCCTTCGAGGGCGTAGCGCACGCTCAGCTCGCGCCCGACCTGCTTGACGTCCACGGCCTTGCCTTTGTAGGTGAACGCGGTGTTGCAGGCGATGACGAATGCATCCGGAATCCGCGACAGATCCGTCGTCAGGCTCTGGGTGATGCCGTCGACCAAGTGGTCAAGCTCGGGAAGTCCACGCAGGTCGTCGAACGGCAGCACGACGATGGAAAGTCGGGGGGCCTCGGCCGCAGGCGAAACGGCCGTTGCCTGCGCGACTTCGAGCTGTGAACCCAAAATCCTCACAACCGCATCGCCTCTAAAGGAGGGCGCTGTCTGTATCGTCTGCATGTTGCGCTGCACTTTCAGATCTGATCATGGCCGTTCACCAGTTCGGTGCCGGAACGAGCGCGGGAGGCCACCCGAGTTCTCCAATCCGGCGAGTGACCAGAGTCATGGCTCGGGGTCAGACACCAATTATGGCGATGCCTTACGGTGTTCAGACGCGCTATTGGCAGTTGATAGGACATCGGCCACCGAGGGGTTACAAGGCAGCGCTGAAGAATCACAACTGCCACCGTGGATCACCCTGCGGGATGACGCCCTTGTAGGAGGCCAGCGGATGCCGCTGAAAAGCTGCCTTCGTCAGCGGCCGCGATAAAGGTTCGCAGCTGGTCCAACGACATCCCATCCAGCGGCATGTATCGTTCCAGACGATTGATTGCATCGAAATACATAGGCTTTTCAGACAGGACGCCAGGCCTTACCTTACCCGTCGGACTCCGCGCTGAGGAAGTGACCAATTGAATCCGAAAATCGGCATCGTCATCGGTTCGACCCGCCCCCACCGCTTCGGCGACAGGCCGGCGGGCTGGATCACCGGCATCGCGCGCCAAGCGGAGGCGGCGTGAGGACGGTGACGGCTCGCAGCACGCTATCCGAGCGGCAAGCGCCGGCTGCGGTGCGTCGAATCGTGCATCGCACGCGCGGCTCCAGCCATGGACCCATCACGCGGCTGGTCAGCCCGTCCGACCTTGGCGAGCTGATCAAACCCTTCGTGTTCCTGGATCACTTCGACCTGCAGCCTGCGGAACGGGCCAAGTTCGGCATCCATCCTCATTCCGGGATCGCGACCTTCACCCTTCTGCTCAGCGGCAGCGTCGCGTACGAGGACACCACCGGCAAGAGCGGCGTGTTGCCCGCCGGCGGCCTGGAGTGGATGCGGGCCGGCGCGGGGGTGTGGCACGACGGCGGCCCCGCAGATCTATCGCGCATGCACGGTCTGCAATTGTGGGTTGCGCTGCCGCCCGAACTGGAAAACGCGCCACCGCAAAGCCAGTACGTCGCGCCGGCTGAAGTGCCCCAACTCGGCGCGGTCAGCGTCGCGCTCGGCCAGCACGGCGCCGCGCGCAGTCCCGTTGACGCGCCCGAGTTCATCAACGATCTGCATGTGAAGCTGCCGAACGGCCAGCGCTGGCAATACGAGCCGCCGGCCGGTCACACGGTGGCGTGGATCTTCGTCTACGCGGGGCGCATCGACGCCCCCGAACCGGTGACAGCGGGCGAACTGGCCGTATTCGAGGAATCGAACCGGCCGCTGGAATTGGCGTCCCGAGGCGACGCCGGATTCGTCCTCGGCTCAGCCATCAAGCACCCGCACGATCTGGTGCTCGGTTCCTACTCGGTCCACAGCAGCGCAGCGACGTTGCGGCGGGGCGAGGCCGAGATCCAGCGCATCGGGCAGCGCCTGCGCGCTCAGGGCCGGCTGAGGTAGCGGCGGCCGCAGCGTCCGGACCTTGAGCGAGAAGATAGCGTCGCGACCTACCCGAGCGCGAGCTCGATCAGCCGCGGACCCGGGGCGGCGAGGGCTGCCCTGAGCTCGACCGCAAACGCCTCAGCCGTGTCCACCCGTGAAGCCTCGACGCCCATCCCGCGTGCAAGATCGGTGAATTTGATCTCGGGTCGCGTCAGATCGAGCATCGAGCGCGCGGCAGGGCCGCCGCTGGCGGCGATACGCTGCAACTCATAGTTCAGGATCGCGTAGGCACGATTGGAAAACACGATCGTGACCACGTTCAGGCCCTCGCGCGCCTGTGTCCACAGCGCCTGCGGCGTGTACATCGCGCTGCCATCGCCCACGAGACACAAGGTCTTGCGCTCGGGGCAGGCGATGGCGGCGCCGACCGACATCGGCAGGCCGAGCCCCAGTGCGCCTCCCGTGTGCGACAGCCAGACATGCGGTGCGGCGGCTTGGCACAGGGGACCGACGGCCATGCCTGACGTGACGGCCTCGTCAACGACGATCGCGCTCTCCGGGAGCAGCGCGGCGATGACTGCGCCGGCAAGAGCGGGCGTGAGCGCCCCTTTGGGCAGCTCCGACTTCCCTGCGGATTGGCGCACGGCCGCTGCTCGCACTCCCATCAGGTCGGCCAGCGCGGCCAGCGCAGCAGATCCATTCTCGGAAGGTCCTGCGAGACGCACCAGGCGCGTTTGTGGGGGCGCGAGCTCGCTCGGCTTTCCCGGATAGGCGAAAAAGGCGACCGGCGGATCGGTTTCGATCAGGACGAGAACGTCGGTTCCGTGCAATTCTTCCGTGACCTGCTCGCTAGAGTAAGGAAGGCGTCTGACGGGGACCAGGCCGATGCCGCACTCCAGGCGTGGCGAAAAGAAATCACAGTACAGGCGCGCGCCCGTGGCGGCGGCAATCCGGCCCGCGACCGTCAGGGAGTCGCGGCGTAAAACGGTTCCGGACATCAGCAGCGCCGGGTGCACCGCGTTTCTGAGAGCGGCAGCCGTTGCCGCAATGCGCTCCGGGTCGACATCGCGAGGGGCGACAGGTTGACTGGGGTTCGCGACCGCTGCGCCGCTGCTCCACGCGAGGTCCGCCGGCAAGATCAGCGTCGCAACGCCCGGCGCAGAACGGGCGGCGGCGACCGCTCGCACGGCATCGTGCCCCGCCGCGCCGACATCCTGCACGGTTCGCACGAAGGTGCTGACCGGACGCGCGATGCCTTCGATATCCGAGGTCAGGGGCGCGTCGAGGCTGCGGTGATAGGTTGCATGGTCGCCTACGATGTTGACAATGGACGATCTGGCGCGCCTGGCGTTGTGCAGGTTCGCCAGGCCATTGGCAAGGCCTGGGCCGAGATGCAACAGCGTCGCCGCCGGTCGCCCCGTCATGCGCGCATAGCCGTCGGCGGCGCCGGTAGCGACCCCTTCGAACAGGCAAAGGACCGGGCGCAAGCCCTCGATGCGATCGAGCGCTGCCACAAGTTGCATCTCGGTCGTGCCCGGATTGGCGAAGTACGTGTCGACGCCGGCGGCGGCCAGGCTCCGCACCAATGACTCGGCTCCGTTCAGCCCCTGCTGGTCCGATGCGACCTTGCCCTGGCCCGACGCACCGGAGCTTGTGGGCCGCAGATGTTTCTCATGGACCCTCATGCGCCTGACCCGCGTTCGGTGCGCGATCGCGAGGCGCGCCGATTGCTGCGGCTCGCCAACTCGACCGGATGTCCGCCGCGTTCGACCTGCTCGGCGTCCATCAACATCATGTGGTCGGGTGGTTGCCACTTGAGGGCTTCCGCGGCGGCACTGAACCATTGGAGGACGTTACGAAGTGTCTGCATGATGCTGTGGCCGTTTGGTTAGCTGCCCCTCGAGGGCTCCACGACGTTCGGAACGAAGCATGGCCCATCGGATTGCTCAGGTTCGACCGCAAAACGTGCTCGAAATCTGCTCGCAGCCCCGGTTCCGGCTGCGCCCGAGGGCGTGCTTCGCCGCGCCCGCGGGGCGTGGCGCCCTATGCGGGCCTATCGATCGGGTGGACTAAGACGAGGACGGTGGTGGGCAGATCAACGAAGGCGCGGTTCGGCGGCTGGCATGCGCGCCGCTTCCATCGTCAGCGTACTTTCGCGGCCCTGCGCAGCCACGCGCTGCATCGCCCGCCGGATGGCGGGCGCCAGGCGTCGCAGGCTGTTCTTGGGCACGAAGTCCCAGGCCCCGACCTCGACCATCACCATGGCCTTGACCTCGCCGATCGTTCCAGAAACCAGAATCAGCGGCAGGTTCCGATGGTGATGAAGGAAGCGCCTGAGGGTGTCGGTGAAGTACATGCCGGGCACCGCATAGTCGGACAGCACCAGGTCCCAGTGCCGTTCAGCCAGCGCAGCCGTCAGGGCCTCGCTGCTGTCGACGCGCTCGCAGCATCCGAGCAGGCCGGCGAGCCTGAGCGTTCGCTGGATCAGAAGAAAATCGGAAACGGTATCTTCGATACACAACACGTCGAGCGGGGCGATGTCCATCGGCTTGGGGCGATCACACGGCCCGGTTGAATTCGGACTGCACCAGAATGTGGCTGGCGGGCACCGGTCGCCCAAAATAGTAGCCCTGCATCATGTCGGCCCCGAGATCGCGCAGCGCCTCGGCCTGCGAAGCCTGCTCGACCCCTTCCGCGATCGTCCGCAAGCGCATCGAGCGCGCCAGCGCCACCATCGCCTGCACGATGGCGCGATCTCCGGAGGCCACCGCGACCTCCTCGACGAACGGTTGCGCAATCTTCAGCGTGTTGAGTGGATAGCGCTTCAGGTAACTGAACGATGAATAGCCGGTGCCGAAATCATCGACCGCCAGTCGAACGCCCAGATCGCGCAGATCGTGCAACAGCTTCATCGTGGCCTCGGTCGGTTCCACCAGCAGGCTTTCGGTCAGCTCGAGCTCCAGGAAGTTGCCCGGCAAGCCGCAGTGTTCAAGCGATTGCTTCACCGTATCCAGGAAGGCGGTCTGGCTGAACTGTCGGGCCGATAGATTGACCGCAACCGAGCCGTCATATCCGTGCGCGTGCCAGTTGCTGCACTGGGCGCACGCCTGCCTCAGAACCCATTCGCCGATCGGCTCGATCAGACCCGTTTCTTCGGCCACGGTCAGGAAGGCCCCCGGACTCAGCAGCCCTCGTTCCGGATGACTCCAGCGCAGCAAGGCCTCGTATCCGTTGACCCGTCCCGTGCGGCTGTCAACCAGGGGTTGATAAAACAGGCGCAGCTGCCTTCTTTCCAGGGCCTCGCGCAAGTCGGATTCGATGCGAAACCGTTCGCGCGCCTGGGCGTCCATTTCCGGAGAAAAGAAGCGGTAGGTCGCCCGGCCCGCCGCTTTGGCGTGGTACATCGCGTGATCGGCGTTGGTCAGCAGCTCCGCGCCTTCCCGGCCGTCCTTGGGATACAGGCTCACTCCGATGCTGGCCGACAAGCGCAGCCCGTTGCCGGCAATCTGGAACGGCTCGGCGATGGCTCGCATCACGCCGGTCACGACGCGCGCCACCCCCTCCACCCCACCGGCCTCCGGCAGCAGCACGACGAACTCGTCGCCGCTCAGGCGCGCCACCGTGTCGCTGGCGCGCACGCACCGCACCAGGCGCTGTGCCACTTCGATCAGCACCTGGTCGCCGACGACATGCCCGAGCGAGTCGTTGATGTGCTTGAAGTGGTCCAGGTCCACGAACAGCAGCGCCACCGGATGGTTCGACCGTTGCGCCTGGGCGATGATCTGGCTGAGCCGATCGGCCAGCAAGGCGCGGTTGGGCAGATCGGTCAGCGCGTCGTGGTGCGCCATATGCTCGATGCGGGCCTGGGCCGCCTTGCGCTCGCTGATGTCGGTGAGCACGCCGATGTAGTGGGTCAGGCGTCCGGCGGAGTTTCGGACCGCGGTGAGGTTCAGCCAGGCTGCATACGTTGAGCCGTCTTTGCGCCGGCCCCAGATTTCGCCGTGCCAGCTGCTGTGCTCATCGAGCCAGGACCACATTTTTTCGCCGAGGCCGCTCCCCTGGCGGTCCGAGCTCAGCACCGTCAGGTCCCGGTTCAGCAGGTGCGTCGCCTCATGCCCGGTGATCTCGGTAAAGGCACGGTTGACCGACACGATCCGATGTTCGGCGTCCGCCACCACGATGCCTTCGAGCGTGTTTTCGAAGGCCACCGCGGCCAGCAGCGTCTGCTCCTCGGCCGAGTGACGCGCGGCCTGCTGCGCAACTTCCTGCAGGCAGCGCTCGATGGCCGGCACCAGGCGCGCCAGGCGATCCTTCAGAACAAAATCCCACACGCCCTGCTTGAGCAGCTCGACCGCAGCCTCCTCGCCAATGCTGCCGGACAGGAGAATGACCGGCAGTGCCGGCGCCCCGCCCCGGATCCGACCCAGGCTCTCCTGGATCTCCAGACCGGGGACGTGATAGTCCAGCAGCACCGCGTCGATCTCGTCGAACGTCAGCGCGCGGTCCAACTCCCCCATGCTGGCCACGCGCTGGCAATCCGCCTCCAGCCCGTGCTGACGCAGGTGACGCTCGATCAACCGGAAATCCGTCTCTCGGTCCTCGATCACCAGGAGCTTGAGCTTTGTGGTCATGCGCGCGCCCCTATCAAACGGGTTGAATGGGTAGCCATCCGGCAAGACTGCTGCTGCAGCCGCTGTCGCGGCCGCGAAGCGGCTGAATG
>DASZFP010000021.1:0-30904 GCA_035939615.1 Burkholderiaceae bacterium | reverse complement strand
CGACCCCGAACAGGGCGGAGGCGCCGCTGTGGGCGTACTGGACGATGCCGGGAGCCTGGGCCGAGACGATCTGCACGAACAGGCCGAAGCGCGCGATCACGAATCCGAACGCCATCACGGTCAGGCCCGTGCGAAGCCAGGCGAGCAGCGTGCGCTCGGCGGCGAGGTACACGCGCGGATCGGATTCGCTGATCGGCATGGACGTATGCTAAACGACGATGATTGATCCCAATGGCGCGGTAGTCGCCAGCAAGTTCGAAGCGGTCGACCGGAATGCGACCGTATCAGGTCGCCGAGTCATGGCGTGCTAATATATTTGTGCAAATGTTTCACGATCCGAATCTCCCAACCCTTCTCAAGACGATCCGACGATGAAACGTGCTGCCTTTGTTCTGCTCGCAACGTTGACGGCGGCCTGCTCGACACCGGCTCCGCCCGCTCCACCGCCTGCTCCCGAGAAGGCGCCCGAGCCCCCGCCACCGCCGCCGCCGCCACCACCTCCCCCGAAGCCGGCGCCGGTCGTGCCGGCCGAGACGCCGCTGCAGGCCTTTGAGCGGATGCGGGCCGGCCTGAACACAAGCGTCTTTTTCGACTTCGATCTATATGCGATCAAGCCCGATCAGACGCCGGTCATCACGGACAACGCCAAGCTGGCCACCACGTATTCCAGTGACTACGTGGTCCTGCAGGGCAACTGCGACGAGCGCGGAAGCCGCGAATACAACCTGGCGCTGGGTCAGCGCCGGGCCGACGCGGTCAAGCAGCGGATGGTGCTGCTCGGCGTTCCCCAGACCCGCATCGAAACGGTGAGCTTCGGCAAGGAGAAGCCGCGGGCGACCTGTCACGACGAATCGTGCTGGTCGCAGAACCGGCGCGTCGATTTCGTGCACGCGTGGAAGTGAGCTCGCACTGACGGACACTCCCGCAGGCAAGCGGCCATCGGGGGGCTTCCGGCCACGGAAGCCGCCCTTTTCTAGATGTCGCCGGCAGTCGTCCCGAAAACGGTTGCGACGCCCAGCGCGAGTCTATTCGAAGTGGTTGCCCGCGCGCTCACACGGTGCGCAGCACCCCCAGCATCACATTCAGCAGCGCTGCCACTTCCGAGTGATCGCTGAGGAAGAATCCGGCGCGCGAGTCCGGATCGTCACTGCCGACGCGCACGGTCAGCCAGTTGGGCAGGGCGCGCACAAAGACGGCTTCGTCGTTCACGTCGTCGCCGACGAAGACGGCCACCCCGCAACCGGCCCGTTGCACCAGCGATGCGACCGCGTCTCCCTTGTCGGGTGCGCCGGCCGCAACGACATTGACGACGAACTTGCCGCCAAAAGGCCGCAACCTCGGATCGAGTCCCGCCAGCAGCGACCGGATGCAGGCAAGGGCCCGGTCCTGGTCGTGCGCGACGCGGTGATGCAGAGTCAGTGAGAATCCCTTGTCCTCGACCTGCACGCCGGCCGCGTCGAGCTCGGCCTTGCGCGCGGCCACGTGGGCCCGCAGGCCGTCCAGGCAGGAGGCGTCCAGCTGCGCGCTGCGCCCCGGGTCTTCGGCACCGTGGTTGCCAACGATGAAGCGCGGCGAAAAGCCGAGACGGCCCGACACGTCGGCCACCGAGCGACCGGTCACCACGGCCACCGGCCGCAGCCGTGCCAGCCGGTCCAGGCTGCGCGAGACTTCGACTGGAACCCGGGCGTCGTCGGGCCGCTCCACCAGCGGGGCGAGCGTGCCGTCGAAATCGAACGCCAGCAGGGGCCGCGCCCGCAGCACCACGTCCAGAGCGTGCATGCCTTCGCGATCGAACAGCGGCCTCATCGCTCAGGCTTCGTGGTGGCGTTGCACCCGCGCCTCGATGCGCTGCCGCAGCCGCAGCCGGCCCGCATCGGTCAGCATCCGACCGGCCCAGCGATAGACGTTGAACTCGCGCACCGTCATCCGCAAACTCGCCATGCGTTCGCGCTGCTCCGGCTCCGGCATCGTCAGCGCGCGCAGCAGCGCCGCCGCACACTCCTCCACGTGGTAGGGGTTGACGATCAGCGCCTCGGTCATCTCGCGGGCGGCGCCGGCGAAGCGGCTCAGTATCAGCACGCCGCGTTCATCGTCGCGCGCGGCGACGAACTCCTTGCACACGAGATTCATGCCGTCGTGCAGACTCGTCACCAGGCACACGTCGGCCGCGCGATACAGCTCGGTCACCGCGTCGCGCTCGTGGTGCTCCATCAGGAGCTGGATCGGGCGCGGGCCGGCGCCGCCGAAGCGCCGGTTGATGCGCTCGGCCTCGAGACGGATGTGCTCCTGGAACGACTGGTAGACCGGAAGAACGCTGCGCGACGGCGCCGCCGCCTGCACCAGCACGAAACGGCCGATCCACTCCGGGTGCTGCTCGAGCAGGCGCTCGGCGGCCGTCATCCGCTCCAGCACCCCCTTGGTGTAGTCGAGGCGGTCGATCCCCACCGCGATCTTCACGTCGGCGCCCAGCGCCAGGCGCTGCGCCACGTTGCGCCGGCATTGCTCGACCGAAGGCCAGGCCGCGGCGCTCACGGCCGTGGGCCACTCGATCGAGATCGGATAGCTCTCGACAAAGGTGTCCTCGTCTTGAAACGAAATCGTCGAATGCTCGTGCTCGATCCGGGCCTCCAGGGTGCGGTCGACCGTCTCGATGAAGTTCTTGCAATGAAAGCGGGTGTGGAACCCCAGGATCGTGCTGCCGAGCATGCCCTGCAGGATCTCGCGCCGCCACGGGCAGATGCCGAAGGACTCCGGGTTCGGCCACGGAATGTGCCAGAAGCTCAGGATGGTCGCGTTCGGCAGCCGGTCCCGGACCATGGCCGGCAACAGCGCGAAGTGGTAGTCCTGCACCATCACGACCGGATCTTCGCTGCGCGCCTCGCTGACCACTGCATCGGCGAAGCGTTGATTGACCTGCCGGTAGGCCTGCCAGTCCAGCTCCCGAAACACCGGCCGCACGTGGGCCACATGACACAGCGGCCATATGCCCTCGTTGGAGAATCCGTAGTAGTAGCCCTGCTCCTCGCTCTGGCTGAGCCAGATGCGCCGCAGCGTGTACTCCTCGCGCCCGGGCGGCGCCAGCAGATGGTCGTGCTGGTCGACCGCCTGCGCGTCCGCGCTGCCGCTGCCGTGCGCTATCCACGTGCCGGAGCAGGCGCGCATCACCGGCTCGATCGCGGTCACCAGCCCGCTGGCCGGGCGCCTGACGACTACGCCCTGCGGCCCCTGCTCATGAATGTAAGGTTCGCGATTGGACACCACGATGATCTCGTCGCCGCGCAATTGCGTGCGCAACAGCGACCGCAGACGGTCCGGACTCCACTCTGTCTCCGGACCCAGCCTGCGGCGGTATTCGTCGTCCAGGTCGCGCAGGCGCTTGCGCAGGTCGGCGGCCA
This sequence comes from Burkholderiaceae bacterium, assembly GCA_035939615.1. Lineage (GTDB taxonomy): Bacteria > Pseudomonadota > Gammaproteobacteria > Burkholderiales > Burkholderiaceae_F > VBCK01. The sequence continues at coordinate 27,509 of DASZFP010000021.1, read as the reverse complement.
GCGGCGCCAGCTCAGGGGTTGGCGGCAACAGCGGTCTGAGCAGCCCTTCGCCGCGCAGCAGCGCCCGGGCGCCCGAGACCCAGCCGCGCCAGCTCAGTTGCGCCACCACGACGGTGACCATCGCGATGGTCGCGCCCAGCCCGGCGATCAGGATGATCAGGTAGCGGCGGGTGTCCTGGCTGCGGCGCTCGATGAAGCTCATATCGTGCAGCAGCACCAGGTCGGCGATGGGGCCGGACTCGTCACTGGCCGGATAAACGCCCACGTGCACCGGGCCGCCTTCGATCGGCAGCATCGAAGCGGGGTGCGCCGCCGTCTGCCGGGCCTTGGCGCAGGTCAGCGTTCCCGGATAGCCCGCGGTCCAGTGCAGCAGTCGGCCATCGAGCGAGCAAAGACCGATGGCAACCAGCCGTTCGTCCTGCACCGCGCGATTGAACAGCATCTGCAGGTGTCCGCTCCTCGGGTCGGCGAGCGCCTCTTCGATCGATTCGGAGAGCGCGCTGGCCAGCAGCGCGCCCCGCAGGTCCTGGTCGCGCGAGAACCAGCGCAGGGTGAGCCGGTCCATCAGGGGCAGGGCGAGATAGGCCGCGGCCACCAGCGTGAGCACGAGGGGCACGAGAAAGCGGAGTTGGAGTCGGATGGTGTTCATGGGATCTGCGGGCCGCTGCGGCTGCCGTGGCCGCCCCCGAGTCGCGGCGCCCGCGCGAGGCGCACGGCACCGGATTCCGCTTGAAGTTCCGGAAGAACAGGATCCGATTATATTGATGAAAATGCATCCCGGAACGGAGTCCTCGCTGCAGCTGGCGATGATCGGCAACTGCGCGATCAGCGCTCTGGTCGATGCGCGATCCCGCATCGTCTGGTGCTGTATCCCGCGTTTCGACGGCGATCCGGTCTTTTGCGCGCTGCTGGACTCCGCGGGCGGTTCCGTCCTGGACGGCACCATGTCGGTCGAGCTGGAAGGATCGTGTCGATTCGAGCAAAGCTACGATCCTGGCACGGCAATTGTGCGCACCCGGATGTACGACGCCCAAGGCCAGGGTGTCGAAGTGGTCGATTTCGCGCCGCGATTTTTCCATCGGGACCGTTACTTCCGGCCCGGGCAACTGGTGCGGCGAATCCGGCCACTGGCCGGACATCCGCGCGTGCGCCTGATCGTGCGGCCGCGCAGCGACTGGGGCGCCGTCGAGCCGGCCCGCACGGGCGGCAGCAACCACCTGCGATTCGTCGGCTCCGGCTGGACGCTGCGCCTGACCACCAACGCTCCGCTCAGCTACGTCGTCGGCGAGACCTGGTTCTCGCTGCGCGAACCGATCAGCCAGCTGCTCGGTCCCGACGAGACGCTGGTCGGCGGCATCGAGGAGACGGCGCGCGAATTCGAGGAGCAGACGTCGCTGTACTGGCTGCGCTGGACGCGCGCCCTGGCGATCCCGCTGCAGTGGCAGGAGGCCGTGATCCGCTCGGCCATCACACTGAAACTGTGCCAGTACGAGGAGACCGGAGCGATCGTGGCCGCGATGACCACCAGCATCCCGGAGGCACCCGGCAGCCAGCGCAACTGGGACTACCGTTACTGCTGGCTGCGCGACGCGTTTTTCGTGGTGCGGGCCCTGAACAGCCTGGCCGAGTTGTCCACCATGGAGGACTACCTGCGCTGGCTGCACGACGTCGTGCGCACCGCCGCCGATGGTCACGTGCAGCCGCTGTATGGAATCGGCCTGGAGCCGCATCTGCCCGAGCGCACCGTGCCGAGCCTGGATGGATACCGCGGCATGGGGCCGGTGCGGATTGGCAACCAGGCACACGAGCACTTCCAGCACGACGTGTACGGCAACGTGATTCTGGGCGCCGCCCAGGCCTTCCACGATCAGCGCCTGCTGCGCCGGGTCGACCTGAGCGACTTTGTCGCGCTCGAGCGCATGGGGGAGCGCGCCTGGGCGCTGCACGAGCAGCCCGACGCCGGCATGTGGGAGCTGCGCACGCGCGCGCGGGTGCACACCGCGTCGTCCCTGATGTGCTGGGTTGCGTGCGACCGGCTCGCCAAGATCGCCCGCGCGATCGCGCGGCCCGATCGGGCCTCGCTCTGGGCTGAACGCGCCGACGCCATCAAGGCCAAGATCGTGGAGCGGGCCTGGAACGAGCAGCGGGGCGCGTTTGTCGCGAGCTTCGGCGGAAACGACCTGGACGCCGGCGTGCTGCTGATGGCCGAGGTCGGGTTCGTCGGTGCGCACGACGCCCGCTTCGTGCGCACCGTGGAGGCGCTGGAGCGCGAGCTGTGCGACGGCCCATTCATGCGCCGCTACGAGGCGCCCGACGACTTCGGCCGTCCGGAAGCGGCCTTCCTCGCCTGCTCGTTCTGGCGCATCGACGCACTGGCCCGGATCGGCCGCCTGGAGCAGGCGCGCGAGATTTTCGAGGCGCTGCTGGCGCGGCGCAATCACGTCGGCCTGCTGTCGGAGGACCTGATGCCGGCCAGCGGCGAGTTGTGGGGAAATTTCCCCCAGACCTATTCGATGGTCGGCATCGTCAACTGCGCCAACCGCCTGTCCGCGCCCTGGGACAGCGTGATTTGAGGCGGCGCCCCCGGGGTCCCTGAACCCCGGTAAGCTGATCGCCCCGCGCGAGCCGGGACGGGCTGCGGAGGTCCGAGCCGGCCTGGGCGCGGGCGCTGATCAAGACCAGGGAGAATCCGCGATGGGTCTTTTCGTGGAAGCCGTCGACGTCTGGGCCGCGCCCATACCGGACCGCGCCGGCGGTCTGGCCGAGGCCCTGAGGGCCTTGCGGGATGCCGGGGCCGACCTGCAGTGCGTCATTGCGCGGCGAACCCCGGATCAACCGGGAAGCGGTGTCGTGTTCGTCACGCCGTTGCAAGGCGACGCGGAAATTTCCGCCGCCGCGCAGTTCGGCTTCAACGTCACTCACAAGGTGCATTCGGTGCGCGTGATGGGTCGCGACCGACCGGGTATCGCCGCCAACCTGACGCAGAAAATCTCCGAGGCCGGCATCAACCTGCGCGGCTTCAGCGCCGCCGTGATCGGCGCCCAGTTCGTCGCCTACCTGGCGCTGGACTCGCGAGCGGACGCCGAACGGCTGATCCGGATACTGACGCAGACGTAGCGCGGCCCTCACCCCCTCACCCCCTCCCCTCTCCCGCTGCGCGGGCGAGGGGCGATCGATCGCCGCAGTTCCGAGTTCGTTCCGAGGGCACGCTGTATCGCCCCTCGCCCGCGCAGCGGGAGAGGGGAGGGGGTGAGGGCCGCGCTTTAGCCGGATTGCTGCCAGCACGCGCCGGAGCATTCGACCGGCGATCCGCGCAATCCTCGCCTGGACCGGATCGGCCCCAGGCTCCAGGCTTGCGGCGATGAAATTCACGCTGAACCGCGCGCCTGCGGCCCGGGCGCGCGGTGCCCGCACCTTTGCGCTGGACGGATCGGCTCCGCGCCTCAGCCCGCGTTGTTATGTCGCCGACGGCGCCTGCCTGGTCGGTGACGTCGCGCTGGCCGAGCAGGCGAGCGTTTGGTTCTGCGCGGTGATCCGCGGCGACAACGGATCGATCCGGATCGGCCCGCAGAGCAATGTGCAGGACGGGGCTGTGATCCACTGCCTGCCGCAGGGCGAGGTGGTGGTCGGCGCCCAGGTATCGATCGGACACCTGGCAACGATCCACGGCGCCTGCATCGGCGACCGCTGCCTGATCGGAATGGGTGCCGTGATCATGGACGGAGTGCACATCGGCCATGACACGCTGGTGGCGGCGGGCTCGATCGTGGCCGGACGACGGCGCTTCGAGCCTGGCATCCTGCTGCGCGGCAGCCCGGCGCGGGCGGTGCGCGCGTTGACGGATCAGGAACGGGTCACGATCCAGGCCAACGCCGCGCACTACGTGGCACAGGCCGAGCGCTTCGGTCGCGCGCTGCGCCGTCTGTGAGCCGGCCCATGGCCTGGACCTTGTGCCTGTGCATCGGACTGTGCTCGGGCTTCGTAGCGGGCCTGTTCGGCGTCGGCGGCGGCACGGTCACGGTGCCGGCGCTGATGCTGGGTGCGCGACTGCTGGGAATCGGCACTGAGGATGCCGCGCAGGTCGCGATGGCTACCTCGCTCGCCATCGTCATCCCGACCTCGATTTCGAGCGCGCGGGCGCACGCCGCGCGCGGTTCGATCGACTGGCGCATGTTCCGGCAGGTCGCCCCCGGCGTCGCGACCGGGGCGCTGGCCGGCACCGTGGCGGCCTGCACGCTGGGCGGGCGGTGGCCACTGGCGGTGTTCATCGGCTTCGCGCTGCTGGCGGCCCGTCGCCTGGCGGCACGGCCGCCAACCGCCTGCCCGGCCGATCGAATATGCGCGCGTCCGCGCATCGCGACCCTGTGCCGCCACGGGCTGGTGATCGGTCTTCTGTCCTCGCTGGCCGGCGTCGGCGGCGGGCTTTTGGCGGTTCCGCTGCTGGCGCATTACCTGCCGCTGACGCGCGCGATTGGCACCGCGGCGCTCCTCGGGCTCCCGTTGGCGACCGCGGGGCTGGCCGGTTACCTGCTGGCCGGTCACCCCGCGCAGTGCGCAGCGGGCTGTGTCGGGTACATCTTCGTGCCCGCTGCGCTGGCCGTCTCGGCGGCCGCGGTCGCCACCGCGCCGCTAGGCGCCTGCCTTGCGCATCGCCTGCCGGTTGCGGCGCTGAAGCGCGGCTTCGCCGTGTTGCTGGTGCTGGTCAGCGCGGACCTGTGCGCAGAGCTGGTCCGCTGAGCCGATCAGGGCGCCGCCAGCCAGTGCACACTGAACAGTCGCTCGCGATCGCACCAGACCCGCGTCGGCTCGAAGCCGGCCTGCCGTGCCAGCTCGGAGAAGCTCTCGACCGTGTACTTGTGCGAATTCTCGGTGTGCAGGCTATCGCCCTCGGCCAACGCGAACGTCTGGCCGCACACGTGCACGCTCTGGGCCCTGGCGCTAACCAGGTGCATCTCGATGCGTTGCGCATGGGGTTGATAGAAGGCGTAATGCTGGAACCCGTGCGGGTCGAAGTCGGCCCCGAGCTCGCGGTTGGCCCGCACGAGCAGGTTGCGATTGAAAGCGGCGGTGATCCCCTCGGAATCGTTGTAGGCGCGATGCAGCAGGTCCGGGTCCTTGACCAGGTCGACGCCCACCAGCAGACCCCCGCCGGACAGGCGCGCGGCCGCTTCGGCCAGGAAGCGCCGCGCCTGCTCGCTGGACAGGTTGCCGATCGTCGAGCCCAGAAACAGGCCCACGCGGCGACCGGTGCCGGGCTGCTGCACGAGCAAACGCAGCGGCTGCGAGAAATCGGCCGCCAGCGGCTCCACGGCCAGTCCCGGGTAGTCGCGCTGCAGCTGCAGGGAGGCATCGCGAAGATGCGCCGCGGAGACGTCGAGCGGGACGTAACGCGCCGGCGAGGCCAGCGCATCCAGCAGGATCCTGGCCTTCAGCGGGCTGCCGGCGCCGAACTCGATCAGGTCGGCCCGCTCACCGGCCAGCTCGGCGATCTGCGCCGCGTGCTCGCGCAGGATCGCCGTTTCGGCACGCGTGAGGTAATACTCCGGCAGCCGGCAGATCCGCTCGAACAGCGCCATTCCGGCCTCGTCGTAGAAGAACTTGGGCTCAATGCTGTGGGGCCGGTTCTGCAGCGCCCGCAGCATCGCCTCGGCGAATTCGGCGGTGGCCGGCGAGGGCTGCTCGTCCGGCTCGGCGGCAGGCCGCGCCAGCGGGGCGCCTCTCACGCGTCTCTCGCGAGTCGAAGGCCCGAGAACTGCCAGCGGGTGCCGGGCGCGAAGTAGTTGCGATACGTGATCCGGATATGTCCCAGGGGCGTTGCGCAACTGCCGCCCCGCAGCACGATCTGTCCGACCATGAATTTTGCGTTGTATTCGCCGACCGGGCCGGCCGCCGGTCGCGAACCCGGGTACGGGTCGTATGAGGATCGGGTCCACTGCCACACGGGCCCGCAGATCGGTTCCAGCCGGTCCCGTGCATCGCACGAAGGCGGGTGCAGTCCAACCGGGCCGGCCCCCTCACGCGGCCCCGGCCAGGCGGCGGCCGCCGCCTCCCACTCGAACTCCGTCGGCAGCCGCGCACGGGCCCATTTCGCGTAGGCGCAGGCCTCGTAAAAACTCAGGTGGCAAACCGCCTCGCCCGGATCGAGCGGCCGCACCCCGTGCAGCGTGAACACGTTGAACCGACCCGGGCCATCGGCCTCCCAGTAAAGGGGCGCATTCCACCCTTGCACCTTGACGGCCGCCCAGCCGTCGCTCAGCCACAGATCGGCCCGCTGGTAGCCGCCGTCCAGGATGAATTCCAGGTAGTCGGCGCAACTGACCGGCCGCGAAGCGAGCTCGAACGGCGCCAGCAGCACCGGGTGGCGCGGACCTTCGTTGTCGAAGGCGAAGCCTTCGCCGGCGTGGCCGATCGGGTGGATGCCCCCCTCGTGCGCGATCCAGGTGGCAGGAGCCGGCGGCCCGGGCGAGGCCACATCCGAATACCGGTAAGCGGGCTTCAGGGGGTTCAGGAAGAATGCGTGCTTGATATCCGTCAGCATCAGCTCCTGATGCTGCTGTTCGTGGTGCAGGCCCAGCTCCAGCAGCCCTTCCGCTGCGCTGCCCGGCCGACCGGAAGCGAATAACGCTTCGACCGCATCGTCGACGTGACGCCGATAGGCGTGCACTTCGTCCAGCGACGGCCGGGTCAGCATTCCCCGCTGCTCGCGCGCATGCCGCTGGCCGAACGCTTCGTAATACGAGTTGAAAAGGTGCGTGAAGCGGGGATCGAAGCAGCGGTACCCCGGCGCGTGCGGCTGCAGCACGATCGCTTCAAAAAACCACGTCGTGTGCGCCAGATGCCACTTGGTCGGACTCGCCTCCGGCATCGATTGCACGCATTGATCCTCCACCGACAGCGGATCGGCCAGCTGCAGCGAGGCCGATCGCACGATGCGGAACCGCTCCGGCAGCGGCTGCGGCCGCACCGTCTGCACGCGACTGCCCGGTCGGGTGGGCCCGGCCGGGCGGTTCAGACTGCAGGCCGCATCAATATCCATCATGGCGTTCCGGTGGATGTGGGACGAACAGTACGGACGACAGGAGCACGACCGATCGAGCTTATACGAGGCCGTGCCGGACCGGGGATCCGGCACCCGGGGCTGAACCCGCGCGCCGGTGGCACCCGTCACCGGCTTGTAATTGCTTGTAATTCCAGTTGAACGGCTGGACCGGGGAGCGCTCTAATCACTCAGTCGGAACGGCATTCAGGCCCCCGGCTCACAATCATGGTACGCAGCGCAGCTTTGACGGGATTTGCCCTGGTGATGTTGAGCCTGTCGGGCGGTGCCCAGGCGGCATCGGCCCACGTGAACTTCGTAGACCCGGAAAACTTCACCGACCTGGGTCGGTACGGGAACGAGAAGGTCATCACGGAAAAGCGTGCCGAGATCGCGCGGCACATCGAGCAACTGGCCGCCCGCAATCTGCCCGCGGACCAGACGCTCCAGGTCGACGTGCTCGATGTCCGGCTGGCTGGCGAGGACGAGCGCTGGCCCGATGCGCTGCGCACCCCGCCCCTGACCACGCGGATAGTGCGGCCTTTCGGAGGCGACATCCGGTCCGCGCGCAACGGCACCTGGCCACGTATCAAGCTGCGCTACCAGCTCAAGCAGGCCGATCAGGTGCTGGCCAGCGGCGAGGAGTCGGTCGCCGACATGAAGTACCTCGATCGCATCAACTCCTATTCCACCGACGACTCGCTGCGCTACGAAAAGCAGCTGCTGGATGACTGGTTTCGGCATCGCCTCGTGAAACGCTGAACCGCTGGCGGCCGCTGCGGTCAATCGGCCGGCGGGCCCCCGATGAGCCGTTCGATGCGCCGATCGGGGACCAGCCAGATCAGCGCCACCGCCACGTAAACTGCCAGGGCCATCCACGTGGCGACAAAGCCCAGCGCCATGGCGCTCAGATAAAGGGCCGGCGAGATCTTGCCTTTCAGGTCGGAGCCGATCGCCTTGGCCAGCAGCGATTGCGGGCCATCGCGACGGATCACGGACGTCTGCAGCCCGTAATACGCGATCGCTGACAGCAGCAGTGCCAGGCCGTAGGCGAAGGTCGGCCAGGTCGCGAAGCGGTTCTCGGCCATCCAGGCGGTGGTGAAGGGAATCAGCGACAGCCAGAAGAGCAGGTGCAGATTGGCCCACAGGATGCCGCCGGTCACCCGCCGGACGGTGTGCAGCATGTGGTGATGGTTGTTCCAATAAATTCCCACGTACAGGTAGCTCAGTACATAGCTGAAGAACACCGGCACCAGCTCGACCAGGTCCTCGAGCCGGGCGCCGCGCGGCACCTTCAGCTCGAGCACCATGATCGTGATGATCACGGCGATCACGCCGTCACTGAATGCTTCCAATCGCGCCTTGTCCATCGCCGCCCCCCGTTGTCGTGCAAGTCCCCGCCGGATCGGGGATCATCCGACTTTTTCGGAACAGTGGATGAGGACTTCGCCCCGGCGGGGGATCTTTCAAGGCGTGCTGACGCTGGCGGCGCTGGCCGGATGCGCAACCGGCGCGCACGAGGCTCATTTCAGCGCGGACGTGCTGGCCGCCCAGATGCAGCGGCGGCCGGTCGTTCTGCTGGGAGAGATCCACGACAACGCCGAGCAGCACGCGGTCCGGGCACAGGCGCTCGCGCTGCTGCTGCGGACCGGCCTTCGCCCGGCCCTGGCCTTCGAGCAATTCGATCGGCAGGTGCAGCCCGACATCGACCGCGTCCTGGCCCAGGCGCCCGCGGCCGGCGTCGACCCGGTCGGGCAGCTGGTGGCCCTGGGCGACCCACGCTGGAACTGGAAGCGGTACCGGCCCTTCCTGGAGCTGGCGCTGCAGTACCGGCTGCCGATCGTCGCGGCCAACCTGTCGCGAGGCGATGCGATGCGCGTTTCGAAGGAAGGCTTCGGCGCCGTGTTCGACCCGGCCGAGCAGCAGCGCCTCGGACTGGATCCGCTGCCATCTGACCTGCTGCTCGCCCAGCAGCAGGAGGTCGACCAAGGCCACTGCCACCAGATGCCGGAGCAGATGCTGCCGGCGCTGGCGCGCGCGCAGATCGCGCGCGATGCGACGCTGGCGCAGGCGATCCTTCCGTACCTGCAGACCGGCGTGGTCCTGCTGACCGGCAACGGTCACGTGCGCCGCGATATCGGCGTGCCGCACTATCTTCCGGCACAGGAACGGCAGCGCGTGATCAGCATCGCGCTGGTCGAGCACGACGAGGCGGAAGATTCGGTCCCGGCGGGCGCTTACGATGCGGTATTTCGCACGCCGGTACAGCAAAGGGCCGATCCTTGCCAGTTGCTGCGCCGCACGGCCTCCTTGCAAAGTAGCGCACTCGTCGTTATCTTTTCGCCCCTGCAAATTCGCGCACACTCATGATCAAGACGGAACGTCTGAGCAAGCACTACGGCGCGCTGACCGCCGTGGACGACGTGAGCTTCGAAGTCGGGGGCGGGGAGGTGCTCGGCTTTCTGGGCCCGAACGGGGCCGGCAAGACGACCACGATGCGGATGCTGACCGGTTTCATCGCGCCCTCGTCCGGGCGCGCCTCGATCTTCGGCCACGACGTGGAAGACGATCCGATTGCGGCCCGCAGCTGCATCGGCTACCTGCCCGAGGGTGCGCCGGGCTACGGGGAAATGAGCGCGCGCGGCTTCCTGGAATTCATCGCCGACCTGCGCGGATTGCGCGGTGCGGCGCGCCGTTCGCGGCTGGACACGGTGATCGAGCGGCTGGCGCTGGGACCCGTGTTGCACCAGTCGATCGAGACGCTGTCGAAGGGATTCCGGCGCCGCGTCGGGCTGGCTCAGGCGATCGTGCACGACCCGCCGGTGCTGATCCTGGATGAGCCGACCGACGGGCTGGATCCGAACCAGAAGTACGAGGTGCGCACGCTGATCAACGAGATGTCGCGCGACAAGATCATCGTGATTTCGACCCACCTTTTGGAAGAGGTCGACGCGGTGTGCACGCGTGCGCTGCTGATCGCCCGCGGTCGCCTGGTCGCCGACGACACGCCGGCCGGGCTGGCGGGGCGCTCGCGCTACCACAACGCGGTGTCGCTGCAACTGGAGCGCGCCGACCAGTTGCAGGCCGCGCGCGAGGCGCTCGCCTCGCTGCCGCAGGTGGCCTCGGTGGAGGTCGACGAGCGCACCGCGCAGCTCACCGCGCTGCCGGCAGGCGGCGCGGCGATCCTGGCGCCGATCAGCGATCGGATCGCCGAGGCTGGCATCCACGTCACCTCGCTGCGCGTCGAACCCGGCCGGCTGGACGAAGTCTTCCGCACCATCACCAGCCAATGAGGTCAATGAGCCCAATGAGCCCGACGACCTCCGCGCTGCTGCCCCAGCCCCGCACGACCCTCGTGACGGGCCTGCGCAACATCGGCATCGTGGCCCGGCGCGAGCTGGGCGCGTATTTCGCAACGCCGCTGGCTTACGTGTTCATCCTGATCTTCCTGGTGCTGGCGGCCTGGTTCACGTTCTACCTGGGCGGATTTTTCGAGCGCGACCAGGCCGACCTGGAACCGTTCTTCGTGTTTCATCCCTGGCTGTACCTGTTCCTGATGCCGGCTCTGTCGATGCGCCTGTGGTCCGAGGAGCGCCGCAGCGGCAGCATCGAGCTGCTGCTGACCCAGCCGATCACGCTGACGCAGGCCGTGGTCGGGAAGTTCCTGGCTGCCTGGGCCTGCGCGACGCTGGCCCTGGCGCTGACCTTTCCGATCTGGATCACTGTCAATTACCTCGGTCACCCGGACAACGGGGCGATCCTGACGGGCTACTTCGGCAGCTTCCTGATGGCCGGGGCATTCCTGGCGGTGGGATCGTGCATGTCGGCGCTGACCCGCAACGCGGTGGTCGCCTTCATCCTGGGCGTGGCGGCCTGTTTTGCGCTGCTGTTGTCGGGATTGCCGATGGTGCTGGATGTGTTCCGCGGGTGGGCCCCGCCGGGCGTGGTCGAAGCGGTCGCCTCGCTGTCGTTCCTGACCCACTTTGAAGCGATCGGCAAGGGCGTGGTCGATCTGCGCGACGTGTTTTTCTTCGGGCTCACGATCGCCTGCTTTCTGGCGGCGAGCGTGGTGCTGCTCGATCTTCACAAATCGCAATGAGGCGCAGCGGCATGCGGTGGTCGGCGTTGCAACGACTGACGGTGGGTTCCGGGGCGCTGATCGCGCTGGCCGTGCTGTTCGTGGGCCTGACAGTGGTGAGCAATCGGCTGTTGCGCGGCGCCAGGCTGGACCTGACCGAGCACCACCTTTACACGATCGCTCCCGGCACCCGTCACATCCTGCAGTCGCTGGGCGAGCCGCTGAACCTGTACCTGTTCTACTCGGAGCGCGCTGCCGCGCAGATGCCGGTGGTCCGTATCTACGGCCAGCGGGTGCGCGAGTTCCTGCAGGAACTCGCGGCCCGCAGCGGGGGGCGGGTCCGGCTGCACGTGATCGATCCTCAACCGTTTTCCGAGGACGAGGATCGCGCTGCCGAGTTCGGCATCCGGGCCGTGCCGGTCGACAATTCCGGGTCCTCGCTGTACCTGGGGCTGGCCGGCACCAACAGCACTGATGGACGCGCCGTGATCGATTTCCTGGACCCGTCCAAGGAGCCGTTCCTGGAATACGACGTGGCCAAGCTGGTGGTGGAACTGACGCAGCCGAAAAAGCCGGTGATCGGGTGGCTCTCGTCGATCTCGATGTCCGGCGGGTTCGATCCGGCCAGCGGACAACCGCAGCCGGCCTGGCTCGTCTACAGCCAGGCGCAGCAGCTGTTCACGGTGCGCAACCTGTCGCCCGGCCTGACGCAGGTCGAGCCCGACGTCGATGTGCTGGTACTGGTGCACCCGAAGGATCTGCCGCAGCCGGCGCTGTACGCGATCGACCAGTACGCCCTGCGGGGAGGACGGCTGCTGGTGTTCGTCGATCCGTTGGCCGAGCAGGACGCCGCCGAAGGCCGCGGCATGCCGGGCACGCCGCGCGCATCGTCGCTGGAGCCGCTGCTGTCCACGTGGGGCGTCGCGTTCGATCCCGGCGAGGTGCTGGGCGACCTCGAGCTGGGCATGACGGTGCGGTTGCGGCAGGACCAGCCCCCGCAGCAGCACATCGCGATCATCGGCTTCGGGCCGCGCGTGCTTTCCGCGGGCGATGTGGTCACCTCGGGCCTGTCGGAGATCACGGTGGACACCGCCGGCATCCTGCGTCCGAAAAAAGACAGCGGCCTGCGCTTCGAGCCGCTGATCCAGTCGAGCACGCGCGCAGCTCCGGTCCCGGCGGCGCGCTTCGCCCTGCTCACCGACCCGGGCGTTCTGCGCGAAGGCTTCAAGCCGACCGGCGAGCGCTACACGATCGCAGCCCGCGTGACCGGAACGGTGAAGACGGCGTTCCCGAACGGGCCGCCGGCGGGCGCGCAGCCGGCGCCCGGGTCGACGCCGCTCACGGCGTCGGCCAAGCCGTTGAACCTGATCGTGGTGGCCGATGTCGACATGCTGTCGGACTTCATGTGGGTGCGCTGGCAGAATTTCCTCGGCCAGCGCACGGCGTCGGCATGGGCCAACAACGGCGACTTCGCCTGGAATGCGCTGGACAACCTGGCCGGCAGCAGCGACCTGATCAGCGTGCGCGGCCGGGCCAGCTTCCTGCGTCCGTTCGAACGGGTCGACGCGCTGCGGACCGCGGCCGAGGATCGCTTCCGCAGCGAGCAAAAGGAGCTCGAGCAGCAGCTGGCGCAGACCGAGCAGAAACTGGAAGCGCTGCAGGCCAATCGCGCCGAGTCCCCGTCTTCGCGCTCGGCGCAGCCGCAGGTGATCCTGACCGCCGACCAGGAACGCGAGCTGCAGCGGTTCCAGAAGGAAAAGCTGCGCATCCGCAAGGAGCTGCGCGACGTCAAGCTGGGGCTGGACCGCGATATCCGGTCACTGGGCAACCGGATCAAGTTGATCGATATCGTGCTGGCGCCGGCCGCGTTCGCTCTGCTGGCGCTGCTGATCGCCTGGGTGGCGCGCCGCGTGCGCCGGGCCGCGTACTCCGCGGCGCCCCGAACGGCCGGCCCATGAACGCGCGCCGACTGGCTCCGCTTGCTCTGGCGGCACTGCTGGTCGCCGCCGCCGCCGTGTGGGTGTCGTCGCGCAACCGCCCCGAGCGGGCCGCCGACGGCAGTGCGCTGCTGCTGGCGTCGCTGAGCGACACGATCGACGCGGTCAGCGAAGTGCGGCTGACGCGCGGCGACGGCACGGTCACCACGCTGCAGCGCCGTGACAACGACTGGTTCGTTGCGCAGCGCAATTACCCGGCCGATGTCGGCAAGCTCAGAACGCTGCTGATCAACCTGGCCGCCCTGCACACGGTCGAGGAAAAGACGACCGACCCGGGGCGCTATGCGCAGCTGAACGTCGAGGACGCGAACGGTCCCCAGGCGCACAGCACGCGGATCGACCTCGCGGCGGGCGAGCGCAAGTGGTCGCTGTTGCTGGGCAAGCCGGGCGAGCCGAACGGCAGCTTCGTGCGCCTGTCCGGCGCCGCGGGCGCACTGCTGGTGCAGCCGCGCATCGAGGCCGACCCGCAGCCGGCGCGCTGGATCCGGACCGATCTGCTCGATGTGGCCGCCGACCGCGTTCAGCAGGTGAGCGTGCGCCCCGCCGAGGGGCCCGCGTACTCGCTCGCGCGCGAGGCGCGCGGCGTGGCGGACCTGACGCTGCACGCGGTGCCGCCGGGCCGCAAGCCGGCCGCACCGGCCGTGGTGGACGCCGCCGCCGGCGCGCTGGCGCGCTTGAACGCGCAGGATGTGAAGGAACGCGCGGCAAGCGCCCTGGAGCACCCGAACCGGGCGAGCTTCCGCACGTTCGACGGCCTGCTGGTGGACCTGGACGGCTATCGCGACGGCGAGGCGGCCTGGATCCGGGTCACCGCAGGCGTCGACCCCGAGACAGCGCGGCGCTTTGCCCCCCCGCCGGCGCCGGCCGGCCAGGCCAAGCCGCCCGAAGCTGCGACGGCCAAGGACGCGCCGGCCAAGGGCACCGAAGCCAAGACCCCGGATCCGGCGGCGGAGGCCGCCGCGATCAACTCGCGCCTCGGGGCCTATGACTTCCAGATCCCCGTTTACCCGTACGATCAGCTCTACCGTCAGCTCAAGGATCTGCTGGCGCCGCCGGATCACGCGGGCGCGGCTGCCTCGAAGCCCTCGAAATGAGCGACACACGGATGGGATCGGCTCGGAAGCGCGGCGTGGCCGCCGGCGTCTTGCTGATCGGGTGCGTCCTGCTGCCCGGATGCGGCCGCTCGAACCCGGAGCCGCCGGATGTCCTGAAAGCGCAGCGCGAAGCCATGGAAAAAGCCAAGGCGACCGAGAAGGTGATGCAGGACTCGGCCGAGCACCGCGACGCGCAGCTCGAATCGCAGGCTAAATGAATCGGCGTCAGCGCGCATCAAAGGTCGCCTGCGGCCCCAGGGCCTCGGCGGTGCGGATCCAGCCGCCGCCGAATGCCCGGTACAGGTCCGCATAGCTCTGGAACAACTGGGCACGCACGGTGTCCAGCGAGATCTCCGCGTCGAACAGCGACTGCTCGGCGGTGGCGACCTCCAGGAAGATCGCCGCGCCTTCCTGGTAGCGCCGCTGCGCCAGCTTCAACAGGCGCGTCAGCGCGGCGACGTTTTTCTCCTGCTCCGCGCGCTGCTGCTCCAGCGTGGTGCGCCCGATCAGCGCATTGTCGACGTCGCGCAGCGCCGAGTTCACCGCATTCTGGTAGCTTGCCACCAGCTCCCGCTGGCGCGCTTGCGCCAGCTCGAGCTGGCTTCGCAGTGCCCCCCCGCTGAACAGTGATTGGGTCAGCCCTGCACCGCCGGACCAGGTGAACGACGAATTGCGCGTCAGCTGCACCAGCTGCTCGCTCTGATAGCCCAGCAACGCGGTCAGGCTGATGCGCGGAAAGTAGGCGGCACGAGCCACGCCGATGTTGGCATTGGCGGCGATCAGCTGCTGCTCGGCCTGACGCACGTCCGGCCGGCGCTCGAGCAGGTCCGACGGCAGCCCGGCCGGAACCGGCGGGAACGCCAGATCGTTCAGCGCGCGGCCGCGCTCGACCGGCCCCGGCTTGCGGCCGGCCAGCACGTTGATCAGGTTTTCCTGCTGGGCGATCTGACGCTGCAGCGACGGCACCTCGGCGGCGGCGATCTGCAGCTGCGATTCGGCCTGCCGGAAGTCGCTCTCGGGCGCCACGCCGCCCTCGAAACGCGCTCTCTGCAGCTTCACCACCTCGCGCCGCGATTCGAGCGTGCGTTGCGCGATCGCCAGCTCGTCATCGAGCGCCAGCAGCTGGATGTAGGCGTCGGCCATGTCGGCGACCAGCGTCAGCACGACGGTACGACGCGCCTCGTCGCTGGCCAGCAGTTGCGCCCGCGCCGACTCGTTGGCCCGGCGCAGCCGTCCCCACAGGTCGATCTCGTAACTGGCGCTCAGGTCCAGATCGTAGGTGTTGTAGTTTTCCTGTCCGGGCGGGATAAAGACGCCGTTGAACGTGTTGCGACTGGCCCGCAGCCGCTGGCCCGAGGCGTCGGCGTTGACCTGGGGAAACAAGGCCGAGCGGGCCAGGCCGTACTGCGCGCGCGCCTGGTCGACGCGGGCGACCGCCGCCCTCAGGTCCAGGCTGCCGGCGACGGCGTCGGCCAGCAGCTTCGACAGCGCCGGGTCCTTGAAAGCGTCCCACCAGGCCGTGTTGGTGATTTCACTGGCCTCGGCGGCGCCGACGCGCCAGCCGGCCGGCAGATCGAGCGCCGGCCGCTGGTAGTCCGGCCCGACGGTGCAGGCCGCCAGCGCGCAGGCGGCGGCGGCCGCCCAAGCGAGCGGGGGTGAGGGTGGGTCCTGTGCGACGTCAGACATTTCTGGACGGCGCTGCAACGCCCTGTGGTTCTGCGGTCTCCCGTTCGGAGCGGAACGGCCAGTGGCGCTCGCCGATCCGCTGCATCACCACGTAGAACACCGGGATCAGGAAGATCCCGATCAGCGTGGCGGTCAGCATGCCCGACACCACCGCGGTGCCGATCGAGCGGCGGGCTCCAGCGCCGGCGCCGCTGGCGATCGCCAGCGGCAGCGAGCCGAAGATGAACGCGAACGAGGTCATCAGGATCGGGCGCAATCGCAGCGCAGCGCCCTGGATCGCGCCTTCCATGATCGAGGCGCCGCGTTCGTGCGCGATCTTGGCGAACTCGACGATCAGGATCGCGTTCTTGGCCGCCAGTCCGATCAGCATGATCAGGCCGATCTGCGTATAGACGTCGTTGGGCATGCCGCGCAGCGCGATGCCGGAAAAGGCGCCGAGCACCCCGAACGGAATCACCAGCAAAATGGCCACCGGTATCGCCCAGCTCTCGTACAGGGCCGCCAGCACGAGGAAAACGAATGCCAGCGAGAGCGCGAAGACGTAGCCCGTCTGTCCGCCGGTCTTCTTTTCCTGGTAGACCGCGCCGGTCCATTCGTAGCCGTAGCCGGCCGGCAGGCCGCGCGCCAGTTCTTCCATCGTCTGTGCCGCCTGGCCCGAGCTGTAGCCCGGGGCGGCGGCACCGTTGATGGTGGCGGCCCGGTAGATGTTGTAGCGCTGCAGGAACTGCGGACCGTTGATCGACTTGATCGACACGACGGTCGAAAGCGGCACCATGGCGCCCGCGTCGGTGCGCACATACATGCGCGCGACGTCCTCGGGACGCGCCCGCGCGATGGGCTCGGCCTCGGTTTCGACGCGGAAGGTGCGGCCGTACAGGTTGAAATCGTTCACGTAGTAGCTGCCCAGGAAGGTCTGCAGCGTGAAGAACACGTCGGCCAGGTTGACGCCGATCGACTTGACGCGGTCGCGGTCGATCGCGTATTCGATCTGCGGCACGCGCGGGTCGAAGTTGGCGATCGCGTATTTGAGCTCGGGGCGCTTGCGCGCGCGCGCCAGGAACTCCTGCAGCACCTCGTTGAAGCGCGCGACCGACCCGCCGGAGCGATCCTGCAGCACGAATTCGAAGCCGCCGGCAGTTCCCAGGCCGCGGATCGGCGGCGGATTGAAAATGAGCCCGAACGCGTCCTTCACGTCGCGGTTGATGCGCATCATCATCTGATTGGTGATCTCGGTGGCGCTCTGGCCGGGCTTGCCGATCCGCTCACCCCAGGGTTTGAGCCGGATGAACACGGTCGCGTTGTACGGCGAGGCAATGCCGGTCAGGATGTTGAACCCCTCCAGCCCGGCCAGCCCCTCGACCCCGGGCACCTGCTGCGAGATCGCTTCGATCTGGGTAAACGCCTCGTGGGTGCGCCGCGTCGAGGCGCCCAGCGGCAGCTGCACGATGCCGAGCACGAATCCCTGGTCCTCGTCCGGAACCAGTCCGGTCGGGCGCGTGCTGACCAGGAAGTACAGCGCGACCAGCAGCGCTGCAAAGGTCAGGAACACCAGTGCGGCGTGATGGACCAGGCGATCGACCGCTCCCAGATAGCCGTGCCGGAACCCATCGAAGCCCCGGTTGAACAGCTTGAAGAACGCGGTCAGCGGATTGCGGCTGCGGGCACTGACGCGCGCCGGCCGCAGCAGCAGCGCGCACAGCGCCGGCGTCAGCGTCAACGCGATGATGGCCGACAGCATGACCGAGAAAGCCAGGGTCAGCGCGAACTGGCGGTACAACTGCCCGGTCAGCCCTCCCAGGAAGGCGACCGGGACGAATACCGCCCCCAGCACCAGCGCGATGGCGATCACGGGTCCGCCCACGTCGGCGATCGCCCCCTTGGTCGCCTCCATCGGCGACTGGCCCTCGGAGTCGATCCGGTGCTGCACCGCCTCGACCACCACGATCGCATCGTCGACCACGATCCCGATCGCCAGCACCAGACCGAACAGGGTCAGCGTGTTGATCGAAAATCCCAGCGCAGCGAAGGCCGCGAACGTGCCCACCAGCGACACCGGCACCGCGACGATCGGGATCAGCGTGGCACGCCAGCTCTGCAGGAAAAGGAACACCACGAACGCCACCAGCACGAAGGCGATGCCGAGCGTGATCGCCACTTCCTTCAGTGACTGGGTGACGAACGGCACCGTCGTGTACGGCACCGAGTACACCATCCCCTCCGGAAACAACCGCGACGCTTCTTCCATCACGCGGCGCACGCCGCGATCGACGTCCAGCGCGTTGGCGTCGGGCGACAGGAAAATGCCGATGAAGGCCGAAGGCAGTCCGCGCTCGCGCGCCGTCATTGAATAGTCGGCGCCGCTCAACTCGATGCGGGCGATGTCGTGCATGCGGACGATCTGGCCGTCGGGCGCTGCGCGTACGATCATCGCTTCGTACTGCGCGACGTCGCTCAAGCGCCCCAGCACGTTGACCGTGTACTGCATCGTGGTGCCCGGCGGCGACGGCGGCGCGCCGATCACGCCGCCAGGCACGACGACGTTCTGCTCGCGGATCGCGTTGGCCACGTCGCCGGCGGTGACGCCCAGGCGCGCCATCCGGTCCGGGTCGAGCCAGATGCGCATGCTGTAATCGCGCGCCCCGAACACGCGAACCTGCCCGACCCCGTTGACGCGCGTCATCGCGTCGACCAGGTTCAGCGTCGCGTAGTTGCTCAGGAAGACGTTGTCGTAGCGGCCGTCCGGCGCGGTCAGCGCGAACACCGCCAGAAAGTCGGTCGACACCTTGCGGATCGTGATGCCCTGGCGCGCCACGTCGGCCGGAAGCTGGCTTTGAGCGATGGCGAAGCGGTTCTGCACGTCCACCGCCGCGATGTCGGGATTGGTGCCGATCTCGAAGCTGACCACCAGGTTGTAAGAGCCGTCGGCGCCGCTCTTGGAGTCCATGTAAATCATGCCCTTGGCGCCGTTGACCTGCTGCTCGATCGGGGCGGCGACCGACTCGGCCACGACCTGCGAGTTGGCGCCCGGGAAACTGGTGGACACCTGCACCTGCGGCGGCACGATCTGCGGATACTGCGCGATCGGCAGGCTGAAGCCGGCCAGCGCGCCGGCCAGCAGGATCACCAGCGAGATGACGGTCGAGAAGATCGGCCGTTCGATGAAAAAATTCAGCACCGTCGGCCCCGCGCCGGACAATCAGCCGCGATGTTCGTCGGACGGAGCGCGCTCGGCCGCGAACACCGGCTTGACGGTCGCGCCGGGCATGACTTTCTGCAGTCCGTCGACCACCACGATTTCCCCGGGCTGCAGGCCCGTGTCGATCACCCAGTCGTTGCCCATCCGCTGGGAGGCCGTGATCTGGCGCACCGAGGCCTTGTTGTCGGCACCGATCACGAAGACCGTCTTCAGTCCCTGCAGCTCCTGGACCGCCCGTTGCGGAATCAGGATCGCGTCCGGCCGCGAGGCCGACGGAACCAGCACCCGCACGTACTGGCCCGGACGCAGCGTGCCGTCCGGGTTCGGGACCGCGATCCGCATCTGCAGCGTGTCGTTTTTCGGATCGATGGCCGCATCGACGAAGTCCAGTCGGCCCGGATTCGGATAGTCGCTGCCGTCGACCAGATGCAGATGGAAAACGTCCGGCTCGGTGGCCTTGCCGCGGGCGCGGCGCGTCAGCTCCAGCGCCCGCTGCTCGCCCAGCGCGAAGTTCACGTAAATCGGGTTGGCCGAGTACAGCGTGGTGAGCAGAGTCTGCGCAACGGTCACCAGGGAGCCCGGTTTGACCAGCGCCTTGCTGATCATGCCGTCACGAGGCGCGGTGATCTGCGTGTAGCCCAGGTTCAGCTCGGCCTCGTGCACGGCCGCCCGCCCTGCCTCGACGCTGGCGCGGTCGGCCCGATCGCGCGCCACGGCCGTGTCCATGTCCTGCTGGCTGACGGCGTTGTCGGCGATCAGCCGCGAAACCCTGGCCAGGTTCTGGACCGAGTTGGCCGCGGACGCCTCGGCCTGGGCCAGGTTGGCCCGCGCCTGCTCCAGCGCTGCGTCGAACGGCTGCCGGTCGATCTGGAACAGCAGTTGCCCGCGGCGCACGGTTGCGCCGTCGCGGAACGCCTGGCGTTCCAGCAGGCCTTGCACGCGCGATCGGATCTCGACCGTCTCGACCGCCTCGGCCTGCCCCACGTATTCCTCGGTCAGCGTCACTGGCCGCGGCTGGGCCCGCAGCACCGTGACCTCGGCTGGCGGCGGGGCCTGCTTGGGCGGGGCATCGCCGCGTGCATTGCAACCGGCCAGCCACAGCCCGGCCAGGCACAGCACGACGCCACGTGCCGTGTGCACCCGCGGCAGCGCGGATGGTCCCAACGCATGCATGCCCAGCTCCTTGAAGGAGTGCGGATGTTAACCGAGCAACGTCACAGTTCTCGGTGGCTTTCCCGTCTGGGCTGCGTCGATTGGATGGTCGAGCTGTTGGCTAACCGAGCGCTTCCTAAGACCGGACGAGCGCGACGGCGAGCAGCGCCCACCCCGCGAGCAGGCCGAATCCGCCCAGGGGCGTGATGACGCCGAAACGCGGTTCACCCAGCAAGGCGAGCAGGTACAGGCTGCCGCTGAACAGCAAGGTGCCGGCCACGAAGCAGGCGCCTGCCGCCCATGCGGCGCGCCCCGGCCAGGATTGCAGCACCCATGCGCACGCGAACAGCGCCAACGCGTGCACTACCTGATAGCGGGTAGCGGTCTCGAACACGCCCAGGTGCTCTGGCCCCATCCACGCCTTGGCGGCATGAGCCCCGAACGCACCCGCGGCAACGCCCGTCAGCCCGAGCACGGCGCCCGCCGCAGCCAACCAGCGCACGCGCGCCCCGACAGCGGCGCCATCAGGGTCGGGCTGCATCGTCGGCCACTCTCATTAGCCGTTCGGAGTCAATGACTTGGGGCTCGATCAATGTAGCATCCGGGCAGCCGCCGACCCTGGGCGGCCTTGAGCGCAGCCGGGCTGTAAGATCTGCGCCCGAGGTCCGACCAAGCCGCGTGCCCGGTGGTCGGGCATCCGGCGTGGTTGCGACCGAGGTCGCGCGGCGTACGGCTCGCAAGGGGGCGGCACATTCTGAAAAAGGAGTCATGATGGGGACGACCAGAAAGAGCTCGAAACTAACCGGAGCTGCGATCGCGGCGGCTGCGGCGGGGCTGTTTGCGATGGGGTTCGCGACCCCGGTTCTTGCCGATGACGCCGGCAAGGTTCAATGCAGCGGCGTCAACAGCTGCAAGGGCAAGAGCGACTGCAAGAACGCGAACAACTCCTGCAAGGGGCAGAACTCCTGCAAGGGCCAGGGCATCAAGGAAATGAGCAAGGCGGATTGCGACAAAGCCAAGGCGGACATGAAGAAGTAGCGCCAGGACGGTGCTCGTGGCCGCACGCTCGCTCGGTTTCGGGCTGGGGCTGCGAGCGCCGCACTATTCGGCGATCGTCGAGACCCGGCCGCCGCTCGGCTGGCTCGAGATCCTCAGTGAAAACTACATGGTTCCGGGCGGGCGGCCGTTGCACTGGCTGGACCGCATTCGGGCCGACTACCCGGTTGCCATGCACGGGGTGTCGCTGTCGATCGGCAGCACGGACCCGCTGGACGATGACCATCTGGTCGCCCTGAAGCGGCTGCAGCGGCGCGTGCATCCGGTCTGGATCTCCGACCACTTGTGCTGGACGGGGGTGGGCGGCGTGAACCTGCACGACCTGTTGCCGCTGCCGTACAGCGAGTCCGCGCTCGGCCACGTGGTCGAGAGAGTCGGCCGGGTGCAGGACCGGCTGGGCTGCCGCATCCTGCTGGAAAACGCGTCCACTTACGCCGGCTACGAGTGCTCGGAACTGGCCGAATGGGATTTCCTGGCCGAAGTCGCGCGGCGCGCCGACTGCCTGATCCTGCTGGACGTCAACAATGTCTACGTGAACAGCGTGAACCACGACTTCGATCCGCTCGTCTATCTGGACGCGATCCCGGCTGCGCGTGTGCAGCAGATCCACCTGGCCGGTCACGAGCGACGCGGCCAGTTGATCGTCGACACGCACGATGCGCCGATCGTGGAGCCGGTATGGGAGCTGTACGAGCACGCGCGCCGCCGCTTCGGCGACGTGGCCACGATGATCGAGCGCGATGCCAACATTCCACCGCTGGCCGAGCTGCTGGCGGAGCTCGATCGGGCCCGCGCCATCGCAGCGCGCGTCGATGCCGAGGCGATGGAGCGAACCTCGTCGCAGGCGGCCTGATGGCGCGGCGGTCGCCGCACGCCGGGCCGGATCTGGCGCGCCTTCAGCGCGAGTTCCAGGACTACGTGCTGCAGCGCGACCCGGCCGTGCTGCAGCGGGTGCGGCAAACCGCACCGGCCGACAGCGCCGCCAGGATGCAGATCTACGCGGAGGGCTACGAGCTGCGGCTGCTGGAAGCGCTGCAGACCGACTACCCGGGCCTGAGCGCGATCGCCGGCCCGGAACAGTTCGACGCGCTGGGGCGCGCTTACATCGCCGCCCACCCCTCCAGCTTTCGCAACCTGCGCTGGTACGGCGAGCGCCTCTCCCAGTTCCTGGAATCGGCTCCGCCCTGGTCCGACCGTCCCGAACTGGCCGAGATGGCCCGCTTCGAATGGGCGATGGCCTCGTCGTTCGACGCGCTGGATGCGGCCTGCCTGAGTCGCGATGCGCTGGTCCGGATCGCGCCGGACAGCTGGCCGCGGCTGAGTTTCATCGTTCATCCGGCCGTACAGCGCATCGAGCTCACCACCAACGTGCCGGCGATGTGGGCCGCCCAGTCGCGCGGCGAGGCGGTTCCGGCATCCGACCGCGGTGCAGCGACGGCGTGGCTGCTGACGCGACGCGATTTTCAGGTGCGTTTCCGCTCGATGGCGCCCGAGGAGGCGACTGCTTTCGACCGGCTGGCCGGGCGCATGGACTTCGCGCAGTGGTGCAGCGAGCTGGGCGCGGCCGAGCGGGCCGTCGAACTGCTGAACCAGTGGCTGGCGGACGGCGCCTTCGCCGGATATGCGCTGGAGCCGCCCTCACCCCCGTGAGGGCTCCAGATCAGCTGTCGTGCCCGTCGTGGCCGTCGCTGCCCGAGCGCTCATGCCACTGGAAATGATGACCTTCGTGCATCGGCTCGTCGCAGTGACCTTCGTGCATCCCGTGCATGCCATCGCCGTGCGCCATCAGGCGGGATCCGAAATGGCGGGCGACTTCGTTCAGCACCTCTTTTTGCGGTGGATCCAGCACCTGCTGCAGCTTGGCGGTGGCGTCGGCCAGCTGCGTCAGGTGCTTGGCGCGTTCGGCGGCGCGATCCGCGGCCATCCGCGCGCGTGAGGCCGCGTCCAGGCTCTCGGCGGGCCGCTCGTGCGGCTTGTCCGGTACCATTGCCCGCACTGCGGTGGTGAACGCGTTCCAGGCTTCCTGCTGCGACGCGCGAATTTCCAGCCGCGCCGCCAGATGGTCCAGGTGCCTTTGCAGATTCTGCTGCATATCCTCGTGCCCGCGCGCCTGGTGCGGCGGGCCCGGGGGGTCTCGTTGCTGCTGGGCCATGGAAACCAACGGCAGGGCGGCCAGCAGCAGGGTAGGCAGGATCGCGGCCAGCGGCGCGTATCTGCGAACTGCGTTCATCGAATTTCTCCGCGAATCAAGTGAACCCATTAGAGCCCACGTGTGTCAATGGGTTCACGATGCGCGATCACCGCGTGTGAACGGCGCGTAACAGATGGTCAGCGCCTGTATCCACCTTCAGAATGCGAGTGACACGATGATTATGCTTTCGACGACAGCTACCTGGGCGGCACGCCGAATGACTCAAAGAATACTGGTCGTCGACGACGACCCCGGGCTGCGCGAGCTGCTCGACGGCTATCTGCGCGAATCGGGGTACGAAGTGCAGACCGTTGCCGACGGCGAGGCGATGCGGGAGCGCCTCGCGCGCGAAGCTTTCGACCTGATCGTGCTGGATCTGATGCTGCCCGGCGAGGACGGCCTGACGCTGTGCCGCCGGCTGCGCACCCATTCGACCGTCCCGATCATGATGCTAACCGCGCGCGGCGACGAGCTCGAGCGCGTGCTGGGGCTGGAAATGGGGGCGGACGATTACCTGGCCAAGCCGTTTTCCCCGCGCGAGCTGCTGGCGCGTATTCGCAGCATCCTGCGCCGCGCCGGCGATCGCGGGCCCGACGCCACCTCGCGGATCGGTTTCGACGGCTGGGTCCTGGACCTGGGCGCCCATCACCTGATCGACCCGGAGGGCGTGGTCGTGGTCCTGTCGACCGGCGAGTTCCGCCTGCTGCGAGCGCTGGCCGAGAATCTGAACCGCGTGCTCACGCGCGACCAGCTGATCGATGCGATCGCCGGGCGCGAGGCCAACCGTCTCGAGCGGACCGTCGACGTGCTGGTCAGCCGGCTGCGCAAGCGCCTGCGCGACGACGCGCGTGAGCCCAGGATGATCCGCACCGTGCGCAGCGAAGGGTACATGCTGGTATCGCGCCCGGAGCGGGGGTGAAGCTGCTGCCGCGTTCGCTGTTCGGCCAGGTGGTGTTCGCCACGGTGGTTGCGGTGGTTGTGTCGCAGCTGATCGGCGTCTGGTTGATGCTGAACGAACGCTCGCGGCTGGCTGACCGTTTATGGGGCGACCAGGCGGCCGAGCGCGTAGCCGGCTTCATCAGCGCGCTCGACGAAGCCGGCTCGGCCGAGCGCCTGCGCATCATCGGCACCACCGGCTTGCGTCCATCGCACGCCAGCCTGGAGGAGCCGTGGCGCAGGCCCGGTGACGATCCGCCGGCCGAGGCGATCTCGTTCCTGGCCAAGCTGCGCAACGGCCTGCCGCGGCCGTTGGAGCTGCAGATGCTGGTGATGGGCCCGGACTGGCCTCCCATGCTGCCCGCTGCCCGCCCGTTCGCTGCCCCGGCGGCCGCGGGAGTGCTGGACGACTCGCGGCGGCGCCGGCTGCGCATGGTGGCCGTGCAGGCCCGGCTGACCGACGGCACCGTTCTGACGCTGCGCCACGTGCTGCCGCCCACGCTGGCGGAGCCGCCGACGCACGTGCTGGTCGGGGTGGCGCTGCTGGTGGCGATCGTCGGAGGGCTGACGGCCTGGACCGTGCGGCGGATGACGCGCCCCCTGGGGACGCTGGCCCGGGCGGCCAGTGGACTGGCCGGCAATCTGGACCAGCCGCCGCTGGCGGTGACCGGGCCGGCCGAAGTGGCCACGGCGGCCGCTTCGTTCAATCGGATGCAGCAGGATCTGAAGCGCAACCTGGAGACGCGCTCGCAGGCGCTCGCCGCGGTGTCGCATGACCTGAGGCTGCCGATCACGCGGATCCGGCTGCGGATCGAGCGTCTGGCCGACGAGGCCACGCGCGAAGCGATCGAGAGCGACCTGGTCGAAATGGACCGGATGATCGGCGATACGCTGGAATTCCTGCGCGCCGGGCACAGCGGCGAGCAGCCGGCCCGGATCGACGTGAACGCGCTGGTCGAGTCGGTGGCGGAGGACATGCGGGCGCTCGGGTGCTCGATAGAGACTCACGGCCAGGCGAGCGCGCCGCTGCTGGCGCGCGCTCAGGCGGTGCGGCGTTGCCTGGGTAACCTGGTCGACAACGCGCGACGCTACGGCGGCGGTTCGGTCGATCTGACGGTGCGCGACGAGGCCGACCAGCTCGAGTTCATCGTGGAGGATCGCGGACCGGGCATTCCGGAATCCGAGCGCGAGCGCGTGTTCGAGCCCTACGTGCGCCTGGAGGCTTCGCGGGCCCGCCACACGGGAGGCAGCGGCCTGGGCCTTGCGATCGCGCGCGCGATCGCGCGCGGTCACGGCGGCGACGTCGCACTCGAGTCGCGCCAGGGCGGCGGGCTCAGAGCGGTGCTGAAGTTTCCGCGCCGGCGGGGCCAATTTCCGGGCGGGCTGACTGCAGCCGGTCTCGGAGCGCGCGCGTGACGGGCCGGGCTGCCCGCTGCGCGGCGGCGGCCGCGTTGCTGGCAGCCGGACTGATCGCGAGCGCGCAGCAAGGCGGGCGCGCGGGGCAGGTCCCGCCGACCATTCAGGAGGCGCCCGATCGCGGCGCGATCGAGCGCCACACGCTCGGCAGCGAATTCGGCCTGCACGTGGCCGAAGTGCAGCAGCGGCTGAAGCTGCAGACTTCCCAGCAGGCCGCCTGGGACCTCTATGCCCAGCGCGTGCAGGCGCTGATGCTGGATCAATTGCGCGGTGTGCCGCGCGGGCCCGACAACGAGGATGCCCTGCACCAGATCAACCGCCGTGTGGACCTGGTGAGAAACCGGCTGGCGGCGATGGAAGACATCGCCGATGCGGCCAGTCAGCTGTATGCGGTGCTGTCGCCCGAGCAGCGCAAGGTGGCCGACGACCTGCTGCCGACCACGGTGCCGGCGCTTTATTCGGGGCTGCCGGAGTTTCCGCGCGCTCCGATCGTCATCCGCAAGAAGGGGCCTTAGGTTCTTCTCGCTGAACTTGGGCATAATACCGCTCACTATTGGTTTTAAGGAGCGATATTATGCTTACAACCCATCGACCTATCCGAAAAATGATGGGTATTATAATGCCTGCTATATCACATAGCGGGTGGTATTATGCTCAAAATATCCTCGACGCCCTTCGAGGTTGATCAGGCGATCAAGGTGCTGGGCGGGCGCATCCGTCTCGCCCGCGTACGCCGCCGCATGAGCCAGGAAGACTTGGCAAAGGCATGCCAGATTGCCCGACGCACCCTGTACGGAGTGGAATCCGGTGCGCCTGGAATCGCGATCGGTCACGTCTACACCGTTCTCTGGGCACTCGGCCTGCTGTCAACGACCAACGGCATCGCAGACCCCGACGCCGACGAGCACGGCAAGACTCTCGATGCAGCTCGTCAGGTGCAACGAGTTCGCCGTCCGAAGGTGAAGCCCGCCGAGAACGACTTCTGAGACCGCGCAGAACATGACGGCCGCCGAGCAATCCTGCTACGTCTACATCCAGCTGCCTGGAACATTCGACTGGGTCCCCTGCGCCTTGCTGAAGGCCAGGGAGGTTGGCACTGGCGTCTTTGAAGGCACGTTCACGTACGGCAAGCGCTACCTGCTTCGAGCGAACGTGGTCGCGCTGGATCCGTATCACCTGCCCCTGACGGACCGGCCCCGGAAGTTCACCAAGCTCAAGGGCATCCCCGGCGCTGTCCGGGACGCAAGCCCCGATGCCTGGGGTCGTCGGGTCATCCAGGCCAAGTTGCAACGGCCAGAGGCGGACATCCTCGAGATGGAGTATCTGCTGAACGGCCCGGACGACGGGGCGGGTAACCTGCGATTTGGTCTTTCTGTCGATCCGCCAGGGCCGCGGCGGCCGTTTAACAAGACCCACCAACTGGATGCACTCATCGAGGCAGCACAGAGGGTGGAGGAGGACGGCCGACTACCTCATGAGGTTTTGGAAGAACTCCAGCCGGGAACGAGCATGGGAGGGGCGCGCCCCAAGGTCAGCATCGAAGATGACCGCAAGATCTGGTTGGCCAAGCTTCCCGAGAGGAGCGACCGCCACAACATCCAGCGAGTCGAATTCGCGA
Organism: Burkholderiaceae bacterium; assembly: GCA_035939615.1. Taxonomy (GTDB): domain Bacteria; phylum Pseudomonadota; class Gammaproteobacteria; order Burkholderiales; family Burkholderiaceae_F; genus VBCK01. The sequence goes on along the minus strand of DASZFP010000021.1, from coordinate 53 downwards.
CGCTCAAACTTGCCAGTGCGGCTGGGCTGCGTGTGTGCGGAGTGCGCCTGGAG
>DASZFP010000020.1:0-1894 GCA_035939615.1 Burkholderiaceae bacterium | reverse complement strand
CTCCCCTCTCCCGCTTGCGGGAGAGGGGCCGGGGGTGAGGGCACGCGCGCGCGCGGGTCGCTGTGCAAGCGCCGAACGCAGATTGCTCAGCAGCACGTCGCGCGCCAGCGTCGACTTGCCGCTGCCCGACACGCCGGTGATGACGGTCAGCTGCGCCAGCGGAATGTCGGCGTCGATGCGGCGCAGGTTGTGCAGACTCGCCGCGCGGACCGTCAGGCGCGGACCGCTGATCGGCGCTTCGCGCCGCGGACGCGCGCTGCGCTGCGGCGGGTGGCGCAGGAAGCGGCCCGTCACGGAGTGCGGATTGGCCATCACGTCCTCGAGGCTGCCCTGCGCCACCACGCAGCCGCCCTGGCTGCCGGCGCCCGGGCCCATGTCGATCAGGTGGTCGGCCGCGCGGATCGTTTCCTCGTCGTGTTCGACCACGACCAGCGAGTTGCCGCGCTCGCGCAGCTTGGCGAGCGCCGATAGCAGGATCCGGTTGTCGCGCGCGTGCAGACCGATCGTGGGCTCGTCCAGCACATAGCAGACGCCCTGCAGATTGGATCCGAGCTGGGCCGCCAGCCGGATGCGCTGCGACTCCCCGCCGGACAAGGTCGGCGCGCCGCGATCGAGCGCCAGGTACCCGAGACCGACCTCGAGCAGGAAATCCAGCCGTCCGCGGATCTCGGTCACGATGTCGCGCGCAATCGCCAGTTCGCGCCCGGCCAGCCGCAGCCCTTGCAGCCAGGCGCGCGCCTCGGCGACCGTCAGCGCCCCGACCTGGGCGATGCTGCGTCCGTCGAAGCGCACCGCCAGCGCGACCCGGTGAAGGCGCTGTCCCGCGCAGCTGGGGCAGGGCGACTCCTCGCCTTCGTACCATGCGTTCCAGCCGATTTCCTCGCCGCTGTCCTCGGCGCCGAAGCCCGGTAGCCGCAGACCGGTGCCGAAGCAATCGGGGCACCAGCCGTGCTTGGAGTTGTACGAAAACAGGCGCGGATCCGGCTCCGGGAAGGCCTGGCCGCACGACGGACAGGTGCGGCGGATCGAGAACAGGCGATGCTCGAGCGCGCTGCCGCTGTCGCCCTCCAATGCCGCCTTCAGGTGCTCCAGCGGCCACAGGATCTGGACCGCGCCGTGGCCAAGCTCCAGCGCGCGCTCCACCAGGGCCCGCAACTGCGGCTCGGTGTGCGGCCCGACCTGCAGATCGCCGAGCGGAAGCTCGATCGTATGTTCGCGAAACCGTTCCAGGCGTTGCCACGGCGAGGTCGGCACAAAACGGCCGTCCACGCGCAGATGGGTGTGACCGCGGGCCGCAGCCCATTTGGCGAGCTCGGTGTAATAGCCCTTGCGATGGACGATCAGCGGGGCCAGCACGCCGATGTGACGCCCGCGCAGACTCTGCCCGATCTGCGCCACGATTGCGTCGAACGACATCGGAGTCACCGGGATGCCGCAGTCGGGGCAATGCTGTATGCCGAGCTTCACGAACAGCAGCCGCAGGAAATGATGCACCTCGGTCTGGGTGGCGACCGTGCTCTTGCGGCCGCCGCGGCTGACACGCTGTTCGATCGCCACCGTCGGAGCGATTCCGTAAATCGCATCCACATCGGGGCGCCCGGCCGGCTGCACGATCGAGCGGGCGTAGGCGTTCAGCGATTCCAGGTAGCGGCGCTGCCCCTCGTTGAACAGGATGTCGAACGCCAGCGTCGATTTCCCGCTGCCGGACACGCCGGTGATCACGGTGAACGCGTCGCGCGGGATCGTCACGTCGATCCCCTTCAGGTTGTGCTCGCGGGCGTTGCGGATCTCGATCATGCCGTTGGTGGTTTGGACGGGCTCTTCCGCCGCGAGCACCCTCACCCCTGGCTCTCCCGCACGCGGCAGAGGGGAGGAACTGCTAACCATGTTTGCA